>SLMS01000081.1 GCA_007133495.1 Candidatus Sumerlaeota bacterium | reverse complement strand
GGGTGATCAGGGGGAGGTGCGTATAGACGGGAACGTTATACCCCATTGCCTGGAGGAGGAGCACCTGCTTGGCGGCGTTGCTGAGGTGATCAGCTCCGCGGATGACGTGGGTGATGCCCATGAGCGCGTCGTCCACGGCGCAGACGAAATTGTACAGCGGCGTGCCGGGGTTTTCGACGGTGCCGGGGCGGGTGATGATGAAATCGCCGATGGCGGCGCTGTCGAACCGGCATTCGGACTCGCCGCTCATGAGCGTCTCGGGCACGACGGTATGCCCCTCGTCCGGCACCTTGAAGCGCCAGACGAACGGCTGGCCGGAGTCCATGCGTTCCTGGACCTCCTCGGGGGAGAGGCGGAGCGCCGCGCGGTTGTAGATGGGATTGCGTTTTTCGGCCATGGCCTGCTCGCGCATCCGGTCGAGTTCCTCTTTCGTCTCGAAGGCGGGATAGACCTTCCCCTCGGAGCGGAGCCGCTCGAGGTGCTCCATGTAGAGGCTGGTGCGCTGGCTCTGATAGTAGGGCCCCTCGTCCCATTCCAGGCCGAGCCACTGGAGGGACTCGAGAATCTGCTCGGTGGAAACTTCGGTGGAGCGTTCCACGTCGGTGTCCTCGACGCGGAGGATGAAGGTGCCGGCGTTTTTCTTCGCCCACAGCCAGTTGAAAAGGGCGGTGCGGGCACCCCCCACGTGCAGGAAACCGGTGGGGGAGGGGGCGAAGCGGACGCGTACTGGGTTGCTCATGGGAACTCCGGAGGCGTGGCAGGGAGTGGTGGCGGCAGGAGGTTACTTCTTTTCCTTCTCCGCCATTTCGTTGAGGTATTTCTGGAAATCGCCCATCTTGTAGCTGATGAAGCAGAAGGCGTGGAATAGGGCCTTGTACTCTTCGGACTCCTTGTCGTCTTCCCACTCCTTGTACTGCTCGCGGAGCGTGGCGAGGAGCTGCTCGGCTTTCATGTTCTGGGGTTCCTTTCCGTTTGAAGACGGCGGCTGAGATGCCCGCCTGCGCCCCTTGTGGGCAAGGGTTGTTCCGGGCCCTCCCGGAGCGGGCATTTTCGTTTGCGGAAACCGCTTGCCAGTGTTGTGGGAGCAGTGGCGCGATGCCCCGCGATTCCTGTTCTCACTGTTCCCGGAGGTTTTTCTGCCATGTACCGCTTCTTCACTCTGATCTGGACTCTTGGGCTTTTGGCGCTCCTGCTGCCCGCGGGGGCGGAGACGGTGCACGAGGAGCGCTTCGTGCTGCAGCACCAGCACCCCGAGACGGTCCTCAAGCGCCTTGAACTGCTGCACGGCACGTCCACGCTGAACGCGAAAGGGGTGACCTACACCGCCGAAGGCCAGCGCACGCTCGTGATGAAGGTGCCGGAGAGCTACGGCGACGCGTTTGCGCGCAGCGAGCTGCACTTCACGGCGCAGCGGCTGGTGCAGCTCCTCGACTCACCGGAGCCGCCCGTGGAGATCAGCGTTTATGTGGTCAAGACAGGGCTGCTGAACGAGCAGCAGTTCACCGATCTGGACCGCCGGCTGCGCGAGGGGCCGCTGGAGCTTCCCCGCAATACGCTGGCACGTGGCGTGGTGGCGGCGCACCAGGCCCAGGTCCCGAACCTGGAGGTTTACGAGATTTCAACCGTGCAGGAAGAGGCACGGGGGACGACGCATCCGGGCCGGGTGGAACTAAAAGGGAAGATTCTGCCGAGCGCGGTCACGGCGGACGGGCGGATACGCGTGGCCACGGAGCTGGCCATCCGCGGGCTGGACGAGCCGCTGACGCGGGATGGGGGGACGGTGCGGGTTGGCGGCCGGTCGTCGCTCCGGCCGAATCACCCACAGGTCGTCTTCGCCGGAAAGGAGCAGCCGGCTGCTTCGGAACGGGAAGGTGGCTCGGGTGCCCGTTCGCGCCACGAGGTGATCGTTTATGTGTGGGTGCGGCCCGTGGCTGAGCGGCCGGCGGGCGGGCGCTGACCCGTCAGAAGGTGTTCCACAGGTCGGCCACAAGGCGCGAGCCCACCCGTGTCCGGTTCTCGTCCGACAGCTTGTGGTCATAGAATATCTCCCAACTGCCACCGCCCAGGAAGCCACCTTCTGCAATGATGGACCCAAAGATGTCCCCGTTGGCTTGGAGTTCCGTCGATCCGTAGGTGTACAGGAGGCCATATAGACCCACATTATCAATTCTCTGGCCTATGGAATCGTCGGGTTTGCGGGGGTGATCCAGGGAGGGGGAGTTGCCGATGCCACCGAAATACACGTTCGCCGCAATGAAGAAGTTGCCATAGTAGAAAGGTCTCCCCCCCGTGTCCCGGATGGTGGCCATGTTTGAGCCGTCCGGGGCAGGCGGGTTCCCGTCAATGGTGTCGATGAAGTAGATGGGCGGCGCGTTGTCGGGGTCGATCGCGTTCGGGTCATCGAACTCCCTCTTGTCAAAGACTTCCCTGAACGACCGCACGATGGGCTCACCATTGGCATCGTGGCCGGTGATCAGGTCCCCGTCCGGTGTGGTGCGATAGACCGGGAAGCCGTGGTACTGGGCGAGGTTCTTCATGGTTTCGTATTCGTAGGTGGGCCAATCGATCTGCTGGTGCTGCCAGAGGTTTTCGTAGCCGCGGAGGTTGTTGTTGCTCTGATGGAGGCTGTCCTCGAGGAACGGCTGGTAGTAGTTGGGTGCGGTTGGCTCGATGGGCGTGTCGGTATAGGCGTGCCGGTCGCGGCCGTCCGCGTATTGGCTGCCTTGGTGGTTCATCAGGTGGGTTTCGCTGCGCACGCCGAACCAGGGGTCCTCGTCGCTGGTGGGGAACCGATTCCAAAGTGGATGAGGAAGGTGAAGCGCTTCGCGTGTCCATATCTCCCCCCAGTTGACCTGGAACTGGCCGCTGCTGGCGCCACCGCGGTGGGAGAGAATTGCGCCGGGGGAGGTGATTGATGGCACGCGATTGTCCATCAGGCGCATCTGGACGGTGGCGTC
>SLMS01000182.1 GCA_007133495.1 Candidatus Sumerlaeota bacterium | reverse complement strand
CTCCGTTGGCCCGGCCGTATAGATGGCTGAGGGGAAAATGCTGTCCTGCACAAGTGGCCGCAGAATCGCATTGGGGGAGAAACGTTCCGGCTCCTTCTCCAGCAGGGCCCGCAGCTCTTCACTCTTCATTTCGGCGAGTATATTATTCGGCCCGGCGGGATGGCTGACGGTCACTCGCCCGCCGTGCAGCGAGAGTTTTCCACGGACCCCCTCCCACTCCAGAAACGCATTCAGTTCATTCCCCTCGCGATGAAGCGGGGGTTTCCACCCGAGCGTGCCAATGCGTTCGCCGTGGTCCCGTATGGATTCGTTGGCGGTGGGGGCGGACTCGATTTCTTTTAGTATCACGTCCGCCGCGCGCCGGCGGAGAAAGCGCAGCCGCGGCACGACTGGTACGACTCCGAGTGGGAGGAGCCAGCGGCACGCAAGAGAGATAAACTGACTCTCGAAAGTCGCGCCCTCGGCGAGCAGAGTTTTTTCGAGGGCCTCCATCACACCGGCCCGGAACTCCGTGTCGTTGGTCGTTTCCGCCAGCTTTGCGATGAATGCGCGCGCCAGCCCGGGAGCAACGGGTCTCTTTGAAACGGGCGCTCCGCTTGTCGTATCGCTTTCCGCCAGCGAGGCACCACACAACTCACCTCCCGCGGCGAGCCAGTGCGCCTGCTGCACTTCCGGCAGGTCGTGGTCGTCGGAGGCGACCCAGAAGAGCGCCACGGCGGGCCGGCCGGTTTCACTCTGTATTTTGCGCGCCCAGTGTCGTGCGGCAAAGGCCTTATAGATAGTATAGAGAGGGCCCAGCGCCGCACCTGCCTGCTGTCCGGTTATGGACACGATCGCGTTCGGGTCACGGAGTACCTCCAACTGGTCCAGCAGTGCCGTGTTTTCGGTGTGCGGCAGAAGGGACTCGCGCCACTCGGTGATTTCCTCCGCGGTGAAGGGGTTCCACTCTCCGGGCTTGCGGCGGGCCACGGCAGGCCGCCAGTCGAAACAATCCGTGGAATAGAAATCACGCACCTGCGGATTGCCACCGGCATACTCATCCACCCATGCCGCGGAGGTGGCGGTTGCTTTTTTCGGGGATTCCTTCGCCATTTCAGACTCCCAGGATGCTCCGTGGCGAATTAATTCGCTTATTGCTGCCGGCCGGAGTCGAGGACTTCGGTCCGGAGCCACTCCCGCACCCGCTTGCCGATGATGGAGGTCATATCGTGGCCGCCGACGAGGAGAGGCTCCTTGTCCCCGGCAAGCTGTATATTATCTCCCACTGGATCATACTCGTAACGGCGCACAAGCCCTGCGGCGGAAATGCGAACCTCGAACACGCGCGTGCCGGCGGGGCCGCTCTCCTCGGAGAGCAATTCAAAGTCGTGGGAGTGCATTGGCGCCGGGTTGCTCCTCTCGGGGGGTCACTGCCGCGCGCCGCAGCACCGCCGGCGTATAGAGGCTCCCCGCGGCGATGACCGGCAGGCCGGCACTTTCCGCAAGGCGGAGCGCGCTCTGCGCATCAGCCGCTGCTTCCGCCTCCAGTCCCGCCTTACGTGCTACTGCGGCCAGCTCCTCCGGCGCCGCGCCCCGCACGCTCACCACGGGATAGGTTACCGCCCTGTCTATACGTGTACCGTTCCCGAGCCCCGCCCGGAGTGCGCGCAGGAACGCCGCGTGGTCCTTGTCCCTTTGCATGGCCCAGAGGAGCACGGCGCGGTCCTCGCCACGCGCGGCCAGCCAGCGCCCCGCCTCGCGGCCGAGTGCCTCCGCGCTCAGCGGGCAGTGCGCCCCGTCGAGCACCAGCGCCGGCCGGCCCGTCCGTTCCACCACCTCGAACCGCGCGGGCCAGCTCGTCCCGGTCAGTCCCGCGAGCAGCGCTTCCCCCGACGGCGCCGGCAGCCCGAGCGCCCGCAGCGCGTACCAGCACGAGGCCACAGCCACTTCCAGGTTCCCGAGTTGGAAGCCGCCCCGCAGTGGCAGCAACCCCTCGGCCTCGGCGCCGTCCGGGAAGCGCATCCGGACGACCTGGCCCTCCGGCACGGGCCGGGAGGCGAGCACGGGGTTGTGCTCCCATGCGCGGACGACCGGCGCGCCCATCTCCGCGGCGCGGCTCACCAGCACCGGCCAGACGGCGTCGTGGTACTCCGGTTTTTGCCGGCCAACGATCACCGGCCGGCCCGGCTTGACGATGCCTGCCTTTTCAGCCGCGATCTGCTCGATCCGGTCGCCGAGCAGGCGGCAGTGGTCCATCCCGAGCGTCGTGATTGCCGTGACCAGCGGGTCCACCACGTTCGTGCAGTCCAGCCGGCCGCCAAGGCCCGTTTCCCAGCAAATGACCTGAGGCTTGCGCCCGGCTGCCCGGGCGGCGTCGCGGCCCTTGCGGAATTCGATCAGGGCGAGGGCCGTCAGCGTTTCGAAGACGGTGCGGTAGGAGTGCGGCCCCTCGAAGGTCGCCCGCACTTCCGGCGGCAGGAGATCAAAGAAGGACTGGAGAGCGGCCTCGAACTCCGCGGCCGTCAGGGGGATGCCATCGAGCCGGAAGCGCTCGCCGAAGTGCTCCAGGTGCGGGCTGGAATAGAACGCGGTGGGGTGGCCGAGGCCGGAGAGCATCGCCTCGGCCATCGCGCAGGTGGACCCTTTGCCCTTGGTGCCGGCGACGTGGAGGAAGCCGAGCCCCTGCTGCGGATTGGCGAGCGACTCGAGCAGCGCTCGGTAGCGGTCCAGATTGTATTCATTGGCGCCGTAGCTGCGTGCCGCGGGGGCTTTCTCCAGGTCGAGCAATCGGTCGATGATCAAAGGACGGTCTCGCGTCGTGGGGGTAGCCGGATGGGCGCGCTTTTACGGGCCCACATGGCTGTGGTGCAAGCCCCGCGCCTGCTCGGGAGCGAGCGGGAAATCCGGTTTTTCCCCCGGGATCAGCGGGTCCGTTCGGAGAGCACGTGCTCGATCGAGTTCTGCCGCATGACGGGGCTGTGGTTGTAGAACCACAGGTGGACCTCCCGCCCGTCGCTTCCCGCCGTGATGAAGTAGGTGTTGCGGGAGAGGTAGTAGATGGGCGGGTCGATGCGTGGGCCCGTCTGGTCCGCGGCGGCCAAAGGTGCAGGGGCAATCCCCCGGGCTTGTGGATCGGGGCGGGAGAGCAGCGCCACGCCATTGAAAAGCAGCGCGACGGCCAGGAGCAGAATGGCTCCGGGCATCAGTTTGTCACGGTACATTGAGGAACCTCCTTGCCGCCTGAGTGAGGGCCTGTGGCGCCCTTGGCGGTCAATCAATGCTCCCGGAGCGGAGCGGCGAAGTCAGGCGGAAAAGCTCCTCATTGCTCGGGATGCTTCCTTCGTGGCGGCCGACCTCGTTGCCATTGGGGTCGAGGATGATGTATGCGGGGGTCTGGCCGATGCTGTACCGGCTCCTCGCCTCCTGCGCCTGGGAGCCCTCCAGGAAAGTCGACATGGTGCCCATGGTCAGGTAGCGGTGGCGGGTTGAGCCCATGCGCAGGCGCAGGTCGAGGGAGGTATCCTCGTCGTCTCCGGGAATAATAATGAGCCCATGGGCCCCTTCCTCCTGCATGCCGCTGAGGAGGGTGTCGACCGGCAGCCGCGCCGGTTCGACGGCATGTTTGGCGTAGTGGGCGCGCTCGGCCTCCTCGTCGGATGGGGTGCGCGCGGGCATCCAGGAGGGAAGGGGGTAGGCGCTCATGCGCAGCTCCTCCTCGTCCGCGTCCTCCGGCTCAGCGAACAGGAGGAGGCGCCCGTAGCCCGGGTCCACGACGAGGGAGCGGACCTCTGCCGGTGGATGCTCCAGGATCAGGGTCCGCCAATGGCTCAAGTCCCCACCGCCCGCGTCGATGGCGACCTGGAGGTCCAAGGCGTTGGGCGGTTCGGGGGCTTCTTCACCCTCCTCCGGTTCCGGGGTTTCATAGGTGCGCTGGGCGAGGAAGATCGCCGATCCGTAACCGAAGCCGACCGTGTCCGTGTAGCGTACCGGCACCGGGCGGTAGATGCGTTCCCATTCGGTGAAATCTGGCGGTTCGTAGGTGGTGCGGAATGGCACATGACCCGGTTGCGGCTCGCCGCCCCCCTCCGGAAGCACCTCGCCGCCGAGCTGGTAAACCCGGTTGCGCAGCATCACCAGGCTGTCGCCGCGGCGGACCTGCGGAGGCGGGGGCATCGTGGTCCAGGAGCGCATTTCCTCCGGCAGGCCGAGGTTGATCGTGTGGGCGGCCAGCTCCGGGCGGTCCCCGCGCGGAAGGCGCGAGAAGAGGAACAAATGCCCGTCGTAGCTGTGGCCCTTGAAGAAGTTGCCGTCGAAGCCCTCCGGCAGTTGCTCCAGCGGCTCCCACGGCCCGTCCACCGCGGCCTCCGAATCGAGCGGTGCGGCGAAAACGGCCGGCCCGCCGGCAGTCTGCCCGGCAAGGACAAGGGACTGCGTGTAGGGGTTGGGGGTCATGGCCTGCAGGACAAAGTCATCCGGCAGACCGTCGAGTGCCATCGGTTCCGCCTCGTCGCGGAACCCGGCCGTTCCCATGCGCAGGCGGTGGAGGCGGAGCGGTTCGTCTTCCGGCTGCACGCCAGCGATCAGGTGCAGGTTGAAGGCGGCAAAATGCGCGGCATCGGACAGCGGCGGGGTGAGGTAATGCTCCCAGCCGAGTTCGAGCCGGCGGAAGTCGTCCGGGAACATCGACTCCAGCTCCTCAAGGTTGCCGGGCTGGGCGGGGCCGCTCCCCGGCAGGAAACCACCGGCGAGGGCGGCGGTAAGCACGGCGGCAAGCAAAGTCCTCATGGGGTTCCTTCTCGGTGGTGATGCGTTGGCGCTCAGGGAGGCACACACAGGTGACCCGCGGGCCCCGGCGCGCGTTTGACCATTGGTCGAACGTGGCGGGCGGGCGCAACGGATGAAGGGACAACCCGTCCGCGTCAGAGCGTTGGACCGTGGGGCTTGACCCTCCCGCTTCTTCACCCGTTCACTTGGAACGGTTCGACGGCAAAACATTCATGGAGAGGACGCAGCGATGATCATCGGTGTTCCGAAAGAAGTGAAGGACCAGGAGTATCGCGTGGCAGTAGTCCCCGCGGGGGTGAAGGAACTGACCCTGCGCGGGCACCGCGTGGTGGTCCAGCAGGGGGCGGGGCTCGGCTCTGGCATTCCCGATGAGGATTACAAGGCTGCCGGGGCAGAAATCGCTCCGAACGCCGAGGAGGTCTTCGAGCGGGCAAAGCTGATCGTGAAGGTCAAGGAGCCGGTACCCGCCGAGTACAAAATGGTCCGCCCCGAACATATTATGTTCGAGTATTTCCACTTCGCCTCCTCGCGCCAACTGACCGAGGCGATGGTCAACAGCGGGTCGGTCTGCATCGCCTACGAAACGGTGAGCGGCCCGGGCGGGCACCCGCTGCTCACCCCGATGAGCGAGATCGCCGGCAGGCTCTCCATCCAGCAGGGCGCCAAGTACCTTGAGCGCACCATGGGCGGCCGGGGGACGCTGCTCGGCGGCGTGCCCGGCGTCAAATCCGCCCGCGTAATGGTCATTGGCGGCGGCGTCGTCGGCACCAACGCCGCCAAGATCGCCGCCGGCATGGGCGCCCGCGTGACCATGCTGGACGTGAATCTGGAACGGCTCCGATACCTCGACGACGTGATGCCGAAAAACGTCTCCACGCTTTACTCGAACGAACTGGCCGTCGCCGACCAGCTTCAGCGTGTGGACGTGGTGATCGGGGGTGTCTACATCTCCGGCCGGCGCGCCCCGAAGATCATCCGCCGCGAACACCTGTCCATGATGCCGCGGGGCTCACTGCTTGTGGACGTGGCGGTGGACCAGGGCGGTTGCTTCGAAACCACCCGCCCCACCACCCACAGCGATCCCGTCTTCGAAGAGCAGGGCATCATGCACTACTGCGTGACGAATATGCCCGGGGCGGTGGCGCGCACCTCAACGTTCGCGCTGACGAACGCCACACAGGGCATCCTGCTCCAGATCGCCGACGACGGCTGGCCCGACTGCGTCCGGCACCGCCCCATGCTCCAGGACGGCGTCAACGTCGCCAACGGCAAGGTCACCCACCCCGGCGTCGCCGAGGCCTTCGACATGTCCTACACGCCGGTGTCTGAGGTGCTGGACTAGACGGACCCGCAGGGCGCTGTCCCGGCCACGAATAATTGCATCCCCCGGACGTTGCGGAGCCTTCCGCCATCCGGGGGATCGCTATTTTGGATGGCAACGGCTGCCGGTGGGCTTTTCACCGGAGAGGGGCCAAAACTGCAGTCTGTCTATACAATTCCGTTGCAAGGCCGCCAGTTCCATTGCGCCTCCCCGTCTGGCACGAGGCATCACTTTCAATTCAGCATCCGCTTTGCGTTACTCCCGTTCGTCCGGGTCCCAGCGCTCTTCCCGGTCGCCGTATATATCCTGTATGTCGTCTTCCGTGAGGCTTTCGGCCCAGGCCTCGTCCTCCTCCATCTCGGCGGCGCGCTCTGCACGGCGTTTTTTCACCGCGATGAACGCAACGATTACGAGTATCGCTATCATGAGGAAAATCGCGCTGGTACCGGTCATGACAATCACCGCCGTTGTGAATCGCGTCCCAAGTGAACGCTCGGTGGCACGTTGCCAGCCCTCGCGGCGGAACTCATCCCAAAACTCATCCGCCAGCCGCGGCCCGAGTATGGGATCGGCGAGCCGCTGCACGAGCCGGCGCACCTCCCCGGGATCGTCGCCATAATTCTGCGCCACGACCGAGATGGCCGCGTAGCTCATCCGGTAGGCGAGCGACTGCGACGGCCCGTCGCGCGGGAAGCCCTCCTCAAGGTCCGCCAGGCGCGGCAACTGCCCGAAGGTGTGCGCGGTGAGCAGCCGCAGGTGCTCCTCTGTGGACCACTGCCCGGCCAGGTGCATTACGATGCCTTCATTGGCCCAAAGCGGCAGGTCGCGCCCCCCGGGGAGCGTGCCGAGCAGCAGGTGTCCGCACTCGTGGGTCATCGTCTCCTGCTGCTGGTGGGGGGTGGAGCGCTGCCAGGCCCGCGCGTTGATCCAGATCGTCATGTCGCTCGGGCGCGCGGCGGCCGCGGCGTTTTCCGGATGAAAGCCGGTCTGGCGGAGGAACGCCTGCTCCTCCGCCCAGATGATCCGAGCGGTGCCCTCCCAGTCCAGCCCCGAATGCTCGAGGATGGCGCGGCGGGCGCGCTGGGCTGAAAGGCGGACGGAGTCCTTGAGCCCCGGCCGGTCGTCCAGTCCGATGACCTCGAACGCTGGCGGGGTATCCCGGTCCACCTCCACGGCCAGCGCCGCGTCCCCCGCGAGAAGGAATCCCACGCACGCCGCGAGGAGCACCAGCCAGTGAAGCGGCCTCCAGAGGAGAGCATCCTCGCCGCGGGCATCGAGCACGACTGGTCGGACGTGTTGTTCCCGGCCTCCTCCAGCCCTCCCGAACGGTTCCTCCGCAGCACGGACGGTCCTCCGCCCGGGCGCATCCACTCGCCCTTCCCGGCGCTGGATGCCGGCGCCGGTTGCCGCCGGTTCCTGTGGGAGTTGCTCCGTGAGGGGGGGCACTTCCGCCGCGCCGTGCCCTGCGAGCCCATGGCCGCCAAGGCGGACCTCCTCCTTTGGCTCTTCGCGCCGGATGCCACCGAAGGCCGGATTCCCTGCAGCGGAGACTCCGGCACCGTGCAGCGTTTCCGTGTCACTCATCCAACCGGACTTTCCTGCGGGGCAGCGTCGGCGGTGGACGTCCGGGCGGTCACGCTCGAGGAATTCGCCCCTGAAATGGAGCGAAACGGCACACTTTTCGGCCTGGTTGCCTGCCTCAATGTGATCGATCACGTACCCGAGCCCCATATTCTCCCCGAATTGCTGGCGCGCCTCACCCGCCCGGAAGGCTCCCTCGCCATTTCCAGTCCGCTCGACTGGCACGAGGAGTTCAGCCCACGCCGGCACTGGAAGCACGAGCTTTCCGCGTTTTTCCGCGACTCTCCGCATTGGGAGGTTCTCCGCGGCAGCAGCATGCCCTTCATCTTCCGCCCTTCGTCTCGTACGCTTGTCGTTTTTCAGAGCGAGCTGCTGTTCTGCCGAAGAAGCGGGGACTGAGGGGCGCATCCCGGCTGCTCGGGGATCACGTGCTCTCCGCGTCTGCGGGTGGACTCGCCGTGCTTTTGTTGTGCCCCATCAGGGCGTTTTGCCTGACCGGACCAGGTTCCCCAGGCGTTGCCCGGGGCCGTCATATTTTGGCCCGTTGGGCCGGAGCTGCGCCGTTCAACTCCCCAGCGGGGGGTCTGATCACCGGGAGAAGCCCCAAAGGGGCGCGAGATGATAGCCCAGGGCAACGCCCTGGGAGGCAGGGTCCGAGAAAACCGGAGCCCTGAAAGGGCGAGACAGGCTGCGTGAGATGCGGCCGGGGTGTGGGCGTTGCCGGGAGGTAGGTTGACGGGGGAAGAGCGCCAAACAGGAGTTTGGCGATCCCAGGTGGTGCTGCGGCGATTGGTGATGAAGCCCCAAAAGGGCGCGAGATGATAGCCCAGGGCAACGCCCTGGGAGGCAGGGTCCGAGAAAACCGGAGCCCTGAAAGGGCGAGACAGACTGCGCTTTTTTTTCGCCCTTCGCCGCCCAAACCTCTAACTTCGCGCCCCGCGCGCAAGTCCAGCTTGCCAGAAGGGTGGTCATGAGCCATCCTTCCAGAAGTGGAGGTTGGCACGATCATGACTGCCCCCCGTCTCCTTGCCGCACTTTTTGTCTTCCTCGTGATCCCCGCGCTGGCCTTCGCCAACGAGCAGGCTGACCCGCCGGAGAACGAGGAGCAGGTCCTGATCGAAACAGACGACGATGAGGCCGCTCCCGACGGGGCTGAAGAGGCCGCTCCCGAAGCCACCGAGGAGCCCGAGGCCGAAGAGCCTCCCGCTCCCCCCCGCTTCCGTCCGATTGCCGTCAGCGTTGAAGCTGATCGCTTCCGCTACGAAGCCGGCGATCCCGTCCGCATTGCCGTCCGCACCGACGCCGATGCGTTCGTTTTCATCTTCATGACCGACGCGCAGGGGATTACCCGCCAGGTCGTGCCCTCCAACTTCGAGTGGCAAAACCAGGTCCGCCGCTCCTACCCGGTCACTTTCCCCCGCGGGGGCGGCTTTTTCACCGTCTCCGAGCCCGGTTCCGAATACATTCACGCCTTCGCCATTCCGGCTTGGGCGCCGGAGGTGCGCTGGCCGTTCGCGGCGCACAGCTTCCGCGGCACGTACGGATCGGTGACCGCTTCGCCGGAATCGCTGCGCGGGCACTTCCAGCGCGAGCTGCGCAACCGGTGGGCGGAACTGCTGGAGTCCTTCCGCATGGAGCGCGAGGAGAACGAGGACTGGGAGAACCCGCTGGCCGGCCGCGTCTGGATTCCGTGGATGGGCGAGTCCTGGACGCGGATCAACGTGGAGGGGCTGGAGGAACGCCACGCGCCGGGAATCGCCGCCCTGCCGCCCGTGGTCCCGTCCCTGCCGCGTTACACGGCGGACCCGTACCGGTCCTTCCCTGCGCGGCCGCTTCCGCCCGGCTACGACATGTCGTGGCCTTACCGTCCGGGGCCGCCCTTCGTGGACCGCATCCAACCCCGTCTCGATCCGGGGCAGGACCTGCGGCGCAGGCCCGGGGACGAGGCCCGTGAAGGGCCGCTCTACGTCAACGCCTCACCCGGCCCGGCGGAGGTGTATATCAACGGCATCTACGTCGGCCAGACGCCATACAACACGCGCCTGCGCGAGGGGCGCTACGACGTGACCGTCTATCGCCATGGCTACATCCCCTGGGAGCGCGAAGTCCGCATCCATCGGGGTTCCGCCAACAGGTACTCCGTCCGCCTGCAGCCAGCCCGGACGAGGTGGTATTAGAACGTCAGCAGGATCGCCTGAACCGCCAGTGAAATGCCGTTGTGCCCAAGGTGGACAAGCACGGCCGCAAGCAGGCCGTACTTCAGCTTCGCGAAGGCGAACACAAGGCCGAGGATGAATACTTGGAGTTCCTTCAGGCCCCACGGTTCCACATAGTTGCCGTGCCCGAGCGCGAACAGCCCAGCCACAAGGATGGCCGCTCCCCAAGGGCCAAGGAATGATCCCTCCAGCCGGCCCTGCAGGTAGCCGCGGAAGATGACCTCCTCGGTGATCGCCGCAGTCAGCGCCACAAAGCACATCATCGTGAAGGCATACCAGGAGCCGGCGAGAAACGCCTCCACCACGCCGTCCTCCAGCTCGCGGAAGTCCACCAGCCAGCCGATCACCTGGAAGTAACCGAGCGACCACGCGAACGCCCCGGCGGTCAGCGCGAGCACGGCAAGGCACGAGCGCTTGCTCCAGCGCTCGACGGCGCTCAGGTCGGCCTCCTTCGCCCCGGGCCACGTCACCACGCAGACCAGCAGCATGAGCACGGTCGAGAGGAACACCTCCCGGATCAGGGGGACGCTTCCGCTCCCGACGAAGTACAGTTCCAGCCACGCAAAGGACAGGACTCCCGCGAGAAAAACCAGGAGTGCCGCACCGAGCACGATCGCCTCGCGCGAGGCATAATGTCGCAGTATCGAAGGCTGGATGATGAGCTGCAGCATCCCCGTGGCGAGGCACAGCAGCAGCGCGAGCGGGTAGATCAGTTGGAGCAGGAGCATGACTCTTCCACGGACGCGCGGCCCGTGTTCCGCCCCCTTTCCCCGTTGCAGCCGCACCGATGCCGCCCGAGCATGGCACCGGTTACGCTCTTCACGGATGATTGCATGCTTGCCAAATCGCTTCCTCCCGCCAATCTCCGCCGCGCCCAAAGCGTCGCTGACCCAGACGGGGCGAGCAAGCTCCAATCCAACCCGCCCAGCCCCGGAGCCAAACCGCAATGACCGAGCAGCAGCGCGATCGCCGCGAATTCCCCGAAGGTGGCCCCTGGACATGGGGCGCCCCGCAGCACCTGCCGGTTTACGGCTGGACGCCGGGTGCGCCGCCGCCGGACGTGGACCAGCCACCGCCGCAGCCCGCACCACCACCCGCGGCGGACCATGCCTCCGCCGCGGCGCCGGCGCAGGCCGAGCAACCACCAGCGCCGGAGGAGCTTCCGCAAACACCACCGCCTCCGCCCGGCCCGGCCGAGCTTCAGTATAACGATTATCTTCCCCCGCCACTCGGGCCCGCCCAAACCCCTGAGGAGCGCTACTACTACCTCCAGCAGTACCACGCCTCCCGCGGCGACGTGCCCGAGGACCGCTACTACTACCTCCAGCAATACCGCGCCTCCCGCGGCGACGTGCCCGAGGACCGATGAGTGCTCCGCCGCAGCACCGGAACGCGGCAGGGCTGGCCGTTCTTGCCGGAGTGGGGCTTCTGCCCGTCTTCGGACTGCTCAATTATCTCTATTTCTTTCACTCAAACACCGCCCTCATTCATAGCGAACAATTTCCGCTCGGGGTTTTCTCCGCGCTGTTCGGGCCGTGGACCTTCTCCCTGGCGAACACACCGCCGCTCGACGTATTGCAAATGCTGGTGGTCAACGCGCTCGTTTTCGGCTTTGGTTGGGTATGCCTCCGGGTGCTGCGTCTGCGGCTGAGCTGGCCCGGCGCCATCGCAGCGGCGTATGCTCTCGGCTGGGGGATTGCCGGGTTTGCGTTTATCCTGCTGACGATGGCCCGGCTGCTATACATGCCCTTTGCCTGGTTGCTGTGGATTGCACTTTTCGTCGGGGGGGTATACCTGGCGCGCAGGCTGCGCCCGGTATTCGAGGTTGGGAAAAGTGGACAATTGGACGAAAACATTCCCCCGCTGCCCACCTCGAAGCTGACGATCGCTTTTCTTGTGCTCGCCGGTGTGGGAGTGCTCCTCGTCACCCTTACCACTTTCTGGCACGCGGTCTTCTATCCGGAAACGTACTGGGATTCGCTTATTCTTTATCTCGGTTACGCGCGGATGACGTTTCTCGAAAACGCCTTCCCCTTCAAGGCGGAGGCCCAGGTGGGCATCGGCCTCGGGGCGAACTACCCGCATCTCTATTCGAACTTTGGTGCCTTCGCCTCCACAATGTTCGCCGACTGGAGCGACATGCACCAACGCTTCGCCGCGCCGCTCTCAGGCCTGTTGGCCTGCGTGTTTGTCTATCTGACGGCGGTTCAGGTTTTCCGCAGCCATGCCGTGGCGGCAGCCTCAACGATTCTCTTTCGCACGCTGCCCAACGGCATCGCCTACACGACTTACGCTTCCGATTATGCCTTTGCAATTTTTTATACTGCGGCATTTGTCTATTTCGGCACGCTCTACTTCACCGCGCGGAGCCGCGGGGCGCTGGTGGCGTTCACGCTTATGCCTGCCATCGGGATGAACCTGAACTACATGATGGGGATGCTCTGGGTGCCGTGGCTCGCGGCGATTGCATTCGATTACCTGCGGTCCGGGCGAGGAGTGCGCCGGTCATTCTATCTTGGCAAGTTTTTCATCTGCACTTTTGCGGTTTGCATCGGCATTTCCCTGCCTTGGTACGTGAGGAACTGGGTCCTTACGGGGAATCCCGTTTACTCGTTCTTCCCGGAGGTTTTCACCACGAGCGTAAGGGTGAACCCGGACGTTCTGCGCTCCGCAGAAATAGAGTGGTTCCGCGTCGGGGATGGAGTGGGCAAGATTGCGGAATTCTACCACGACCTGCATCAGGGGATCGACCGCGACGAGGGGCACCCGGACTACCAGCGCCGCGCGAACAACCTTTATTGGCGGCTCCGGGCAAGCTGGCCGTTCTGGTACGGGTACGATATTCTCACCCCTGCCGGCCCGGGGGAGGAGTACACTTCGCTGCGCTCCGCCGGCTGGCTCGCGCGTCTATACAGACTTACTTCCTTCACCACGTCAAACGACGCGTACCGGCAGAGCGAACAGATCGCCGGCCGGTCCTACTACGTCTGGCCGCATCACTACAAAATGGCGCCGAAGTTTCCGGGCTTCTTCATTCCGGTGTTTCTGCTGCTGCCGCTTGTTGCCGCAGGCTGGGCAGGCTGGAATTACCGGCGCACGGGCCGCATGCCGGATGGCGATGCTGTCATTCCGGTGTTTCTTGTCTACCTGACCGCGGCGGGCTATCTCGGCTACAAGTATCTTCTGGCCGATTTCTATCTGTATCAGATTCTCGGAATCATGGCGCCGGCTGCCGTTCTGGCCGGCCTGCCATTCTACTGGCTGAAGCGCATCGCGGCCGGTGGAGATCCGAATCTCGCCCTCGCCTGCAAGGGCCTGGCCGGAGGCAGCGGGTTGATGTTGCTGGCGATACTTGTTACCCCGGGGATGACCTTCGGGCTCATGGGGTTCAAGTTCTCCGGCGCGCGGACGGTCGAGGGGCAGCATTTCAACCAACTTGCGTTGGACGCCTTCCGCAATCCCGGCATGCCGGCGGACCTTTTCCTCCGGCTGCGGTACGGCGCTGACGTGGACACTTGGGAGTATGCGAACGAAAACCTCCGGGACGGGAAGCTGCTCACACACGAAAACCGCCACTATGTCCTCGATCCCTCCATAACCATCGTGCACCTCGACGATTGGGACATCCAGGCGGCATACGATATGAACGATCCCGAGGAACGCGCGCGGTTTCTCCGCGAATACGGAATTGAGCACTACCTGCGCATTCCGAACGAATACCGCCATCCGATCAACGAGGAACTCGGGATGGAGGAGTTGGAGGATGAAGGGTTGCTTGAGTTTATATACAGTCCGGAGGTGAGTGGAGGGGACTACGACCGTGAGGAGCAGCGGATGGAGACCCGCGTCTTCTTCCGCATCCTGTTGCCGGAAGAGCGCAATTAACCCTTCTCGCAGCGGTTTTTGAGCGACCCGAGCCGGTCGATCCGCACCTCGATAACGTCACCCGGCGCGAGGAACCTCGGCGGGTTCCTGAAGGCGCCCACACCGCCCGGAGTGCCGGTGGAAATAATGTCACCCGGCTCTAGCGTCATGACCTGGCTGATAAACGAAATCAGGTCGCCAACCTTGAATATAAGATTCTCGGTATTGGAGGACTGCACCGTCTTTCCGTTGAGGGTGCACGAAATGCGCAGACGGTGCGGATCGGGTATTTCATCTGCAGTGACAATGCAGGGCCCGCACGGCCCCGACCCGTCGAAGCCCTTGGCGCGGGACCATTGATTCTCGCTCCGCTGTATTGCCCGGAGCGACACGTCGTTCACAATAATATACCCCGCAACGTGCTTCATTGCCGTGCGCTTCGTGACCCGCCGCGCGCGTTTACCGATAACGACACCGAGTTCCGCCTCGTAGTCAACCGACTTGTCGTAGCGCAGTGGCAGCGGAATCGGTGTCTCGTGCCCGATCAAGGACGTGGCGAATTTGTTGAAGACAACGGGCTTCTTTGGTATTTCCTTGTTCTGCTCCTCGCAGTGGTCCCGGTAGTTCATGCCGATGCAGAGAAACTTGCCGGGGCGCTGGATGGGAGGGAGGTACTTCACCGTTGACTGGTCTATCAGGTACGGCTCGCCATCCGGGGCCGGTTTCCCGAGCGTCTTCGGCGTGGCGGAAATTTCCTTCAGAAGCGCCCGCAGTGCCTTTTCCGACTTCGGCAGCCCCTCAAGATAGGTGTGGAGGCTGTGAAAGTACGCCAGTTCCGTCTCCGGGAGGGCGAACGCCCGGGCTGCCTCGTGCACACGGAGAACCTTCTTCTTGAGTTCGATGCCAAAAAAAGGAGCGGTCTTTTCCGTTTCAACGGTACACAGTCGCATCAGTCGTACCTCAGGGCTTCCACGGGATTTAGGCGTGCGGCCTGCCACGCCGGAATAATAGAGGCCAGAATGCAGATCGAAAGCGCACAGAAGACAAGGAAGGCGATCGTGAAGGGGTCCACCACCACCGGCAGGCGGTCGATGCCGTAAACGCCGCCGGGCAGCTCGAAAATCTTCTCGATATCGTGCTCGACGAAATGGCAGAGGCGCAGCCCCCATGCCGTGCCGAGCGAAGTGCCAATCACACCGATATACGTGCCGTGGTAGAGGAATATCCAGAGGATTGAGCTACTCTCAGCGCCCATGGACTTCAGCACTCCGATGTCCCGCGTCTTCTGGATCACCGTCATAATCAGTGTGCCGATGATGTTCAGCGCCGCCACCACAACGATCAGCAGCAGGATGATAAACATGGCCACCTTCTCGATCCACAGCGCCTCGAAGAACTGTGGGTTGAGCATCTGCCAGGTGCGGACGCCAAAACCGGCGGGGAGCATGGCAAGAATTTCCTCCGCATAGCCCTGAACAAGGTGGGGGTCTTCGAGCTTGAGGTGAACCGAGTTCACCTGTCCCTCCAGCATCAGCATTTCCTGCACGGTGCCGATCGTCGTATAGACAAACTTGTCGTCCACGTCGTACAGGCCGCTGTTGAAAATGCCGACAACGCGGAGCGGCGTCGTTCCGGCAAGAGGACGGTTCGCGCCGGCAAGGACGGCACCGATCGCGTAAACCGAATCACCGGGCCAGACATTGAGCCGTTCGGCAAGCCGCTGGCCGACCACAATCTCCCGGTGCCCCGGCACCGGCTCTCCGGTGACGATATAGTCCATGAATTCGGTGACTTCGGCTTCGCGGGCGGGGTCAACGCCACGGAGCATCGCGGGGGCTTTCAGCTCGCCGGCCCCGCGCCGGGCCTGCATCATCGTTTCGTGTTCAAGTATGGGTGCTGCACCCACGACGCCCGGGACCTCGAGCAGGCGTTCTATAATAATCTCGGCATGGTCTTCTGGTATATTCGTGCTCTGGGCGAAGGCCTGGTCGCGCACGATCTGGACGTGCGAGAACACGCCCATGAATTTCCGCACCAGCTCGCGGTCAAAACCATCCATAACGCTGATGACGACAATCAGCGCCATCGTGCCCACCGCAACACCGAGCACCGAGACGAAGCTGATCAGGCCGACCAGCTTCCCTCCCTCGCGGGCCAGCAGGTAGCGCTTGCTGATGAAGCTCTCGAATCCCGTTCCCGCTGCGACGTGGAGGTAACGTTTCCGGAGTTTCAGGAACCCGAAATGCAACAATCCCGCCACGGCAGCCTGTACAAGCGCAATCAGCAGGTCGAGGCTGTCGCGCCGCCAGCGGCCCTCCTCGGGTGTGGGCGCAAACGGCGAGTGCGGGGTCACCTCGCGGTAGATGCCGACGACCAACACCACCGTTTGTATAATAATGTTCAGCAGGGCGACGCCGAAGAGCAGGAACAGCGCAAGCATCACCAGGTCCGCAAGGAAACCCAGCAGCCTGTACGTGAACGTCGCTTTTCTTTCTTCGCCTGCTGCCACGTCGCTAGCCTCCGCCCTCTCCGGTTCCGGCGTCCTCCAATGAAGAAGGACCGTCGGAATGCTCCTCACGCTTGGCCGGCCGCAGGAGGGGGAAAAGAATAACGTCCCGGATCGAGGGCGAATTGGTCAGCACCATCGCGAGCCGGTCGATCCCGATCCCGAGTCCCGCGGCGGGGACCATGCCGTATTCGAGGGCGCGGACGTAATCCTCGTCCACCTCGCCCGGCGCCTCCTCGTCGCCTGCCTTGCGCCGCTCGGCTTGCTCAGCGAAGCGCTCATACTGTTCGCGCGGGTCGTTGAGTTCGGAATACCCGTTGGCGATCTCCATGCCGGCGATATACAGTTCGAAACGGTCGGCCACTTCGGGTTTGCCCTCCACTGATTTTGCGAGGGGGCTGAGTGACTTGGGGAATTCGTAGATAAATGTGGGCTGCTGCAGCTTCTCCTCGCAGCGCGACTCGAAAACGTGGACGATTGCCTCTTCCCGCGTGCGGACCTCCTCGGGCAGGCCTCCGGCAAGTTCGCTGATTCGTTCGATCGGCGTGTCCCAGTCAACCTGCGTACCGAGTGCATCCGACACCGCCTCGACCATGCGCAGGCGTGGAATCGGGGCGGCGAAGTCCATCTCCGCCTCGCCGAAGACCGCCTTGGCCGTCCCGAGGGCCCCCATCGCCGTCTCTCGAAGGATCGCCTCCACGAAATCCATCATTCTGTCCGCGTTCCACCCGCCAGCGTACAGCTCCAGCATGGTGAATTCGGGATTGTGCTGGGTGGAGATGCCCTCGTTGCGGAAGTTGCGGTTGATTTCGTACACGCGGTCGAGTCCCCCGACGACAAGGCGTTTGAGGAATAGCTCCGGCGCGATGCGAAGGTATAGACGCATGTCGAGCGTGTTGTGATGCGTGACGAAGGGCCGCGCCGCCGCGCCGCCGTATATCGCCTGCATCATGGGTGTTTCGACTTCCATGAAGTCTTCCTCGTCGAGGAAGCGCCGCATGGCGGAAATCGCGCGCGAGCGGGTGCGGAAAGCATCGGCGACTTCGGGGTTGGCGATCAGGTCCACGTAGCGCTGGCGGTAGCGTGCCTCCACTTGGCGGAAGCCGTGCCATTTTTCGGGAAGCTGGCGCACCGCCTTCGCCGCGATTTGGAGTTCCGCCGCCTCGACGGTTATCTCGTCCGTCTTCGTGCGGAAAACCTTGCCCTCGACCCGGACCAGGTCGCCTGAATCGAGGAACTCCTTGTATAGACGGAAGCCCTCCCCGGAAACCACGTTCTTCTTTATATAGACCTGGATCTGGCCTGACCGGTCGCGCAAATGGAAGAATGCGGCCTTGCCGAAGGAGCGGATCGTCATGACCCGGCCGAGCAGCGACACCCTCTCGTGGAACTCCATCAGCGCACCGGCGCGGGCGAGCACGTCCGCCGCGGTGTCCGCGGCTTCGGCCGTCGCGGGGTAGGGCGTGATGCCGGCCTGGCGGAGTGCCTCCGCCTTGCGGTAGCGCTCTTCTATCAGGTGATTATGGTCGGGCAGGAAGGGGAAGGACGTCATGCGATCCTGGCGTGATCATGGGATTGTGGGCTCGGTGGCGGCACGGCCTCAGGCGGTCAGAGAGCCTGAAGGCGGAACAGGTCGTGGCGTTTGACGTTGTTGGCGGTCCTGCGGGCGAGCCGCTCGGCCAGCCGCAGCTGTGACCAGAACGCCGCCGTCCCGTCGTAGGGCACCGTATAGACGATCTCCCCGCGGGCCACGTCCCAGATTTCCACCGTAGCGTCGAGGTGGCTGTACCACCAGGAGAAGGTGCGGTTGGTCACGGTGGAGGCGCGCTCCACGGTGGAAGTCACGACATAGTCAACGTTGAGGGACCGGCCATAGTCGAGGGGGTCCTGGCGGAGAAGGAATTGCTTGCGCAGGTAACTGTCGCCGAGTTCGGGGAAGGACCGGCGCAGGAGCCTCTCCTTGCGGGCCATGTAGATCGTCAGGTCCTCGCGCGAATAGACGTCCACGCCGGGCACCCTGTCCAGCTCGTGGGCCAGTTGGTCGCCGATCTGGATGGCGATGTTGGGGGAGATGAAGCGGTCGCGGGACCCGAACCACCAGCCTTCGCGGCGGACCTCGCCGCCGGGGGGCACGTCGTACTCGACGATACCGTCGAGGACAGCCACGCGCACGGTGCGGCGCGGGTCGATTTGGGTTCTGGCGCATCCTGCCGTGGCAAGCAGTGCCGCCCCCAGAAGAACGGCAACGGCCAATCGCAGGTGCAGCAGGAGGTTTCCGGAAGCGGGAATCGTGGCGGTCACGGCACACCCGGTTGGGAGGATGGGAGCGGGCATTTCACCCGGACCGCCGATTCACGGGAGCGCGCGCCCGTGCGTCAACAGGAGTGACCACTCCCGCGCGCCGATCACCGTCCTTTTGGCTCCAGGACGTCGAATATCTCGTTCACCGTCTGAAACCGGTCCTTGGCGGACTTGGCCACGCACTTCATGATCACGCCCCGCAGGTTCGGCGATACCCGGTCGGGGAGCGGCGGCGGGGGGGTGTGGATGTGGTGATACTCGATGTTCCCGAGGTAGAAGGGCGGGTGCCCGCTCACCAGCTCGTACATCATGATGCCGAGCGCGTAGATGTCGCTACGCTGGTCCACACCCTCGCCGGTCACCTGCTCCGGTGCCATGTAAAGGGGCGTTCCGATGACGGCCGTGCCGGACTTCGTCGAATCGTCACCCTTGAGGATTTTCGCGATGCCGAAGTCCGTCACCTTCACCTGCTTTTCGTTGGTAATCATGACGTTTGCGGGCTTGATGTCGCGGTGGATGATCCCGAGCCCGTGGGCGTAGCTGAGCGCGTCGCAAATCTGCAGGAAGTAGTAGATGAGCTCATCCTCGCTGAACTGGGTTCGCTCGGCCATCATGCGCTTGAGGTCCGTCCCGTCGATGTACTCCATCGAGAGGAAGCGCTTTTTCCCTGCCTCGAACAGGTCGTGGATGCGCACGATGTAGGGATGGCTGAGGCGCTTTGCGGCGCGCGCCTCGCGCTTGAAGCGCTCCACGGCCCCCGGGTCCTGGCAGAGGTAGTCGTTGAGCACCTTGAGCGCCACCTGCTCATCGAGCATCTTGTCGTGGGCCTTGAAGATGATCCCCATCGACCCGCGATTGATCTCTTCAATGATCGTAAAGCGCGGATCGAGGAGCATCCCGCTGTCCTCGCGGTTCGCATCCTCCTGTTGGAGCTTGATCCGGTAGCGCAGCTTCTTGATCCGGGCGCGCACGTCCCTGTAGTCGGGCGCCTCCTGCCCGAGGTGCTCCAGGACTGCCAAGGCGTTTGGCAACTGGCCGAGGCTCTCCATGTCGCCCGCCAGGCGGTAGAGAATGTCCCGGATTTCCTCCGTCGGGCGGAGCTGCTTGAACTTCTGCCAGGCCAGGAAGTGCAGGTTCTTCTGCCAGTGGCACAGCCCCAGAATCTTCACCGCGCGCGTTTCGTAGGCGTTGACGTGCTGCAGGTCCTCAAGCACCTCGATGGCCGAATCCACGCGGTTGGACTTCAGGTAGAGCTTCACCAGCTTGAACTTGGCGGCCGGGTCGCCCTTCTCGATCACCCTCCGGCGGTACAGCTCTTCGAGCGCCTCACCGTCCTCCTCCAACGGCTCGAGCCGGGTGGCGTACTCCAAGTCCTCGCAGGCCCCCTCCAAGTTCCCGAGGGCCTCCCGCAGGCGTGAGCGCGAGCGCCTCAGCTCCGCCCCGGGAGAGAAGCGCGAGAGCGCCTGTTCACAAAGCTCTGCTATCTCCTCACCATGGGACTCCGCGAAGCGCCCGGCCAGGGCATCCAGTTGCTTTGCGAGCAGGGCCTGCTCGCCCGCACCCATCTGGCAGAGCGCCCGCGCCCGCTGAACCTGGAAGCGTTGATCGCTTGCCCAGGGTTCCTCGGCCAGCGCCGCAAGCGCCTCGCGGCATTTGGTCTCAACTTCTCCGCCTTCCCCTCCGTTCTCCAGTGCCTCCATTGCCGCGGTGACTCGCGGGGGCCATTCCACGCGCTGCTCGCTGGTGGCCACCTTCTCCTTCATCGACCCGGCCGGTGGATCAGGGCGCAGCGGCCGTGCAGTTTTGTTGGCGGCGGGTTCCGGGTCGGCCGGGGGCGAGACAGGTCCGCTCGGGTTGGTACCCACGTCATCTGAGGAGGTGTCCGCGGTCTGCACCGCGCCGCTGCTCGAGCCTCCTGACCCCAGCGGCACCCCGTAACGCGCCGGCTTGCGGAAGGACCTCACCGAGGCCGGCCTTGCGGCCGGCTGCTCCTCCACTTCCGGTGGTTCGCCGGGGGACTCCTCCTCCATCGCTCCGGTCATCGGTTCAGCGCTGGCCTGGCCCCTGCCTCTGCTCCGTGCACCGGCGGCAGGAGCCTGCCCTCCACCGGTTTCGCTCACCAGATCGAACTGAACATCTTCCTTCTCCGCGGCAGCGCTGGCCGCGTTTTCTGCCTCGGCGGGCCGCTCTCCGGTTCCCGTTCCGGAGGAGGACTCCGGGGTTGCTGCCGCCCTTCTCCGCCGGCGCCTTCTCGAAGGAGCGGTCTCCCCGGGCCTGCCCTCCGCCTTTGTCTTTTCGCGTTCGCGGCGTTGCCGGGCGCGTTTGCGGAGCTGGCGCTCGCGCTGGTCGAGGTCCGCATGGCTGATCGTCAGCGTCTTCGCCACGCCGGAGGACTCCTCGGCGGAAATCTCCATCACGCCGTCGGCGTTGACGAAGAACGTAACGCGGACCCGCGCCTGGCCCTTTGGCATCGGCGGGATGTCCGAGAGGATGAACTTCCCGAGGCTGCGGTTGTCCGTGGCGTTCTCGGACTCGCCCTGGAGGATGTGCACGGCCACGAAGTTCTGCTCATCCTCGGTGGTCGTGAAGGTCTTGGCCGCGCGGATCGGAATGGGGGCGTTCTTTTCGATGATGCGGGAGAAGCGGCCGTCCTTGACCTCGATGCCCAGCGAGTGCGGCACCACGTCCATGAGGACGACTTCCTCGATGTTGCCGGAGAAGATGCCGCCCTGGGTCGCGGCGCCTAGCGCCACCACCTCATCGGGGTTGATGCCTTTGAAGGGCTGCCGGCCGAAGAAGTCCTCCACCTCTTCCTGAACCATCGGAATCCGGGTCGATCCGCCTACAAGGATCACGCGGCCGATGCTCTCGGGCGGGAGGCCTGCGTCCTCCAGTGCCCGCTCGCAGCAGCGGATGGTGCGCTCGACGAACGGTTCGATGATCTCCTCCAGCTCCTCGCGCCCGAACTTGCGCTCGAGGTGGAGCGGCATGTTGTCCTTGTAGGCAATGAAGGGGAGAGTGATCGAGGTCTCCCGGGCGGTGGAAAGCTCGCACTTGGCTTTCTCTGTCACCTCCTTCAGGCGCCGGAGCGTCACCGGGTCCTGCATCAGGTCGATGCCGTGTTCATCCTCGAACTCCTCAATGATCAGGTTCACCAGCGCGTTATCGAGGTCGTCGCCACCGAGGTGGGAGTCGCCCGTGGAGGTGAGCACCTCAAAGGCGTTGTTCGCCACTTCGAGCAGGGTGATGTCGAAGGTGCCGCCCCCGAAGTCGTAAACGGCGATGACCTCCTCGCTCTTGTCGGTCTGGCCGAGGCCGTAGGCCAAGGCGGCGGCGGTGGGCTCGTTGATCAGCCGGAGGACCTGGAGCCCGGCGAGCTCCGCAGCCTGCATGGTGGCGCTGCGCTGATTGTCGTCGAAGTTTGCCGGCACGGTGATGACGGCCTGGCGGACCTCCTCGCCGAGATAGGCCTCCGCCGACTCCTTGAGCTTCTTGAGCACCAGGGCGCTGATTTGCTCGGGCGTGTACCCGAAGCCCTCCACGTCCACCAGCAGCGTGTCGTCGTGCTCGATCGTATCGTAGGGGAGCGAGTCCGCCCACTCCTCCACGTCCTCGTAGTGGAGCCCGACGAGGCGCTTGATGCTGCTGATTGTGCGGGAGGGGTTGGTGGCCGCCTGCCGGCGGGCGATCTCGCCCACGATGCAGTCGCTATTGTCGAGAAACGCCACGACGGACGGGGTCTTGTTCGAGCCTTCCTGATTGGGAATGACGACAGCCTCGGTGCCTTCCATGATGGCAACGACGGAGTTCGTGGTCCCCAGATCGATTCCGATTATTTTCGGGTCGTGGATCATCGTTTCCGTTCGCGGTCAGCCCTGTAGCAATTTTCCATTCCTCCCAATCGGCCGCTCGGCGTGGTCCGTTGCAAGAGAAGCTATTGATACAGGTGCCGGATTGGCACGCGGTCAAACGGAACTCCGGCGGCAGGCCGGCACCTTTGGGGAAACTGCGGGGAGGGCTGGTGGAACTCCCGGAGCGGCTCCGCTCAGGGAACCATCGCCGTCAGCTTGCCGGCGAGCAGATTCAGGTCGTCCTCGGTGACCTCCCCATTGCCCGTCAGGTCTGCGTTCCCTCGCAGGATCGGGTCGCCCCCCTCCTCGGCAAGGTACTCGATAACCGCCATCAGGTCCGCCGCATCGATCGCTCCGTCGCCGTTCGCGTCGCCGGGCAGGGGGATCACCACTCGGAAGCCATCGAACCCACTCTGGCCCTGCGTCATTTGGCGGAAGCCGGTAAGGTTCGCCACCTCATCAGAGCGGAACCCGAAGCCATCTGCCGGGCCGTGCTTCTCGTCCTCCACCCAAAGCTCCCATGCTTTGGCGTCGAAATCGAGCCGCACCGTGATTTTGTGCCAGACGTCTTCATTGTCCTCGCCGAGGGGGACGCCAATCTGCACGACGGTGCCCGCGCTGCCGTCCCCGGTGCCGTCCTCTGCCTCGATGCCGTTGGCCTCGCTGAAGTGGAGGATGGCGCTTGCGGGGAACTCGATCTCATCATCGATCTCGGAGAGCGTCTGGCTGCTGCCGCGCCCGCGGAAGTAGGCCTGCACCCAGAGCGTCTCGTGCTCGTTCGTGCCGGCGAAGGCCCGGTCGAGGATCGCACCGCTCCCCAGATGGACGTACTGGCCGCCGACGGCGGCGTCTCCAGAGGTTACCGTTGCCGGCGGGTTCAGGACCTGCCAGCCCTCGATTCCGTCCACCGATTGGCCTGCGGTGAAGGCGGGCGCGTCGAACTGCGTCTGGTAAAGTGGCAACGAGGCGCCGGCAGCTCCGGCCATGCCGGCCACCACTGCCGCTGCTCCGAGGATCTGAAACTTCATGGCGAACGGAACCCCCGTTGGTAAAAAATCGTCCCTTGCCGCGGATTAAGCCCGTGACCCATGCAGGCTGGCAAGCCGAGACCGCCTGTCAAGCAGTGTAGTCCACTTCCTCCCTGATTGACAGCAAGAAAGCCTCCAAAAGGTCCACAACAGCCTCGATATCCCCCAGATCGGCCATCTCCACGGTGTTGTGCATGTACCGTAGCGGATTCCCGACGCTGACCGACGGAATCCCCGTCCGGGTTACCGGCATCGCGTCCGCATCGGTGCCGTGCCGGCCGTTCTCGTACTCGAGCTGGAGGGGGACCTTGGCCTCCTCGGCCACCCTGCGGATCGCCGCCGCCAGCTTGTTGCTGGAGGAGACACCCACGGTCAGGATTGCCCCCTTGCCCATGGCGGCGTCGCCGGCCCGGCGTTTGTCCGCTCCCGGGATGTCCATCGAATGATTCACATCCACGGCGAATGCGGCGGTCGGCATCAGCCGGTACCCCGCGGTGGAAGCGCCCGTGAATCGCCCGCTGGTCTCCTCCTGCACGGAAGCCACGGCGTGGACGGTCGGGAACAGCTCCTCCCGCCGGCCGTGCAGCCGGCGCAGGACCTCCGCAGCCACGAACGCCCCGAAGCGGTTGTCGATCCGCCCGGCGATCCGCCCGTTGAGCAGGTCGGTCACCCCTTCGCCCAGGACCACCGGCGTCCCGATAGGCGCGTACTGCTCGGCCTCCTCGCGGGAGGCCGCCCCGATGTCTATCCATAACTCGTGAATCTGGAGCTTCTTCTTCCGCTCCTCCGGGTCCTGGAGGTGGAAGGCCACCTTGCCCACGATGCCGGGGACCGTGCCCTTCGGGCCCATCACCCGCACGGGCTGGCTGATGACGGTGTCCACGTCCACGCCGCCGATCGGGGCGAAGTACAGGAAGCCTTTCTCATCGATATAGCGCACAATCAGCCCGAGCTGGTCGATGTGCCCAAGCATCATGAAGGACGTGCGTTGGGACTTGCCGCGCAGCGTGGCGATCTCGGTCCCGTTCGCGTCGGTAAGGTGCTGGTCACAGTATGGCTTTACTGCTTCCACCCAGACGCGGCGGGCCTGCTCCTCGAAGCCCGAAGGCCCCGGAGCGTTCACCAGTTTCTTGAGCAGTTCGACTGCGCGTGGTTCCAAGTGCTGCCCTCCTCCGGCCGGCCGGGCCGTGTTGGCGTTGGGGCCGAATGGTCGTCTGCGCGCCTGCCACGCGGGCAAGCGAAGTTCCCCGAACTGGCGCCGGTTGATGAGCGCCCCGCGCTCAGCCGCTGGCGAAGTACGGCGGCTCGTTGCCCGGCTTCCACTTGATGTTGCAGCCGATCGAGGGTTTCTGCTCGCTGGCTGGCTCCTCTCCGGCCAGCAGCGCGTCCACTGCGGCGCGCAGGTCCTTGCCGGTCACCGGCACCTCGTTGCCCGGCCGGCTGTCGTCGAACTGGCCGCGGTAGCGCAGCTTGCGCTCACTGTCGAACACGAAAAAGTCCGGCGTGCAGGCCGCGTGGTAGGCCTTTGCCACCTCCTGTGTCTCGTCGAACAGGTAGGGGAAGGTGTAGCCGACCTTCTTCACCTCCTCCACCATCTTGTCGAAGCTGTCGTCGGGGTGTGTTTCGGGGTTGTTGGAGTTGATGCCCACGACGGCCACGCCCTTGGCCTGGCAGTCCCTGCCGAAGGCGGCGAGCCCCTCGTAGAGGTGCTTCACGAAAGGGCAGTGGTTGCACATGAAGATGACGACGAGGACCGGCGAATCATTGAAATCGCCGAGTTCCACGGTCGCCCCGTCAGTGGAGGGCAGCGCGAAAGCTGGCGCCGGTGTGCCCAGCGGCAGCATGGTCGATGGTGTTTGTGCCATGGAAAGCTTCCTTCCCGTGCGGATCAGGTTGTCTTACATCGGGTTCCGCACGGGAAGGGTAGCAATGGCTATTCCGTGGTGCCGGGAAGGCCGAGCTGGGCGAGGCGTGTGTTCGTGAGCCGGCGGGTCTGGTCGTCGGGGTTGAGGTCGAGCACGCGGCGGTACTCGCGGGCGGCCTCCTCCATGCTGCTGCTTCCGCGGGCGAGCATCTCCGCCACGGCGTACTGTATCCGCGCCGCATCGTGGGAGGATTGTGTACGGCCCACCCGTGCGCGGATCGCCTCGGCGATCTCGACCGCGTTGACGCGCTGGAGCGCGACCTCGGCCAGGACGATGTCCTTCAGCCGCGTCGCGGCGTCCGAGGCGAGCCGGTCCGAAGCGGACTCCAGCACCACCCGCTGGAGCATCTCCGCGGCCTCGCGCGGGTCCTGCGTCTGCTCGGAGGCCTGCCAGAGCCCGAGGCTCTCCCAATTCTCCACCTCCGTCTCGGTCAGCACCATCACCCGGTCCATCAGGTAACGGCGGTGCTGGCCGGACATGACGCCGGAGGGGTACTCCTCAAGGCAGCGCCGGAAGGAGGAGAGAGCCAGCTCGTAGTCCCGGGTGTGTTCGAGCGCGATGCGCCCGATCTGGAAGTGCGCCAGGAAGGCGTGGGAGGTGCCGGGGGCGAGGAAGGTGATCTCCTCGAATGCCTGTTGTGCCTCGTGGTAGCGTTGTGCAGCGAGCGCAGCCTCCGCCTTGCGGAACGTCTCCATCACGCTGCTCTTGGAGCGCGCGTCCCACTCGGTCTGCGCGGCCAGGTCTGTCAGGAGGCTTTCGATGCGGCGCACCTCCTGCAGGCTCTGCTCGTCGCGGTTCACCAGCGAGTAGAACTTGAGCACCTGGAGCTGATCGAGGGCAGCAGAGGCGAGCCGCGCCCGCGGGTCGCCGTAGGTCCCCTGCGAAACCGGAGTCATCGCTTCCCCGCTCCACCCGGTCTGCGCGCGCGGGAACTCGAAAATCCATGCTTGGGCGCTGGGGACGGTTTCCTGCCAGAGCGGCTCCTGCTCCAGCTCGGTAAGATGACTGCGCGGGATCGTGCGGCTGCCGTTGCTGTCGCGGGGGGTGACTTGCGTCCTCCCGCCGATGGCGACCATGGGGCCTTCGGTGCGCTCACGCACCTGCTGCACGATGGGTGGTTCCTGACCCGGTGCCGGGACTGGGTCGGATGCCGTCCGCGAGGGTTGTCCCTGCCGGGCGAGATCGGCCGTCGGGCTGCCGAGAATCTCTCCCGCCTGGTTCGCCAGCATCGAATCGCCGGGCACCTGGGTTGGGGAGTCCTGCTCCGCGATGAACGGCCCCTCCGGAGCCGTCTCCTCTCCGCCGGTGCGGAGGTTGCCGATCTGCAGACCAACCAGCAGCGCCAGACCCGCGGCCACTCCGAGCCGCACCACCTGACCGCCCGGGCCGCCACCGAAAAACACCGTGTTGAGCCACGACCGGAATCCCTCGTGGTGGCGGGCGGGGCGGTTGTCCGCGCCGATGAGCCCTTCGGCGCGCAGCGTTCTGGCCAGTTCAAGGCGCACCGTCTCAAGGCGCGCCGGCGGCACCTCGCCCGGCCGGTCCGCCTCGCGCATCAGCTCGACGATGGCGAGCCATTGCTCGTCGTGCTCGTCCTCCGGCTGCCAGCCGGGGGGGAGTTCAGGCTCGCGGGGGCCGCGGTTGCCGCTGGTGTTCATGGGCTTACTCCATCAGGTCCAGATTCCCGTCCTGGTCGATGTAGTTCTGCAGCAGGACGCGCAGCTTTCGCCTTCCCTGGAAGATATTGAACTTTACCGCTCCTTCCGAGCAGTCGAGCTGCCCCGCTATCTCGCGGATACTCTTTCCCTGCACGTCGAACATAAGGACCGCCAGGCGCTGGCGCGGAGGCAACTCGGTGATCGCCTCGTTGACCTTGCGGAAGACCTCCTCGTGCTCTGCGGCCTTCCGCGGGTTCGGCATACTCGTTCCCTGAAGGGGCAGCGCCCCTTCATCAACATCGAACCCTTCCTCGAGCGCTTCGGTTTGGCTCTTCCGGCGCTTTACGCGGTAGGTATTCGTTTGATTGATGACTAGACGGGAGACCCACTGGGCGAACTTGTTCGGGTCCTGCAGGCGGTGAAGATGCCGGAAAATGCGCAGGAAGCACTCCTGCATGATCTCCACCGCGTCGTCCTCGTTGCGCACGAGCGAGAAGGTCCAGCGGAACAGATCGTCGTGGATCAGGGAGAAAAGCTCGTCGAAAGCCCCTTCCTCACCCGCGCGGCATCGCTCGATCAGTTTGACGGGTACGTCGCTAAGCGCCACCGGGCCAGTCTTTCTCCGAATATCGGCGTGGAGGAGGGACCTCCGGCACTGACACCGTGGCCGGGATCGGCCCCGCCCTCCCATCCTTGAGCATAAGGGGGAATCAGAGTCCTCGGGCCAAGATCAACAGGAAGCATGCCCGCCCGGCCGGTGCAACCCCACCTGTGGAGCGGCATGGCAGAGGGCAGGCGCACTTCCGGGTGCCGGGCAGGGTTAGGGCGCTGGCGGCGGAGCCGGCATTTCCTGCGGCATTTCGTCGTCCTCTGGGGGCAGGAGCATCTCGAGGTCGGGATCTGTCACTCCCGGCTCCCACAATTCCGTGCCGTCGTCGAGGATATATCCGTGCTCGCGCCCCCACTGCTCCTCTTCGGGGAAGTCGGAAAGGCGCGGGGCGAGGCGCAGGCCGTCTGGGAGGAAGCGATGCGGGTCGGGGCCGCGGACGCCCATTCTGGGATCGGCGCCGTCGGCCAGCCGGCGCTGTCCGGTGCTGTAGAACACGCCGAAGGTGGGTGATTCCTCCGCCTCGCGCTGGTAAACGTAATGCCCGCCGACAGGGTCGCGAGTCAGGAGGTGGGCGATCTCCTCCTGTGTGGGCCGGCGTTCATGCTCGCGGTAGAAGTCCAGGATGAACTCCTGCGCGTTCATGTTGTGCCGGTTGACGATGTCCATCAGCCCCTGTGCGGTGGTCAGGTAGGGGAATCCCTTCGAGTCGTCGAAAAGGTCCCGGCGTTCGGGGTAAGCTATCCGGGTGGGCTCGTGGATGAAGTACCATGTCCCCCAGGGGCACGGTGGCAGGCCGACGATGGTCTCCGTCGAGTCCTCGATCACCTCGTCCACGATCTCCTGGGGTATCTCGCGCCGGGCCGGCATGCCGGCGAACTGCTGCGTCCGGCGGTCCATCGCGGCTCTGAAGCTCTGGAAAGTGGGTGCCTCGAAGGCAGGCATGAACTCCTCGGTGAGCAGGTCTTCCATCTCCGTGGGGTGTTCGCCGTGGGCTTCGAGGTAGCGCTCGGCGGAGGCGGTCAGCTCCTGTTTATACCACTGGTCGAGGAGCACCTGGATGCGCCCTTCGATGAGGTCGCGCTCCACGTCGTTTCCGGCCAGGTGGTAGTCCATCCAGTAGCGCACGTTGTATTCGAAGGCCATTTCGTAGCGGCCGGCTGTGCGCTCGATGAACTCCTCAAGGCGCAGCATGAAGTTCGGCGCGTGCTCCATGCGCCGCAGCATGATGGCGAACCAGCGCGCGTCCGCTTCCTCGTTGGCCATCCAAAGGGCGTTGTAGATGCCCAAGTACGGCAGGTCGTAGTTGCGCACGTTTTCGAGCGTGCCCTTGCGGAGGAGGTCCCGGCCCAGTTCGTAATCGCCGCGCTGGTCGCCGACAACAAGGTTGCCGAACCGGTAGGCGGAGATGAACTGCGGGTCCACGTCTGTGAGCGTGTCGAAGAAGTTGAAGATGGGGCCGGCTGTTCCGTCCTCAGTTCTCCATCCCGAGCCGAACGCCTGGATGGAGACGAGCCACAGCCAGTTGGCGTAGACGCTGTCGTACCCCAGCGTCGCGAACCGCAGCACGTCCGAGGGCGGCAGGTTGATGCGTTGCTCGTAAATGAAGACCCGGAAGCCGAGGTCCTCGAACCGGCGGTTCTGATAGAGGACCGCTCCGGCGAGCAACACCAGCACCAGCACGCCAAGCAGCGCGTCTCTCAGTCCGCGTTTTCCTTCCAGTAGCCTGCTCACTGCCGTCCGGCCTCCCTTGTTGCTCCGTTACTTGAAATTGCGCCGGTTGAAGACGATCGCCGCAATGGTCAGAATCATGGCCGTGTAGGCGATGCCGTAGGAGATGTCCATCACGCCGAGCTGGATGTCCTGGAACTCGGCCAGCTCCCGCCTCTGGTTGAACACGGCCAGGTTCGGCGAAAGGTGCGCCGCGACCACCGAGAAATAGTAGGCCACGACCTGCCCTCCGCCAAGCGCTTCCATGCCGCCGGCGCGCTGCACCATCGTGTCCGCGAAGAGGTAAAGCTCCTGGTTCAGCCGGCCGATGATGAAGACGATCACCGTCATGAAGGCGCTCAGCGTCGGCGAGGAGAACGAGGAGAAAAGCACCGCAAACGCCGTGATGATCGCCATCTCCAGGATCGTCAGCACCGAGGTCATGAAGAGCCCCTGCGTTGCCGCCGCCCCGGGGATGCCGAGCACACCCTCCATGCCGAACATCACCACGTGCAGCAGGCCGAAAACCAGTGCCTTCACCGCCGACCACACGAGGTAGAACAGATGCGCGAACACCCCGCGGTAGTTGAGGTAGCCCTCGTCGTCCACGAAGTAAAGCGCCTCGTACATCACGTCACCGGCCAGGTACCCGCGCAGGTAAAGCACCGCGCAGAAAATCCAGGTCATGAACAGCACGTTCACCGCGATCGTCAGCAGCAGCCCCAGATACTTCCCCACAAGGAAATGCCAGCGGGAGATAGGCTTTGAGATGATCGTATAGATCGTCTTCTTGTCGAGGTCGTTATAGACGAGCCCGATGCCCACGAACACCGCGATCAGCAGCGCGATGAAGTTGATGGCCCCGGCGCCAAGGTCCCGCACGATCTTTGTCTCGTCGTCGATACTCAGTGTGGAGGCCACCCAGGCCCCCAGCATGATCACGACGGAGAAGAACAGCAGGACGTAAAGGACGCGGTTGCGCACCGCCTCCTTGAAAGTGTTCAGCGCGATCGCTGCGATCTTGCCCGCCATCAGCTCTTACCTCCGTTCGCCAGCGCTGCACGCTCCGCCTCGCGTTTGCCCTCGATTTCGCGGATGAAGTATTCCTCCAGCGTCTCCTTGCGGGCGATAAACGATTCGAGCATCCCGTTGGCGTCGAGGATCGCCCGCACCGCTGCCCGCGCCTCGTCCTCCTTGTCGAAGACGGCCAAGTACTCGTTCGGGCGCTCGACGAACCGCGCCGCGCCCTTCTTGGTCTTCTCCACAATCTCCTTCGGCACGTCCGAAAAGCCCACCTCGTACTCCTTCACCTTGGCGGAGAGCATCTCCGAAAGCGCCCCGACCGCGATCCGCTCGCCCTGATGGAGGATCGCCACCCGGTCGCAGATCATCTCCGCGTCCTGCAGGATGTGGCTGGAGAAGAAGACCGTCTTGCCCTGCTCGCGCAGCGAGAGAATCAGGTCCCGCACCTCCTTGCGGCCGAAGGGATCGAGGCCCGACTGCGGCTCGTCCAGAAACACCACCTTCGGATCGTTCAGCAGCGCCTGCGCAAGGCCGGCCCGCTGGAGCATCCCCTTGGAGTAGCCTCGCAGGGGGAGCTGCGCCGCGTGGCTCAGCCCCACGGTCTCCAGCAGCTCGGGAATCCGGCGCCGGCGCGAGGCCTTGTCCATGCCGTAAAGCTGGCCGTAGTAGTCCAGGAACTCCTCGCCCTTGAGGTAGTCGTAGAAGAACGGATTCTCGGGAAGGAAGCCGATTTTGGCCTTCACCGAGTTGTCCTCGAGCGGCCTGCCCATGATGCGGGCGTCCCCGCTCGTGGGGAAGTGCAGCCCCATGAGGATTTTGATCGCGGTGGTCTTGCCCGCGCCGTTGGGGCCGAGCAGGCCGAAGATCTCGCCCTCCTCCACGGTCAGATCGAGCGGCTTGAGCGCCACGGTCCGGCGGTCCTTCAGCCGCACGCGCAGCCGGCCGTTCTCGAAACCGATCACGTCCCGCACATAGACCTTCGACAGGCCATTGATTTCGATTACCGGTGCCATTGTCCTCTCGCAGATGGAGTCAAGGTGGTCAGCTTGCCGGGGGCAACCGGGCCCGTTTTCCCGGCCACCCGGCGGCGGTTAGCCCATGCAACCAGTTGTCCGCAGGGCAACCAATTCCGCCCGGGGGTGGACCGCGACCCGGCACGGCCGCCGGGCAAGGTATGCAAAAAATTGCCCAACCCGGCCACTGCGCCGTTGCGGGCTTTCGCAGCCGGGCAACTTTTCCCGACCGCGCACGCGCGGCAAGGTTTGGCCCTCACGGCGACAAAACGCCGCACCAGCCGCCCGCCATCGCGGCCGGACGGACAGGCGCCGCGGCGGAGGAAGGGTCACAGCCCGGGGGCACCAGCCGCCCGCGGAAGCCCCCCGCAGGGACCCTTCCGCCATCATCCGCGTTCATCCGCGTTCATCCGTGGCCAAGCCCACCCACCCCAGCCGGCCCACTCCCCGGGGGGGGGAGGCTGGGTACGCGTTGTAGCCCCGGACGCTGCCGCTCTGGTCCACGATCCCCGTGCGGGACCGCCCTTCGGCAGCCACTCATCACCCGAGGGCTGGAGGAGAAAGAGCTGGTTGCGGACCGCAACGATGCAGTTCTTCATCATCTCAGCCATGGGCAGCAGAATGTATATACAGAAAACAACTCAAAGTCAAGTAGGCTTCTAGCGATGCAGGGGGGTTATGTCTAGCTGTGTGGCATGATTGCTTGCCTTCTCCACCAAGCAGGAAAACTGTTCGAGAACAGCTTCTTCCATCTCAGACGGAAAATCCAGGTGAATTATCCAGCCCTCCAGAAATATCCTGATGATAGAATTGCTGATCTGGGGGTGATCCAGGTAGATGGGTGAGGAGTATAGATAAGCGCCCGGCATTGCTTGAGGGTCCTTCCTGACCGCAATACTCATCTCCCCTCCCAGAGAAAAATCGGAGGCAAAGGCTATCTGGCCAAGTCTCATCCAGTCAAGCCCCTCGAAGAACGAAGTGTCGCAGCCAACATCCTCGAATTGCCTGAGAGCCTCCTCCACGATGCTGATGTCAGGCGTGTCGAAATCTGTATTCTCCGTCCACGCTTGGGCCGATTGTCGTCTCTCTTCAGCAAGCTCACGCAGCACGAGCGTGTTGAGGTGTACTATAAAGAGTGCACCCAGAACGGCGACAGTAAGGCCAGCCCCAAGCACAAGACAACTCGTGGCCCACTGTTTCTTACTACTCCGATCTACCCAGTCCCTCAGTATGTCTTTTATCCGCTTCATAATCCTTGACGCTCCTAACAATTATTGGCGGCG
>SLMS01000341.1 GCA_007133495.1 Candidatus Sumerlaeota bacterium | reverse complement strand
TTCGCGTGGAACGTGGAGGAGGATTTCCTCGCATCCAAGCCGGTCGTGGAGGACGGCGGTGGCGTGGCGGAGGACGGTCCACCCTGCGAGCGTGAGCAGGCCGGGGTCGCCAGGTCCGGCACCGACGAGCCAGACTTCTCCCGGCGCGGGGGTGCGCCTGAGGAGGAGCGCGGGGTCCATTCCACCCTTTTCGATTGAATCAGTCAAGTATCCTGCTTCTCCTTGTCCCGCCGCTGTCGCCACCAGCGCGGCAGCCATTCTTCGAGCGCGAGGCGCAGGTCCCTGCTGAGCTCCGGATCGCGGCCCATGGTGAAGACCGAGACGGTGAGCCCGCTTTCGCCGTGGCGGACGGTGGCCGGTGTGACGAAGTCGGAGGATTCCGGATCGTCCGCACGATTAACCGGCAGGCGGATGCGCCGGCACTCGGCGGCGAGGCGGGCATTTGCCGCGGGATCGTCGGTGGCCGCAATGGCAAGGGCGAAGTCCACCAGCGCGGGCGCCCGGCCGGGGTACCGGCCCTCCAGCCATTCGATCTGGCCGGAGTCGTGCCAGCGCCGGAGCGGCTCGGATAGTTCGGGGGCCAGGACGGTGACCCGGGCGCCTGCTTCCAGCAGGGCGCCGGCCTTGCGCGTGGCAACGGCCCCACCGCCGGTGACGAGGACACGGAGTTCGTCCCCCCGCCAGACGATCGGGTACCAGCAGCCGGACCGGCGGCGTTTGCGGCGCTCATCGAGGCTTTCACCGGATTGTGTCATTTCGGGTACGCTGCTCCGGGGACCGGGAGTTGCTCTGCCATTGGGCAGCTTGCGAAGGATGAGGGCGTGATCATGGCAAACAAGGTCAAAGTCGTCGTGGTGGTTCACGGCTCGCGCCGGGCCAGGTGGGTAGCCATGCAGGAGGAGTGGTTCGCCGGGGTGCGCGATGCAGTGCGCTCACACGGTGCCACGGAGCTGGAGCCGGAGCTGGCGTTCCTTGAGGTGACGGAGCCGCTTTTCGCGGATGTTCTGGAACGAAACGCACGGGAGGGCGAGCCGGTTCTGGTGTTCCCGTTCTTCCTGTCGCGCAGCGGACACGTTGGTGACGATATCCCCGAATTGGCGGAACAGGTGCTCGAAGGCCGCGTCCCGTGGCGAATCACGCAGGCGGAGGACTGGGCAGATGTCCTTGCCAGGAACGCAGAGCGCAGGCTTGCTGCCGCGGGCGCGGGGACGGACGATCCGGTTGTCGTGTGCGGTTACGGGTCGTCGCACCACGAGGGGCAATGGCGGGACCTTGTGGCCGGGATTCAGGAGAGGTCGGCGGTCTGGCGGAACGCTGAGCCGTGGCAGTGGGCCGCTTGCGGGCATTTTCTTGAGGACGCGGGCGAGCCCTTCCGGCGCCAGGTGGCCGCGCTCGCCGCAAAGGGGCACCGGCGGGTGGCGGTGCTGCCGCTCTTTCTGGCCGTTGCCTCATACCAGGAGGAGTTGATTCCTTCCGTGATGCGGGAATTTCCCGGCGTGGAGTTCCTCTACCGGCCGGATGCGATCCTGCCCGACACGGCACTCGAACAATGGGCCGGCGGACTGATCGCCCATGCAGCGGGGGCATTTCTCGAAGACATCAAAGGTGGTTCCCACCTTCAATCATCCCTGACGGAGCAACCATGACAGACGGACAACAGCCAGACCTCAAACAAGTAAACACGGTGTTCGACGATTCGGACCCCGAGGAAATCATCCGCTGGGCGCATGAGACGTTCGGCAACCGCATGGCGGTCCTGTCCTCTTTCCAGAAATCGGGCTGCGCGCTTTGCCACATGATTTCCCGCATGGGCCTTCAGAAGGAAGTGGACGTGGTGTTCGTGGACACAGGCGTGAACTTCCGCGAGACCTACGAGACGATCGACCGCGTGCGGGAGACCTACGGACTGAACATCGTGTCGCTCCACCCCAAGCGCACCATGGCGGAGCAATGCCGCGAGGAGGGCGTGCTGTACATCACGCCGGAAGGTCAGAAACGCTGCTGCTACATGCGCAAGCGCGAGCCGCTCTTCCAGATCGCCGGGAAGTACGATGCGCTCCTGGCGAGCCTCCGGCGGGCGGACGGCGGGCGGCGCGAACGCGTGCCGATCGTGGTCCCGGACAGCGACCTCAAGCTGTTGCGCGTCCATCCGCTGGCGAACTTCATGGACCAGGAGCTGGAGGCGTATATACAGCGCCACGAGGTGGTGACCAACCCGCTCCACGAGCAGGGCTACCCGACCATCAGTTGCGACCGGTGCACGACACCGGTGCTGGAGGGCGAGCCGAGGCGCGCGGGCCGCTGGCGCCACCTTGAGCACGCGAACACCTACTGCGAGATCAACCCCACCGACCGGGCGGACTATACGATCTAGCTGGCTGTAGCGGGAGCCTTCTCGCCACCCTCGTGTTCGCGTTGGGCGGCCCGGCGGGCGGCAACCGACGTCATGATGTCGGCCAGGGTCCTGTCCTCGCCGGTGTTGAGGGTGTGTTCCTGCACGCGCCCGAACAGCTCGGCGACAAGGCCGCGGCTTCGGCGCGCGGCGGGGACGGTGTGCAGGTCGCAGCCGAGAGAGAGCAGGTCGCGCAGGGCGACCTGTTCGGGTGGCCGGCCGATCTGGTAGGCGTTGTCTTCGAGCGCCACGACGAAGCCCCTCTCCATAAGCTGCTCAATCATTTCCACAAACTGTTCGGACCGCAGGCCGAGGCCCGAGCGCAGCTCATGTTCAGTAAGCCCGCCTCCATGGCTGGTGAAGCGGCGGGCGAGGAGCACCATGGCGGCGACGACCACGCGCCCATCGAGGTAGAGATGCTCGCCGGAGCGGCGCTCCGCCCAGAGCTGACCGAGGTTCTGACTCGTATAGACGATCAGGTTCCCCAGCAGCAGAATCATCCAGGTGATGTATATCCAGATGAGGAAGACGACGCTGGCGCCAAGCGCGTCCGCGAGCGTCCGGTTCACAAACGACATATAGACGTA
>SLMS01000183.1 GCA_007133495.1 Candidatus Sumerlaeota bacterium | reverse complement strand
GCCTGGGCGCGGGGAACCTGCTGCTGGCCTCGCGCTTGAGGAGCTACCGGGTGCACCTCCTTCTCCGGATCGGACGGGAGGAGGAGGCGCGGTCCATTTCACTGGGCAACGTGGCGACGCGCATCGTGATCCGGGACCGCTCCGGGGTTCAATTCGCCCTGAATGACCTGGCCCGGATGGAGGCCGGGCGGGGCACACGGGGAGAGCGGTTCGCGGCGGCACTGCTGGCCCTCGCAGCGGACCTTGGGGCGGTGACGCGGGACTACGCCGCGCGGGTGGCGGGCGGTCACCACGCCGAGCGCCCCCTTCCCCCTGAGGGCAGGGCGGACTGGGAGGAAATCCTGCGCAACATGCCTTACATCTCCCGGGCGGACCTCCTGGCGCTGGTCAACCCGCCGGTTGATTGCCCGGCACGGCCCGCGGAGCGGGCCGCCACGGACAAGCAGCTTGCTCCGCGCGCGGCCATGGAGCAAGCCTTGGTTCAAAATGAGTGAGGAGGCCGAAGCATGAAATATCGCAGACTCGGCGATGCAGGAGTGAAGGTTTCGGAGATCAGCCTGGGTGGCTGGTTGACCTTCGGCAATGCCCTTGCGCGCGACGACGGGCGCGAGGTGATCGATGCGGCGTTCGACAACGGGATCAACTTTTTCGACACGGCGAACATCTACGCGCAGGGGGCCTGCGAGGAGCTTTGGGGCGAGTTGCTCCAGCGCTACACGCGCTCGGACTACGTGCTGGCCACCAAGGTGTTCGGGCCCATGGGCGACGGGCCGAACGACAAGGGGTGTTCGCGCAAGCACATCACCGAGCAGATTCACGCCAGTCTGCGCCGGCTGCGCACCGATTACGTGGACCTTTATCAGTGCCACAGGTTCGACGACGAAACACCGCTCGAGGAGACGATGAGCACGATGGACGACCTCGTGCGGCAGGGGAAGATCCTCTACTGGGGCTTTTCGGAATGGCCGGCGGAGCGGATTCGCGAGGCTATGCTGCTCTATCAGGGCCGGGGGCTGGAACGGCCAAGGAGCAGCCAGCCACAGTACAGCATCATCTGGCGGGACATCGAGGAGGAGGTGCTGCCGGTCTGCGACCGTGAGGGCATCGGGCAGATCGTGTGGTCGCCGCTGGGGCAGGGAGTGCTGACGGGCAAGTACCGCCCGGGCCAGGAACCGCCTCCCGGCAGCCGCGCCGCCGATGAGAAGCAGAACCAGTTCATCAAGGAACGGGTGCACGACAAGGACCTGCTCGAGCGTATCCTGAAGCTGGAGCCGATCGCGAAGGAAGCGGGGCTGACGATGGCGCAGCTCGCGCTCGCCTGGTGCCTGCGCCACAAGGGCATGAGTTCGTGCATCATCGGGGCGACAAGGGCGGAGCAGGTGGTGGAGAACTGCGGCGCAAGCGGCAGGACTCTGCCGCCCGAGGTGCTGGACAAGATAGACGAACTCTTCCCGCCCAAGGCGGCGAAGTAACACCGCAGGTGATTCCCGGAGCAGATCGTGTTACCTGAGGGCTGGCTGGACATCTGGGTTTTCCGTGCCGGAGGGGCCGCGGCGGCGCTTGCGCTGGTCGTGGCGGTGGGGCGGGTACTTTTCCAGCGGACGATCCCGCCGTCGGCGGCTTTTGCGGAAAAGGTGGAGAAACCGCCTCCGCGGGGATGGCCGATCGCGCTGCTGGTGCTGCTGCTGGGCTCGGCGATCATGTACGCGCTCTTCCGCGTCCATGCGCCGTTCCTGATAAGCGGTGACGAGTACATGCGGGCGCACTACGGGTACTTGTGGTCGAGGACGCAGTTCCTTGCACCGCTGGACCATATCTGGCTCGCCGGTCAATTTTATATACTCGGCGCGGCGGTGCGCATTTTCGAGACGATGAGTTTCGCCGTGGCGGTGACGAGCCTTGCGGGATCGTTGCTGACGGTACTGGGCGCGGCGCTTCTGGCAAAGCGGGTGTGGGGTTCTTCGGGAGCGGGCATTTCGGCGGGGGTGCTCGTGGGCGGGCACTGGATCATGCTGTGGGCGTCGGCGAATCCGCTGGCGGAGGTGTTCTTCTTCCCGGCGTTTCTTTTTGCGATGGAGCGCTGGCTGGCCGCCTGGCAGGAGCCGGCGGACAACCCGGAGAGCCTTGCGCGGCGGGACAGGGCCCTTTTCATGGCGGCGCTGCTGACGGGGCTCGGCACAATGTTCCGGTTCGAGATGTGGTATGCCGGGGTACTGCTGGGGGTGGCTCTGTCTATACGACTGGCACTGATGGTGGTACGGGGGGAGAACGCACGGCGTGCTTTCGGGTGTTTTGTGGCCTGCATGTTGATCGCCGCGTACCCGCTGGCGTGGATGGTGTCCTCGTGGGTACACCTGGGTTCGCCGCTTGCCTTCGCCCGCGATGCTGCGGCGATGAACGAAGCAACGAATCTTTTTTACGAGACAAACAACGCGTGGCAGCGGTTCCTCACCTACCCGGACGCGCTTTGGGCGGACCACTGGATGTGGCTGGCGCTGCCGGCCGGGGGATTGCTCCTTGCCTTTTTTCCGGACCGGTGGCGGCGGACCATGCCGATGCTTCTGACGACTCTGGCGATCTTCCTTTTTGCCATGGCCGTGACGAGCCAGAGCGGAATCGGCTCCAATACACGCGCGCGCTACACGATGTTCATCCTGCTTCCACTGCTGGTGATCGGGGCGGGGCCGCTGGGAGTGCTGTGGGAGGGTGTGCGGAGCCGGGTGCGCTGGGTGGTGCGCACCGCTGTGGTGGCGGTGCTGGCCCTTGGCGTGTATGCGTCCTGGGAGAAGGCGGTGGAGTTCTACCCGAACGCGTTTGCTGTGGAGCCGGAGTGGCTGGAGGTGCTCACCCGCTTCGAGCGGGAGAACGACCGGAGCCGGGACTCTCTTGACTACACGCGGCTGCATCCGCCCGGAGAACGTTTCTATTACTGGGCGGACGGGCAGGGGCATCTTGACTATATGATGTTGCTCTACCATTCCCACTCACCGCGGCAGTTCTACTTCATGGGTACGGAGCATCATCTGCTGGACCGGCTGGAGAACGCACGTTCGGGGTCGCGGTTTTTCCTGCGCCAACCGCTACCGGAGTGGGAATTTCCCGGACGGGCGCGGCACCTGGAGGCGCTCGGCGACTACGAGATGTGGATGGTGGATTAGCAAGGCGCCGCGGCCTGCCGTATAGCGGAAAAAAGGTGGCCCGGGGCGTAACGGAACGACCTAAGTAAACGATAGCCCCGGGCCGTCTACTGCCCTCCCGGCAGTTGGGGAGAGGAACGCCATACCAAGTGAGCGCTCCAGCCGCTCTCCCCAATTCACGAACAAGCACGCAGTAAAGCGGGCGAGTGGGGGGCGCACGCTTTTCATTCAGCAGTCCGAATACACCGCTTTTGCCGTTTCTGCGCCAAGCCTTTTTCGACAAGGGGCTGTGAGTGCCAGTGAGCGCATGAACGAACGCTCACTAATGAAACCCTGCGTTGTGGATCACTCGCAGGAGCGAACTTACAGTGCCCCGGAGGCATTCCGGGGTTGGCCGGGGCAGAATGGAATTCGGGAGAGGGGCGCACGGGCTGTAATGCGTGGAGCACTGAGAGCGGTGGATTTATGAGCTGTTCTGGGCGGAATCGAGAAAATCTGTGGAAAAAGGGCCACCGGGCGCGGTTCAGACCGAAAAAGTCAGGTGGCGCGCGGACCCTGTGGAGGGGAATAGAGTCTGCCCGCTGCCCCAAAGCGTTGACCTCTCCCACTGGCGGGCGGGCAGCATGGGGGTGCCGCTGGTGTGGGTGGGAGGTAATTGTTTCTTTGTTTTGTTTTTATTGGTTTTTGCGGCAGCGGCGAATTTGCGATCGGGTCAGGGAGATGTCTGTGGCGAAGGAAAAAGGAAAATTTGCGTGGGGGTTTCGTATGGGTTTGGCGGTGATCTCTTCGATGCTGATGGGGGGCGCGGCTCCGGCTGCGCCGCTGGAGTACGACATTGTTGTGAGCGGCGGTTCGTTTGCGGCCGTGGCGGCGGCTTTTTCGGCCGCGCGGACGAATCCGGAAGCGAAGGTGCTGCTGATCGAGCCCACCGACTGGCTCGGCGGGCAGGCCACCAGCCAAGGCGTTGCCGCCATAGACAACGCCTGGCACGCGCCCGCGGCGGCCATCATGCGGGAAAATGAGCCGCTCTACTACCCGTCGGATTATCTGGACTGGATCGAGCGCATGAAGGACGCCCCGGCGGAGGCTCCGGGCGAGGGCTACGCCGGGCACACCGGCTGGGTCTCCCGCCATCAGTTCGATCCGCGCACGGGCGCCTGGGCGCTGTCCGAAATGGCGTCCGAATTCCCGAACCTGACGATGCTGAAGCTCACCGTGGTGAAGGAGGTGGGAACGGCACCCGTTTCGGACGCCCACGGCGAGGGGCTTCGGATCGAATCGCTCTCGCTGATCGAGCGCACGCCGAAGCCCGGCTATACGCCGCACGACGACTTCCTTTCCGCGGAGCTGCCGGACTGGTACAGCCCGGAGGACTCGGACCGCTTCGAGAAGGCCCTGCACACGGTGGTCCCGCGCGATCCGCAGCGCGGCATGGTGGTGATCGAGGCATCCGAGCAGGGGGACGTGATGGTGCTGAGCGGCGCGCGATATACGCAGGGCCGCGAGGTTTCCACGGAGAGGGTGGCGGAGGACGGGACGCTCCCTGAGATCAACGACGACCAGCCGAAGGCGCTCGTCTATCCGTTCGTCATGACGACGGCGGAGGAGGCGGACAGTGAGGAGGAGATCAAGGCGCCCTGGCCCGGGTTCGACGATTTCCTGGCCGAGCGCACGCAGAACTACTTCAGCCTCGGCGCGCACTCCTGGACGCGCGTGTGGACCTACCGCCGCCTGCACGTGCCGGACGGCGGCAGCATGAACATGGACGTGATCAATCCGGGCGACGTGACCATGCAGAACTGGCACCCCGGAAACGACTATACGCAGGGGCCGTGGCTGCTGGACATGGAGGAAACCGGGGCGCAGGCGGCCAGCGGCGACTGGGCCGGGGGAATCAACCTGGAGACCATCGCCAAGGCGGAAAAGCAGGCCGTGGCTTGGTACTTCTGGCTGAAGGAGCGCCTGCCGGGCGGTTTCCCCTCGGAGGACACGCGGTACCTGCGCGGCGGCGACGGCCTGAACATGATGGGGACCGCCCACGGGCTGGCGAAGTTCCCGTATATACGCGGCACGCGGCGCCTGGTGGGGCTGGACAATTTCCGCATCACGGGGCGGTACTGGGTGGACACGCAGGCCTCGGGCTACGACAACGAGACGTCCTTCCGCTTTTTCGACAGCATCGGGATCGGGAACTACGCGGCGGACATGCGGCCGCTCATCGGAAGCACGGGCATTGCCCCGCAGATCGGGCAGCCTGCGCCGTTCTATATCCCGTACCGGGCGCTTACCTCGCACAACGTCCGCAACCTGCTGACGTGCGGGAAGACGATGGCGCAGACCCACGTGACGAACTCCGCCTACAGGCTGCACCCGATCGAGTGGGCCAGCGGCACCGCAGCCGGCGCGGCAGCCATGATGATGCACCGCGACAACAAGACGAACTACGACCTGCTGCCTATCCCGGAACTGCGCGCGTTGCAGGCCCTCGTCGCGGAGACCTCCCCGATTCACTGGGAGTACCGCGGCGAGCCCGTCATTCCCCCGCAGGATGGGGACCTTGTGGTGAACGGTTTCGAGGGGCTCCCCGTGGAGGCACCCTTCGAGGTGGAAGTCTATCACCCGACGGCGGTGCGGGCGGAAATACTGGTGAACGGGGAGATGGTGGGCGAGACCACCTACCGCGCGAACGGGCGGCTCCGGCTCGAAGCGCCCGGCGTCTATACGGAGACGAACCCGTCCGTGGTGGAGGCGCGCTGCTACGACGGCGAAGGGAATCTGATCGCCACGCTCGAGGCAACCGTGCCGCTCACGGAGGCACCCTGCGAGCAGCATCCGGGGGTGACCGACAACGACGATGGCGAGCCGTGGTTCACCACGACGGGAGAGTGGATCGTGGCCGACGCCCAGCCCGACCGCTGGTGCGATGGGACGTATCACTACACCGACGGCACGGGGGAGGAGCGCACCGCCACGTGGCGGCTCAGGACGACTGTTTCCGGTATATACGAAGTCGCGATCTGGTACCCCGAGGCGTCCAACCGCGCAACGGACGCGCCCTTCGAGGTGCACCATGCGGCGGGGGTGGCGGAGCACGCGGTCAATCAACGGGTGAACGGCGGGCGTTGGGTCAGGCTCGGCGATTATCACTTCACCGGCAGCCCGGACGACCGCGTTGTGCTGCGGAACACGCACTCCAACAGCCAGGACCTTGTGATCGCCGACGCGGTGCGGGTCCGGCTGGTGCAGCCGCATGAGGAAAGCGACGGCTGGGCGATTCACTGATGCAGCGGGAGAACTGCCTGATTTGGCGTTGACGGGGGCGGCCCGATGCCCTCCGCTCTTCCGAACTTCGGAGCCCATGGGGGGAGCCGTGCGGGAGTCGGTCACAGCGACGAGGTACCCAGGACATTGCCAGCCGAGGGCGTTCGCCTGCGGGTTGCACTGCGGGTGCGCTTGCTGTGCGGCTCAGGCCCGCCGGGCATGATCACCCGGGGTGCGGGAGCAATGCCCCCTGCGCGGGTATCCGGAGACCAAACTCAGAAGAGGAAGGTAAGGAAGTGATGACTCACATCGGCAAGTCATTCGGTGAACGTGTGTCCGGCTCGTGGCGTGCGCTGGGTGCGCTCGCGGGAGCCGGCGTTTTCGCGGCAGGGTTTTCCCTGCCGGCAGCACAGGCACCGGCACAGAGTGCGCAGGACCTGATCGACGGGGCGGACTGGTTCGAGCGGCCGCTGGCGCAGGGCGTCACGTGGCGCTACTACCATTTCGACAACCTTTTCGGCGCCCGGCAGAACATCAACATCGTTGAGATCGACCTGGACGATCCGGACGTGGAGTTCCATATTCCCTACCGCGTCCCGCCGCCAGACCCTTCCTACCAGCGGCTCCACCAGATGATTGCCGATCAGGTGCCGGACGCGGTGGCAGCAGTGAACGGCAGCCGCTACGCCATCTCGGGCGATGGTTCGCCGGCGGCGTTCCTGCGCAGCGGCGGCAACACGATCATCCCCGAGGCGGTCAGCTCGGGCAGCTTCTGGCTGCAGGGCGCCTTTGGCGTGCTGGGCGATGGCAAGGGCGCAGTCCTCGTCGAACGTCCCAGCACCGACGATGGATGGGAGGACGCCCCGGCCACTTACGTGGACCTGCTGGCGAGCGGGCCGAACCTTGTCGTCGAGGGAAACCCGAGCACCAACCTGCCAACCGGCGGCCATTGCTCCCGCCACCCACGCACCATCCAAATACTGACCACCGACAACCGGCTGCTAATGGTGACCGCGGACGGCCGGCAGGACATGGCCGCCGGGCTGAACTGCGACGAGATGGTCGAACTCTCCCAGGCTCTCGGCGCGTACAACGCGGTGAGCTTCGACGGTGGCGGCTCCACCACCATGGTCGTGCCCCAGGAGCCCGGGTTCCAGGGCACGGGGGTGGTGAACTGGTTCTCCGACTCCGGCATCCGGGCGGTGGCGGACGGCGTGGCCGTGACGGGCGCGCCCGCCGACTCGGTCGAATGGGACGGGCGGATATCCAACGTGGCCTACCCGACACTGGTACGGTCGTTCGACGACGTGACGGTGACGGCCACCTACGAGAACATCGGCACGGAGACGTGGACGGCGGATAACGTGAGCGTCGTCCCGAGCCGGCCGTTCGGCCGCACGAGCGACTTCGTTCCGGCGGGCGAAGAAGACACGTTCTTCACGATGGACCCGCCGACGGTGGCACCTGGCGAGACGGCGACCGTGACGCTCAACCTTGTGGCGCCTGAGGTGGAATCGGACACGAACGCCGTGGAGACCTTCGCACTGTGGCACGAGACCGAAGGTTTCTTCGGCCCGGCCGACAACGAGCTGCGGCTCCAGACAGTGGTCCGGCCGGAGATCGACGGCGCTCCGCCGATCATGATCGTGCAGGGGACCGCCGATGGCTCCAACAACCAGTGGTATCATGAGCCGACGACAGGGTGGTTCTCCTCGACGGTCGGCTTCACGGCCGAGGGCGTGGCGAATGAGGGGCAACAGCGTGGCTGCTGGGCGACCGGGACAGGACGGTATGCGGAGTTCACGCCGATCTTTGACGTGACCGGGATCTACAAAGTCGAGGTGGCCTTCCCGCACAGCACCAACAGCATTTCCTCGGTGCAGTACACGGTGAACCATCTGGACGGGTCGGACAGCACGACACTGAACCAGAACAGCTCGGCCTTGGCGAACCAGTGGAACAATATCGGAGAGTTCCCCTTCAGTGACGGGAGCACAAAAGACCAGGGCGTGCACTCGGTCCGTGTCGGCAACGCCAACGTGACAGGGGACCGCTTCTACTCCGGTGCGGTGCGGTTCGATTACGTCGGCCCGCTGGAACCGACGCAGGTGGGGGAATGGTCGCTGTATTGAGCCGGATTCCGGAGACTCAAGAGCAGTGACAGGTGACGGTTGAATCGGCGGGGCGGGGCCTGATGGCTTCGCCCCGCCGATGCGTTTGGGGGGCGGTTTGTGGTTGACCGAGACGGTCCAATTGCCCTCCGATCCAGCCCAACCTGACGGCACAGTCAAAAAGGGTCTGCTGCCGCAACCACAAGAAACGAGAGGAGGGCGGCTTGATGCTGCGCACCAAGGGATCATTGTACCCCGCCGCGATTGCGGCGGGACTGCTTCTGGGTGGGACGGGGTCCCACGCCGGAGCGCAACTGCTCGACGATGCGGTCTGGTTCGAGCGCGAAATCGGTGAGGGCATCGTCTGGCGCTACGCCCAGTTCGACGACCTGTTCGATTCGAAACAGAGTATTTCCTACGCGCTGGTGGACCTGACAAACCCGGCCGTGGAGCTGCACCTGAACTATCGCGATGCCTGGGTCGGGCCGAGCCCGGGGCTGGACAGCCCGGATTTCCCGCGTGAGCTGACCAGCGCGTTCGCGGAGGAGATTCCCGGCTCGAAGGTGGCCATCAACGGGTCGTTCTTCAACACGTCAAGCTACGACCCCAACAACCCCGATGAGCCTTGGGGCGGCGGCACGACCTACCTGAAAGTGGACGGCGAGGTGATTCACAATCTTGGCGGGGGTGCCGGCCTCGTCTTCAACAACCGCGAAGAAGTGACCATTTTGCCGGAGAACAGCAACTGGCCCGGCCCGCTGCCCGCGTGGGACAACGCGATCACAAACCACCCGATGCTGCTGGTGAACGGGGTGATCCAAATCGAGGGGGACACGGTCCGCCACCCCCGCACGGTGGTTGGTATAGACGACTGGAGTGATCCGGACACACTGATCTTGCTGGTGGTGGACGGGCGGACCGAGGAAGCCGCCGGCATGACCTTCCACGAGCTTTCGCTGGTGATGCTGGAGTTGGGAGCCACCGAAGCGTTCAACCTCGACGGTGGCGGGTCGAGCACCCTTTGGGCCGCGGGCGAGCCGTTCAATGGTGTGGTGAACTTCCCCTCGGACAATGGCTCGTACGACCACCTTGGGCAGCGGCGCGCGGCGAACGCCATCGTCGTCGTTTCGGACGAACCGGGCCCGGCGGAATGGGACGGCCGGCTCACAAGCCTTGATTACCCGAGCCTCACCCGTGTGGGCGAATCGCTCACCGTCACGGCAACCTACGAGAATATCGGCACGGAGACCTGGACGGCGGACGACGTGAGCGTCGTCCCGAGCCGGCCCTTCGGGCGCACGAGTGAGTTCATCCCGGCGGGGGAGGAGGACACCTTCGTCACCATGGACCCGGAGACGGTACCGCCGGGCGAAAGCGTGACCTTCACGCTCGATCTGGTGCCGCCGGAGGTGGAAACCAGCACGCTGATGACGGAGAACTTCGCGCTCTGGCACGAGACGGAGGGGTACTTCGGGCCGCGGGACAACAACCTGCGCGTGCGCACGACGGTGCGGCCTGAGCTGACGGACGCGCCGCCAGTGGTAGTGGTGCAGGGCACCGGCGTCGGCCCCAACAACCAGTGGTACGAAGAGGATGGCGGCTGGTGGTGGACGAACTCCAGCATTTCCTTCCCGGTGGACGGGGTCGCGGATGAGGGAACCCAGCGGATTTCCTGGGCCTCAGCGACCGGACGCTGGGCACGGTTCCGCCCGATCTTCGATGTGCCGGGAATCTACAAGGTGGAGGTGGCCTTCCCGTCCACGACCAACAGCATCGAGGCGGTGGAATACACGGTGGACCACTTGGATGGTGATGACACGACGGTGTTGAACCAGCACCCAAACGGTGGCCTGACCAACCAGTGGATCGTGTTGGGTGAGTTCCCATTCAGTGATGACCATACCAAGAGCATGGGCGTTCACTCGGTGACCGTGACGAATGGCAACACGACCGGGAACCGCTTCTACTCGGGCGCCGCGCGGTTTGACTACGTGGGGCCGCTGGAGCCAACGGGCGTGGAGGACTGGTCGCTGTATTGATCCGGGTTCCGGGAACTCCACGGTAGTGACAAGTAATGGCTGAATTGGCGGGGCGGAGCCGGGTGGCTTCGCCCCGCTGGTGCGTTTGGGGCTCAGCACGGGCTTGACCTTTCCCGGCGAGTGGAGACGCTCAGGGGCATTCCCGGAGAGGAAAGGAGACTCCCTCCATGAGAAGCTTGCTGACGATGGCGGCGGTGACTGTTGTGGGTTTTGCGGTGGCGGGTTGCGCGGCGCTGGGCGGTGGCAGCGGAGGGCCGGTGCGCGGGGCGAACTATGAGGTTCCCCGGCCGGAGATCGTGCCGGCGGAGGAATGGGGGTCCGACCCCGACCCGATCCCGGAAGAGCGGCGCCATACGCCACGCTACCTGACGGTTCACCACGCCGGAGTGGTCTGGAACGAGGGCGACGACCCGGTGACCCGGCTGCAGAATCTCCAGTCATGGGGCAAGAGTGACCGGGATTGGCCGGACCTGCCGTATCATTTCCTGATCGCACCGGACGGGCGGATTTTCGAGGGGCGCTCGCTTGAGTACGAGCCGGAAACCAACACCGATTACGACACGATGGGGCACATCGGCATCCAGCTCTGGGGGAGCTTCGGGGTTCAAAGGGCGTCGATCGAGCAGGTCGAATCGCTGGTGGAGCTGCTGGCCTGGCTGGCGGACAAGCACGAGATCGATCCGGGGACGATTCAGGGGCACATGGACGTGGCTCAAACTGCTTGCCCGGGTACGGACCTCTACCGGTACATCGCCGACGGGACGGTCTCGCGGTGGACGCGCGAAAAAATCCAGGGCAGGGACCCGGGAATTGGGTTGAAACCGCCCCTCCCCGATGGTCCAACAGAGATAATTCCAGGGGGTTCGGAATCCCGGTGAGGGGACGAGAGGGAGTGAAAAAACTCCAAACGCGCATGTTTTCTTGCTTGCGTTCTCCCGGGTACCTTTCCCAACCTTGGGTTGCATACTACACAGGGAACGGACCGACAACATGAACAAGTGGCTTTCCTTACTCAGCGCCAGCGCCATCACGGTGGGACTGGCAGGCGGAGCGCTCGCCCAGGACGTGGC
>SLMS01000321.1 GCA_007133495.1 Candidatus Sumerlaeota bacterium | reverse complement strand
GGAAGCACGATAAGGAACTGGCAGACGATAATGGCAATGAATATGAGAGGGATGGCGTAGGTCAAGAACCCGAGCGTCTTCCCCGCAACAATGCCCCAGCGCGGAACCGGCTGCATGCATAAGAGGTGAAATGTCTGGTCGTCCAGCTCCTCCCTCATCACCGACATCCCGAACGCAATGGCGGAAAAAATAATCGTGAAGTGGATAAACGCCGCGTTGACGATATAGCTGGATATGTAGAGAATGTCGCGCTCGCCCACGGCGGTAAGCTGCCGCACGCCCTCGTGTCCCCACACGAAAACGACGCCCGCGAAGACGGCCAAGACCGGCCCGAAAGCAAGGATAAGAAGCAGCACCAGCGTCTTGCTCGTCAAGTACCGCCGCACCGAGAGAGCGCGGACCGCTTCCAGTTGCCAGAGCCGGAGGAGGAGCTGTTCCTTACTGAGGCTGGACATGTTCCTCCCCCACCAGGTATCCGAAGATACTCGATATGTTTTCGTCCGCCACCGTCACGAGCGACACGTCGGCGTTCCTTTCCAGCACAAGCCGGTTGAGGCTTTCGTGAAACAGGTCGATATTGCGTGTTTCGAGCACAAGGGCGTTGTCGCTATCCTCCACCTTGGCGCTGATGATGTGACTCTGGTCCATGAAATAGAGCGCGGCTTCCCGGGGGTTTCCGCAGCGGATCAGGATACGGTGGGGATGGCGGTTCAGGGCGCCCCGGACTTCGCGGACATCACCCTCGGCAACAAGGTATCCTCCGTTGAGGAGGAGGATATTATTCGTCATCGCCTCGATTTCGTGTAGAATGTGGCTGCTTATCAGCACGTTCCGGCCTTCGCGGCCGAACTCGTGGATCAGGCCGATCATTTCGATACGTCCCACGGCGTCGAGCCCGTCCAGCGGCTCGTCCAGTATAACAATCCGCGGATCGTGTGCGATGGACAGGGCGACCTTGATGCGCTGGCGCATGCCCTTGCTGTAGCTCTGAATCCGGCGATGCATGTTGGGGACCATGTTCACGCGCTTGATTGCGTGTTCGGAGGCGGCCGCTGCCTTCTGTCTCGAAAATCCGCGCACCATGAGCAGGCTTCTCAGAAAATCGAAGCCCGTCATTTTCTCGTAAAAGGAATCCACCTGCGTGCAGTAGCCGATGTCACGCATTGCTTCCGGGTTGCCCCATACCTGTTGCCCAAGCACGCGAACATCGCCCTGGCTCGGCGGCATCATCCCGGCAATCAAATTCATCATGGTGGACTTGCCGCAGCCGTTTGGGCCCAACAGCCCCGTAATGCCAGGCCGCACCGTCACCGTAATACGGTTCACGCCGATCACCTCGCCGTACCAGCGGGAGACACCTCTGAGTTCAACCAGTTGCTCGGCCACGGCGCCCTCCTATTCCCTGTAAACCCGGTGCGGGCGGAGTTGCCGGAGAACAACCCCGAATGCAACGGCTATCCAGAGAACCATCGCGAAAGTCACCCACACGGGGCCGGTATCGCGCACAAGTTCGCCCGGATTGTACAGCAGATACCCCATGTCCTGCGTGAGGTGGCGCAGGGAGACCGGTGGCACGTTTACGCGGAAGATTTCGGAAATCATCGTGGTGGCAAGTCCCGGTCCCAGAAAGACAATCAGCAGCAGCACCACGGCATGACGCGCGTTTTTCGTGATGGCCGAACCCGCCAGGCCCACAAACGTCAACACCACGGTCATCGTCACGCCGAGCAGCAGAGTCTTCCAGAAAAGCATGAAGGTGTCCGGCCAGAATTCTGCATGAAACGTGTGCTCCGGCGTGTAAAGCACGTGCATGAAGAAGAAGAGCAGGCTTGTCTGGACCCAGGTGAGCAGGCTGAGCAGCCCGCCAAGCGCAATGACTTTCCCGAGTATATAGCCGCTTTTCGGGATCGCGCGGCTGAATATAATCGCGATAGACCTGTGGGCAAGCTCCGGGGAGATCATTTTCGGCGCGGCCAGCAGAACCATCAGCAAGCAAACATAATACTGGGCCGAGTAGAAGTAGCGGAATATCTGCTCATCCCGGAGGCGGACCGGTACCTCCTCGAGGTCCAGGAGGTTCTGCAATTCCGGCATGGTGACGATCACAAGGTACCCTGTATAGGCAATGAGTTGAAGGACGCCAATGCCTAGCAGAACCGCCGCAATATACTTGTTGAAGACCGCCAGCAGCGTATAGCGCGGAACGGAAAGCAACCGCACCGGCACCGGCATGACCTTCCCCTCCCAGGACCGGTAGCGCATCTCATGGACGGGCATAACCGTGCCCCCGTTCCGATTCCTGAAGCGCGCTGACGAAAATGTCCTCCAGCGAATCCTTCTTGAAATGGAAATGGCGCAACTGCACGCCTGCCTTTTGCGCGATCTCGAAAAGGTAGCGCGTGCCATAACCCTCGGGTAACTGCACCCGAAGGTGCCCCTGCGTGTTCTGCGAGGTGAGGCAGCCGTGGCGGACCAGTTCGCGCTCGAATCCGTCGCGGTTTCCCTCCACCCGCACTTCGTAGGTGCGGATGTCCTCCTTCTTCAGCTCCTCGATAACGCCGCTCAGGATCGCCCTGCCCCGGTTCAGCACGGTGACCGACTCGCAGCAGTACTCCACGTCCCGCAAAATGTGGGAGCACATGATCACGTGCGACCCTGAGTATTCACCGATGTCGCGCACGAGGCGGAGCATTTCATTGCGGCCCTCGGGGTCGAGGGCATTGGTCGGTTCGTCCAGTATCAGTATTTTCGGCCCGTGCACGATCGCCTGCGCGAGCTTTACCCGCTGCTGGTTGCCGAGCGAATACGTCTCGACCGGGCGGTACCGCAGCTCGCCCAGCCCGACATAGTGCAACGATTCGTGGGCACGCTCCATCGCGTCGCGCGGAGAGAGGCCGGACAGCTCACCCAGGTAGCGCAGCAGCCGCACCGCCGACAGCCCCTCGATGTAGGACTCGTGCTCGGGCATGTAGCCCACCAGGCTGCGGATGTGCATGGCCTGGCGGCGCACGTCGTGGCCAAGTACCCGGATCGTCCCGCGGCGCAGTGGCACGAAGCCGAGCAGCGCTTTGATGAAGGTGGATTTGCCGGCGCCGTTGGGCCCGAGCAGGCCGGTGGAGCGTCCCTGCAGCCGCATGGACAGGTCGTCGAGCACACGCCTGCGGCCGAAGGTGACGGTCACGTTTTCGGCTTCAAGAAACAAAAGGATTCCCCTCCGGGCGCCTCGGCGATTGGGGAAGTCCTCTGCCCGGAATGGTGTCAGCGCAAGCCGATTGTCGCGCAGCGAATCCCGGCGCGCCCGGCGCCGCGGTCAGCCCTTCACCGCGCCAAGCTGAATGCCGCGGATGAGCTGTTTCTGAAGGATCACGAACAGGACGACGAGGGGTAGGACGCTCATGACCGTGGCGGCCAGGATCAGCTCGGTCTGGCGCCCGTAGGTGGAGTCCAGATTGAGGAGCCCGATCGGAAGCGTAAACAGGTGTTCGCTTTTCAGCATCACCAGAGGCCAGAAGAACGATTGGAACGAGGCCAGCATGGTGAAAATCGCCAGCGTCACCAGCCCCGGCCGGGCCAGCGGCAGGATGACTTCCCAGAAGGCCTGCCAGTGGCTGGCCCCGTCGATGCGGGCAGCCTCGTCCAGCGAAGGCGGGATCGTGAGCATGAACTGCCGCAGCAGAAACGTGCCGAAGGCCCCGAACGCCGCCGGAATGATCAGCCCCTGGTAGGTGTCCACGAACCCGAACAGCACCATGATCTGGAAGTTCGGGATCATGAGCACAATGGGCGGGATCATCATCGTGGCAAGATAGAGGAAGAAAACCTTGTCGCGCCCCGGCCAGACGATGCGGCTGAAGGCGTAGGCGGCCATGGCACTCGTCAGCAATTGGAGATAGGTGATCGCCACGGAGACGAACATGCTGTTGAAGTACCACTTCGCGAAGTCTATGTCGAGATAGACACCGTCCTTGTCCGGCTGAAAACGCAGGACGATCGCATAGTTCTCCCACTGCCATTCACGGGGAACGATGTGGGGTTCCTCCACTTCGATATTGGGCTTCAGGCTGCCCATGATCATCCAGAGGAAGGGGAGGGCGGTGAAAAAGGCCGCACAGGTGAGGGCAAAAAAGAAAAAGCCCCGCAGCAGACCCTGAAGAAAACGGCTGCGTGGAGTCGGCCCCGGCGGCGGTGGCGGCGGGCCGTGCTCTCCCTCAAGCACCTTCTCGATGCCTCCGGCGGCGGGGATGTTTCGGGGTTCAGTAATTGACATAGCGGTTCCCGAATCGCCAGTTCATGGCCGTCAGCAGGAAGATCATGACGAACATAATCCACGCGATGGCGGAGGCGTAGCCAAGTTCCAGGTCCTCGAAGGCCCGTTCGTAAACGTAATACGCCAGAGTCTTGGTGGAGCCGGCCGGGCCGCCCTCCGTCAGGACGCGGGCCTGCTCGAAGCCGCCCTGCAGGCCCGCGATGGTGCTCATGATGACGATAAAGAAGGTGGTCGGGGCGAGTTGCGGCCAGGTGACGTGCCAGAACTTCTGCGGGGCGCTCGCGCCGTCTATATCCGCCGCTTCGTAGAGGTCGGGCGGGATATTGGACAAGCCGGCAAGATAGAGCAACATGTTCGCCCCGCCGACAACCATCCAGAAACCCATCAGCATGATGGCGGGCTTTGCCCAGTCCGGATCGAGCAGCCAGCGGGGCGGTTCGATATCCAGCCCCAGCAGGCCAAAAAAAATCCGGAGCCCTTCGTTGATCGGCCCGAAGTTCGGATTATACATCTGCTTCCAGAGCAGCATCAGCGCAATGCCTGCGGTGAACGACGGAACATAGAAGAGCGTCCGGTACGCGATCGTGCCGCCGCCCGTGCCCAGTGCCGCGACCAGGCAGAAGGCTCCCCACAGCAGCCCCAGGTCCGGGTGGTATAGACGCCAGAGCAACGCCCCCCCGGCCACTCCGAGCAGCAGCAGCCCGGCAGTCAGCCACAGACGGAACCGCCAGCCCGAGCGCAGCAGCGGTTGCGAAAGAATCAGCGCCAGGACGAGCGAGCCCGCAATCGTCAGCGGAATCGCCACCATCAGGTAAAGCGTGTTGTACAGATAGTACCAGAAGAGCGCGTCACGCGCCTCCCACCGGGCGAAGAACGGCTCCTTCAGGAGGGTTGCCAGGGCGATGCCCGCCGCCAGGAGCAGCGGCCCCACCGCCGCCCGGCCGAGGAAATTGCCGTCGCTGTCCGCCACATAAAAAGGCACGGCGAAGAGGACCGTTATGGCGATAAGGAAGGCGCTGACGCCCATCCAGGGGGAAATGGAGAGGGCGGTGAGGATGAAACCGATTGCAAGAAGAAGCCATCCCGCCGCCCGCAGCCCGTGAAAACCGCGCCCAAGAGCGATCAAAGTCCACAGCACCCCGGCGAAGAAAAGCCCGTAACCCCCGAAGAAGGCGAGCAGCCAGCCGAAGCCTCCCGATGGCACCGCGTCCTCGCGCGGACGGAAGCTCAGGAGCTGCCAGATGTTGTCCAGCCCCGTAAAACGCGTCTCGATGGCCGGCTTCAGGCTCCAGTTTGTGACGACCAGGATGACCGAGAAAAGAACCGGAAAGGCGACGAAGAGGAAGAAACCAAGGAAATTGGGAGCGAGGAAGCCGAATGCGGCCAGGACTTCGCGCCTGTTCCTGGTCAGTTTCATGGTCCTGACTCTCCGGGACGTTACCGATTACATTTGGACCGTATGAAGAGCCGGGGCGGGCCGGCAACAGGAAACCGCGCCCTTACCCCTCCCGCCGGCAGTAAAACGCACCCCACTCGTCCAGCACGTAGCTCTGCATGATCCGCAGGCCCTCCCGGGCCAACGCGTCGCGGACGATCTGCTCCTCGCTGAGCATGAAGCCGGAGAGGAGCAACGGCGCGGCGATCTCCCGCAGAAGCGGCAGGATGGGGAGGAACCGTTCGCTCAGCATGTTGCACACCGCCATGGTGGGAAGGGGGAGGCGCTCGCGCAGGCAGGCGGCCGGCCCGTCCAGCGGGTCGGAAGAGAGGACAAAGCGGAGCTGGTCCTCCACGCCATTCAGCGAGGCGTTGAGCAGAAAATTCTCCTCGCAAACCGGGTCGTACTCCACGCCGATGCCCAGCCGCGCTCCCAGCTTCACCGCGGCGATGGCCAGAATTCCGGACCCGGTGCCGACGTCGAGCAGCACCACCTCCTCGCCCCGGAGCGACTCCGCGGTAACCAGGTCCTCGATCACCTGCAGGCAGAGCTGTGTGGTTTCGTGCGACCCGGTGCCGAAGGCCTGGCCGGGCTCGATCAGGATGTGGACGGCGTCGGGCGCGGCACCGGCCGGCAGCTCGCGCTCCCACGGCGGGCCCACCCAAAGGCGCTTGCCGATGCGGCGGACGTGGAAATTCTCCCGCCACTCCTCGCCCCAGTTCCGGTCCGGCAGGGTCTTGATATCCAGCGTGAAGCTCCCTTTGGGAAACCGGGCATCGGCCAGCTCGCGGAGCGGCCCCACCCACGGGACAGGCGAATCCTCGCTCGCCACGGAGCCAAAGAAGAGGCGGGCCATGCGCGGCGCCGTCCCGTCCGGGCGGTCGGGTGGGTCCTCCTCCATGCCGAGCACGGGGAGCAAGGCACCGGCTTCGGCGGCGAACATATCCCACGCGCCGTCGGGCGGCGGAGCGGTGAAATCGAGCACGGCGACGGGCCAGAAGGCGGGTTGCTTTTTCAACGGGATGGTTCGGCTGCCTCCGGCTCGGGGGCGGAGTCGAGCGTGGGGGAGTCCTCCCCGTTGTCTTCGGGGTCCTCGGGAGCCTCGGGCTCCTCCTCCAGCTCGTCCGGGACGGACTCAGGGTCGGCCGGCAGCGGCTCGGCGTCGGGGGGGTGGGGCTGTTCGGGCTCGGGTGGGGCGGGCGCTTCGAGGTACTCGGGGACTGGTTCGGGCGCGGCCGTGCTGACCGTCTGCCACCAGGAGACCGCCACGTAGGCGAACAGCGCCAGAGCGCTGAGAGTAAGCACAGACGACAGCAACCAGGCTCGCGTCGCATTCATGGGAACCACCTCCGTCCGGCCAACGGAAGCAGCAGGGCCGCAGGCACGCAAGGAGGATGATGGGGCCGGGAGGGCTTGACATAGCCGATCTGCAGGAGCACCTGCCTCCCTGATTATCTCCGGCAGAACGGGAGGACCATTGACGATGCGCATCAGCCGGCTGTTACCGCTGGGGAGTGGAAACTGCTGGCTGGCGGTGCTGTTGGCCGGGTTGCTCGCGGCGGGAGGGCTCACCGGCAGCACGGCGTTCGGGCTGTACCATGGCCATCCCGACACGGGTGAGGACGCCATCGTGGAAATAGGCCGAGGGCATCGTGGAGGGAGAAGCGCCAATTGGGTGCGCACAGGTCCGGTGTTTGCCGTCTTCCCTTCAGGGGAAGTGTTTTGGTCCGTGGACTACGCCCGCGGAGAGGGGATCAAATCCGGCACGGAACTCCTCGCCACCTACGGGGAGGAGAGGCTCCGGGAGATGGGTGTCGAACCCGGCCAGTTACTGTCGCCGGAGCAGGAGCGCCGCATTCCCCGGGAGGAAGACCTGAAGTACCCCAGATACATTGCCTACTACACGGGCGAACTCCGGGACGACGTGCGCGAGGAAATCCTGGGCCAGCTTGGCGAACTTGACACGCAGCACGTTGGGGGGCTCACCCCGTGGCACGGTCCGGTCCTCACCCTTCGCACCATCAGCAGCGAAAATTGGCGGGGAGTATCCGGCCTTCCCCTCTTTAGGATCCCCGATGAAGCAATGCCAATACATGTCCCGGACGAACACCTATCACGGCAGGAAAATTGGGACCGGCTGCTGCCGTCGCTCTTCAGCATCATTCACCACGTTGATCCGGACACCGTGACGAAGCGCTTTGTTGATATTCGGCACGACCCCGCGCCATCACAAAAGGAGACGGACGAACCCAGGAAAGAAACCACAGAGCCTGCAGCGCCATCCCGGCCCGTAATAACGGAAGTGGATGCGCCGCAACCCGTGGACGCCGCGGAGGCCGTGGAGTTTCTCGAAAACATACGCAAGAAGGCGGAGGAAGACAGGCCGGGCGCCCTCGCCTCGTTGAGGGCCGCCCTGGATACAATTCCCGAGTCTGAAAAAGCTTTGGCATACCTCATCCTCGCGCGGCTTGAACTGCATGAAGGCAACACGGCCGCGGCCCGGGAGGCCGTGCGGAAGGCTCTCGGCATGCCGCCGACTGAGGAGGATGAGCCATGAATATACGCGCTCTGGTTTGCCTGCTCCTCCTCCCGTGGCTTGGACAGGGTGCGGCGGGACAATTCGGATACCACCTTCACCCGGACACCGGGGAAGCCGCGGCGATAACGGTAACTCCGTTCTTCGGCGGTGGGACCCCTCCGGGTCCATTGCACGTACCCATCCTTGCCATATTTCCCTCCGGGGAGGTTTGGCTCTCGGTGGACTATGCGGAAGAAAAACCTCCCCAGTACGCCGGCGGGGTTTTCTCGCGTGAAGAAATCCGGGCATTGAGGTCATGGCGCCTTTCGGCAGGCAGCCCCTTTGGGCAGATGCCTTCTGGCACCGCCGATGCCTCCAGCCGTGACCCCGCGCAGGGCAGCACCGAACTGGCGAAAAATCAGGCGATATTTCGAGAAGTCACGGAAATACTGAACTCCATTGCCTATTTACGCGGAACGGTGGAACCCGGCGTTGTGGAAACCCTGATCGACAGCCTCAAAAGCGAAGAATTCCATGCATGGGAATCCTGGCCCATGTACGTCCACGGATCCCATCTGACAGTGACGGTGCACGACGGACAATACTATGAGACGGCGCGTGCTCCCTATTCCTACTATTTCGAGCAGCACCCCTTCGCACCGATCTGGAGCCGTCAAACGAGCCTTGAAGAGAACTGGCGAAACGCCGCGGCGCACCTTTTCGGCATCTTCGATCACGTGGACCCTGAAAGCCTGAGCACCCGGATTGCCCGGTTCAGGTCCGAACGGTTCTGGATTTCCCCGGTGCTGAGAAGCGAGGAAGCGCTCGAAGGGCTGTTCGACAGGGAGTTCGCCCCGCCTGACACTACGCCGGTCAACAGGCACGTGGCCACGGCTCTCGAAATGGCAGACGCTGGCGGACAGTCGCCCGTTCTATATCTTCGCTCCGCAATGCCGGACATTCCCCGGGAGGAACAGTACCAAGCCTACCAGGTCATCGCCCGGCTCTATCTGGAAGCCGGAGGGAGCCCCGGCGCGGCGAACGCCCTCGAAAAAGTCGCAGACGGCAGAATACCCGCCCCTCCGGCCGCACGCGCGGACGCGCATCTCCGGTTGGGCCACATCCGGTACGAGGAAGGCCCGTCCTCCCGCGCTCTCGATCACTTTGCCCGCGTCGCGACGGGCCTCGTCCCCGCAACGCGGGAACAGCTGGAGGAGGCGGCGTACCACACCGCGCGGCTGCTCGAACAACACCGGCGGGGAGAGGACGCGGCACGGGCCTTGTATAGACATCTCGAGGAGCACGCCCCGCACGTTCTGTCATCGCAAGATGATTCTCCGGCCGACGCCCCTTAGGCACATACCGCCTTCCGCGGCCGGCGGCGCAGGCCCGCCAGCCAAGACACAAACCCCGCCTACCGCGTGGGCTCAGCCCGCCGGGACTGCTTCCTCGGTGACGGGATCGATGACCGTGCTCACGCGCTCAATGTGGGTGACCGGGAAGCCACCCTTCTCCGCGTGCTCGCGAATCTTCTCTTCGTTGGGCGCCACGTAAACGCAGTACACTTTGTTGCCGGCGATGTAGCTGTGGAGCCACTGGATTTCCGGGCCCATTTGCCTGAGAACGCTGCAGGACTTCTGGGCGATGCCCTGGAGATCGCTGGGGGACATGTTGCCCGCTCCGGGGATGTCGCGTTCGATGACGTACTTCGGCATGGGTGGGGACCTGCCTTTCCGTGGAGTGGATAATCCAAATACACACGCACGGGTCCCATAGCGCGCCACGGCTGTTCAAGCTAAAAGTGCCCCGTGGACTCACCTTCCGGGCCACTCTCCGGGGAAACCCTGAGCGCGCCGTCGCCCCCCGCTAAACAGCGCGGAAGCGTAGAACAGCTAATGCCAGACCCTCCAGAGATCGCCCGGGCTCACGGTGCCGTTTGTGGGATCGTAGGTAAAGGTGATCAGAAGGAGTTCGGAGGGCTGCGCAATGGCCGAGCTATACAAGGTCTCCGGACCAGTGATGGTATACTTACCGTCCGGTCCGGGAGACCAGATAATCCAGCCGTCCCCGTCAGTCCAATACGCGTAAGTGGAATTCCTGAACTGCCTCTCGAGAAACCGGTCGGCCGGGAATGGCTCTGTCAAGTAGGGCGTTGGCGTCGTAAGCGTTGCGAGCTGTGTGCCGGCCCGCGCGCGGAGGGTGGGGATGCGGCCGTGAACCCGCTCGAATTCAGCGGCGGAGCCGGGATCGATGGATTCGCGCCGGTCGAAGGTATAGGCTGGGTAGCTGCCATGATCAGCGCGGTAGGCTTCGAGTGCCAGGCCGATGCTCCGCATGTCGGAGCGGGCCCGGGAAGTCTCGGAACGTACCGAGGCTCCCTCTGGAGGCCACAGAATGTGTGGTGGGGCTGTCAGCCACAGCAGGATTAGTAGAAGCAGTGGAGCCACCCCCACCGCCATCAAGACATGCAGGCAGCCATAGCCGGGCGGTTTCCGCCCGGTGACCTGTCTGGCCCATCTCACCTGCCGGTACCACACAACGTTGCAGATAAACCCCGGCAGGTACCCGAGAAGGTAAAGCGGGATGAGCAGAAACGCGCGGCCAGTGTAGGACCTGTCCTCGGGCCCCCTCCTTTGCGCGCTCCTGTGATATGCCGGATTCACCGCTGCCTGGCCCTCCAGATGTCCCCGGGGCTGAAGATGCCGTTTGTGGGATCGTAGGTACGGAGGAGCAATGCCTCCGAGGGTTGCACTTCGCCCGAGCTATACACTTCTCCAGGATCGGTGATAGCGTACTCTCCATCCGGTCCGGCAGACCAGATAATAAAACCACCTACATCGTGCCAATAGCGATAACTTGCGCCCCGTGGCGAAGCGAAAGGATCACCCGGCCTTCTGAGTATGTAGGCCAGCGGCGTGGTGAGTGAGCCGGCACCGGGGTCCTCGCTGCCCTGCCAGTTTGTCCGGGCGAACGTGGGTATCTGCTCTTTGCGGCGCATGTCAGCATCGAGCAGATCGAAATCGTGCGTCATCTCCGGCCGCGTGGTGAAGGCAGGAAATTGATTATTGTCTGCACGGTAGGACTCGATGGCCGTGGCAATCACCTTCAGATCTCTTTCCACGGAAGACACCTGCGAGTAGGCACGCCCCCGTTTGAAACTGGGAGCGGCGTTTGCCACCATCAAACCAACGCAGGGAACCAGCACAACCGGAATGACCAGGCCAAACCCGATGAGGAACCCTACCAGGATTCCCTGACCCTCCGGTGTCCGCCCGGTAGCCTGCTTCTCCTTTCTGAATTGCCAAAGGTAATACAGGTTCATGATGAGGCCGGGAAAGTAACATAGAAAATAGCAGACAAAAGTCCCCACTGCGATGTTTATGTGGGACTTGTCGTCCGAAGG
>SLMS01000265.1 GCA_007133495.1 Candidatus Sumerlaeota bacterium | reverse complement strand
TGCTGGTGAATGCGGTGCGGGCCGCCTACGCCGAGGGGGCTTCGGAGAAGATCGGCGACCTTGTGGAGAGGTCGGGCCTGAACGACGAGCGAACTCCGCTCAAAAAAGCGTGGTTTGTCTTCTCAGACCTGCTCGGGGCAACCAAAGGGCAGGTCTTTTTTCATCGTAGCTGGGGTCTCGGCGTGGTGCGGGACCTGGACATCGACAGCGGGCGCGTGGTGGTGGATTTCGCCTCACGGCGTGGCCAGCAGATGACCCTGGACGGGGTGCGGCAGTTCCTTGTGCGGGTGCCGCGGGACCATATCCGGGCGTACATCGCGCTGGAGCCGGAAGAGCTGCGCGAGCAGATGAAGTCGCGCCCGGCGGAGGTGGTGAAGCTGGCCCTGCGGAGCTTCAACGGGCGGATGAAGGTGGCGGAACTGAAGCGCCTGCTGACGGACCGGTTCCTGAAGGAGGCGGAGTTCCGGAGCTTCTGGAACGCGGCGAAAAAGGGGATCAAGCTCGATCCATGGATCGACGCGAACGGGACGAACGCGAACGCGGAGCTGGCACTGCGGGACAATCCGCGCAGTTTCCTGGACGCGGCGTTTGCGCAGTTGCTTCAGGCGCAGACGGTCCGCGCCCGGCGCGAGGTACTGCGCGACATCCGCCGGCACGGCTCCGACGCGGAGATGAACGAGCAGGACGTCGAGGCGCTGCACCAGCTCATGTGCAAGCCGGTTTCGGACGGCGCAGTGACCACGGACGCGGAGAAGCTGAACCACGGGTTGCTCTTCGCAGAGTTCGAGGACCTTTTCCCGGGGCGGGAAAACCCCTGTCCGGTGGACGAGTTGCTCTCGGGCGAGGACCCCGTGCCGCTGGTGGAGGGCCTTGAGGTGGCGGACCTGCGGCGCCTTGCGCTGGAGAAAATCCGCGTGCTCCAGCCAGAGCACTGGCACGAGTACTTCGCCGAATCGATCCTGGCACTCGATCCGCGCACGGCGGCCTGGATGGAGCGCGAGCTGCTGAACAACGGCTTCGAGCATGACTGGCACGTGGCGCTGGAGCGCATCCTGGCCAAGCCGCACGCAAATCCGGACCTTTTCGTCTGGGCGGCGAAAAATCTTCTCGATGGGCAGTGGCAACACCTAGACGACAGCATTCCCCCGATCATGGTGTTCGAGGAGTTGCTCTCCCTGCTGTCCGAACTGGAGGATCCGGCAGCCTCGGCAGACGGGGCGGAAGCCGGTTCCGCCCGGAGTTCCTCGGCGAAAATCCGTGCGGTGCTGAGCGACCAGAACGGCAAGCGCTTCCGCAAGGCGGTCATCTCGGCAAACGTGGAGGAAGCCCGGCGGGTGCTGCTGATGATCCGGCTGCACAATTCGCTGTCCAACCAGCTCAAGCAGACGCTGGAGATGATCGTGATCCACAACCACGAGCAGCTCCGGGGCGTCGGGCGCGCCGAAGAAGAGCAGGCCCGCTCGGCACCGAAGCACCATCGCACCACGAAGAGCGCCCTTGCAGCGAAACGGGCGGAGCTTTCCCGGCTCACTTCGGAGGAGATTCCCGCCACGTCGGTACGGATCGAGGAGGCACGGGAGCACGGCGACCTGCGGGAGAACTCCGAATATCACGCCGCGAAGGAACGCCTTGGGCAGCTTCAGCAGGCTGCTTCGGAGCTGGAGGAGCTGATCGCCCGGGCCAGGCTGGTGGAACCGGGGGACGTCTCGACGGAGACCTCCGGCTTCGGCACGCGCCTGCGGCTTCGCAATACGGCCACGGGCGAGGAACGCAACCTGACGATCCTCGGGATGTGGGAGTCCGACCCGAACAACAACATCATCTCGGACCAAACGCACGTCGGCAAACAGATGGTCGGCCGCAAGGCGGGGGATGTCTTCGCGGTGACGCTGCCCGACCAGAGCACCGCCGAGTACGAGCTTCTGGAGATACAAAACGCGCTCAAGGAGGCGGTGAGCCCGTCTTGAAGCTCTTCCGGGTGACGCGTGATCCCTCCGGCGCCCACAGGCGGCGCTGGAGGGTGCGCACCGGGGACGTGATCATTCTCCTGGTATTGGCGGTCCTGACCGCCGGACTGGTAACGATGGGGCCGGGAGGGCTGCTGGACCTTCTCTACCATCCGGTCGCCGGGCTGATCGTTCTGGTAATGATCCTGCAGTTCCTCTGGCTGAAAAGCGGCGACCGCACGCGCGTCTATCGGCTGGAGATCGAACGGCTGCGGACGCTGCGCCGGCGCGACGAGGAACTGCTCCACCAGGCCCGCGCCGTGGTGAACGAAGCGCTGGACGCTCCGGCGGAAAAACCAGCAGCGCAGAAGCCGGACTGGCGCCGGCGCGCCAACGAACTGCGCAAGGACCTGGAAGAGCGCTTCTGAACGCGGGCATTGTCCTCCACGAAACACACGAACAACCCGGATACGTTTGTCTGAAGAGGCCCGGATGAACCCCTTACGGGCCCGGCGGGTAACTCCCCTGATTCGGCTGCGCGGTTAATTGAGCAAGCCCGGCCAAGGCGGCGGTACCGGTTCGCAGGACAGCTTCGGTGCCGAGCGATACCGCCTCGGCGCCCATCGTGGCGAAGAGCTTCCGCTCCCCCTCGGTCCAGCCTCCCTCCGGTCCCACGTATAGACACACGCCATCTCCTGCCGCTGCTGCTCCGGCAAGGCCGGGGGCTCCTTCCCGAAGCCGTTCCACAAGCACCATCCGGCGCAGGGCGTGCCCTTCCGCCAGCGCAAGGTGCTCCGCCAGGCCGATTGGCGGGTGGAACTCGGGGAGCCAGAGCCGCTCGCACTGCTTGATGGCCTCGGCGGCGAGCCGGCGCCAGCGTTCAAGCTTCTTTGCCGCGCGCGGGCCATCGAAGTGCACTTCCGTGCGTTCGGTGCGGAGCGGGTGGAACGCCGTCATGCCGAGTTCGACTGCCTGCTGAACCACGTCGTCGAACTGGGCGCTCTTGGTGGGAGCGCAGGCGAGCCAGCGGGGGGGCGGGGGCGGTGTTTGCCGGGAGATACCCATGACGCGCACCGTGGCGGCACGCCGGCCGGCCTCGGCGACTTGCGCAGCCCATTCCTTCCCGGCACCGTCGAGCAGCAGCACCTCCCGGCCGGGACCGGCGCGGAGCACCTGCACAAGGTGACGAGCCTCCTCCGCGGGGAGGGAGAGGGTCTGCCCTTCGGCTTGGGCTTCCGGCACGAAACAGCGGTACTCTCTCATTGTTTGCGGCCCTTGGCTTGCGCGGCGATGGCTTTCATGGGAGCGATAGGCATCGCCCATGGGGCAAGGGAAGGCCCGCATGACCGAGGCAATCGAATGCCGCGTTTGCAGTTTCCGCAATCCGCCGGGGCAGGGCCGGTGCGTGCGGTGCCGTGCGGCGTTGGGTCCGCGGGATGTCCCCGTTCCGGGGCCGCTGGGCGGCGCGCGGCGTTTTCTCCGCCTGCCGCACCTGCCGGAGCGCCTTCGCCGGGTGCGTTACGCCCTGGCAAGGCGGTTCGAGGACAGCCTGCCCACGGGCATCGGCCATCGCTTTCCCTGGACGGCGGGTTATCTGGGGCTCTTTCTCGGCGCGGGGCAGTGGTATAATCACCAGCCCCGGAAGGCCGTTGTGATGGGGCTTGTGCAGGCGGGGCTGATCACGTGGGCGCTGGTGAACATTTACCATCCGTGGAACAACTGGATGCTGCTGGCGGCGCTGGCCTGGACGCTGTTCATGATGGGGGACGCGTTCTCCGCGGCGGTGCGGATCAACGGACAGCCTTGGCGGCTGCGGTTGCTGGTGGCGCTGTGGTCGTCGCTCTTCTTCTTCGTGGGGCTGATGCTGATCGGACTTCAGTTCTTCGGACACGGGGTGTTCACGCTGACGACTGTGAGGAGCCCCAACCTCGGGCCGCACCTGGAGCGCGGGGACAAGGTGTTCGTCCTGAACCGCTGGTTCCTGCGCGAGGGCATCCAGCCGGGCGACGTTGTCTATTTCCGTCAAACCAACAGCTACACTTACCAGATCGAAGGCGCCTTCGGGATGGACTACTATACCGTGCGGGAGCCTTCCGCGTTCGGCGTGGTCACCGGCCTGCCGGGCCAGGTGGTGGAACGTATAGACGACGAGCATATCTTTCTGGACGGCGAAACCGCCCCACCGGCGCTCCTGCCGGTCAACCCGTCCGGATTTCCCTCCGGCTTCCGCATCGAGGCACCGGAGGACCACTATGCCATCCTGCCGACCCACCCCGTCAGCGACCGCGGGGTCTCCGCCATGATGGGCCGCGACGCCAGCGTCGCGGCACCCCGGGACATGCTTCTCCAGGGCAGGATTCTTGTGGACTATCCTGAGGGCGCCACCGTCGCCCATGGCGACATCCGCGGGGTGGTGCTTTTCCGGTATCACCCGCCGCCGCGCCGGCGATGGTTCGGCCGCGGAGACGGGCTTTGGGACGACTACCCGGAGGGCTTCCTTTCCCAATGAGCCTGGGACCCCAGTGCCGCGTCTGCAATTTCCACAACCCACCGGGGCAAACCCGGTGCGTGCGGTGCCGGGCCATGCTCACCTCACAGGACATCGAGGGGGCGGAAAAGCGCGCCGGAAAGTTCCGCGACATGCCCAACCCGCTGGAGCCGTTCCGCCGGCTGGCCTACGCCATCGGCCAGCGTTACGACAACAGCCTGCCGACAGGCCTCCCCCACCGTTTTCCGTGGACGGCGGGCTACCTGGCGCTGCTCGGCGGAGCGGGCCAATGGTACAATCACCAGCCGAAGAAGGCCATGGCGATGGGGCTCGTTCAGGCGGGGCTTCTCGCCTGGTGGGCGGTGAACTTCTATCATCCGTGGAACAACTGGATGCTGCTGGCGGTGCTGACCTGGTGTCTGTACATGATGGCGGACGCATTTTCTGCAGCAGTGCGGATCAACGGGCAGCCGTGGCGGTTCCGGCTGCTGGCGGCCCTGTGGTCCTCGCTCTTCTTTTTCGTGGGGCTGACGCTCTTCGGGCTCCAGTGTTTCGGCTACGGGGTGTTCAACCTGACGACGGTGCGGTCCACCGGGATGGGGCCGCAGCTCGAGCGGGGGGACAAGGTGTTCACGCTCATGCGGTGGTTCTCGCCGGGAGACATCCGCCCGGGGGACGTGGTCTATTTCCGGCAGACGAACAGCTACACCTTCCAGGATCGCGCGGGCAGCACCTACACCGTCCGCGAGCAGACCTCTTTCGGCGTCGTAACCGCAGTGGAGGGCCAGACCGTCGAGCGTATAGACGACGGGCATATTTTCGTGGACGGGGAACCGGTCCCTCCCAACCTCCTGCCGATCAACCCGGACGGATTCCCCTCAGGTTTCCGCATCGAGGTGCCGGAGGGGCACTACGCGGTGCTGCCGACGCACACCGTCACGGACCGGGGAATTATCGCCATGCTTCAGGCTGGCGGCCACCGCACCGCCCCTCCGCGGGAGATGCTCATGCGCGGGATGCTGCTGTTCGATTACGAGGAGGGAGCCGTGGTGGCGCACGGGGACGTGTACGGAATCGTGCTGTTCCGCTACCACCCGCCGCCCCGGCGGGCGTGGTTCGGCCGGGGTGGCGGTCTCTGGAGCGACTACCCGGAGGACTTCCTGGCCGGAGAGGAGGAGTGAGGGTCCGTGGGTACACCCCGTCATTTCGTGGATGCCTGAGACCTCGGCGGAGACTGGTGAGGCTCTGAACCCGCACCGCCTTCGTTGCATCGTGGCGCCGTTGCGCGCTCCCCCTCCCACAGAACTCACGCCACGCCGCCGCGACGCAACGGTGCCCATGATGGCCGGCCTTCTGGGCCAGAGTGTTTCCGTTCCCTTGCTCGAGGGGCACTGATCCTGGAGTCATCCGCCGATCCCACAGATTCTCACAGAGGATGTGTGACTCGCGCCACAGGACTGGTCATCAGTCCCCATCGGCGTGAATCGGCGAAATCGGCGGATGCTTCACTGTTTCGGTACGTCGGCTCGCCGCCAAGTGGGTAGCGACACCATCCCACGAAGCCGGGGATGCGCCCAGGGTCAGTCACCCCGCGGGTTCCCGCTTGCCCGGCGGGCGCCGTGCGAGGGATGCTGCCTTCCTTTGCGAGAGGAGACGATAAACCGGCCCAAATGAGCACCACAAGCGTCCCAACCACGCCCGATCTGCGGCAGTTCTTCAAGGAGATGAAGGAGGCCTTCCCCGGCGAAGTGCATCACGACCGCATGCACCGGGGGATATACGCCACGGACGCGAGCATCTACATGCAGCGGCCGGTTGGCGTGTTCACGCCAAAGAACCGGGGTGCCGTGCGCCGGGGGCTGCGGCTGGCAAGCAGCTACAAGGTCCCCGTCCTTGCGCGCGGCGGTGGCACCAGTCTGGCCGGGCAGACGACCGCCGAGGGGGCCCTCGTCCTCGATCTGAGCAAATATTTCGACGAGATTGAGGAGCTGAGCATCGAGGAGCGCTGGGCCGTGGTCCAGCCCGGGCTGATCCGCGACCTGCTCAACGAACGCATCGTCCAGCACGGCATCATGTACGCCCCGGAGACGGCGACGAGCAACCGGGCCAACATCGGCGGGATGATCGGCAACAACTCCAGCGGCATGATGTCCATCCGCTACGGCAAGACGATCGATCACCTCCTTGGAGCGACGGTTTTCCTGGCCGACGGCACGGAAGCCTATTTCGGCAGGCGCGAGGAAATGGGCGACACGGGCGAGCGCCTGCTCGACGGGCTGCTCGCCATCATCGAACGCAACCGCGGGCTGATCGAGGAGCGCTTCCCCAAGGTCATGCGGCGCGTGGGCGGGTATTCACTCGATGAGTTCCTCGGCGATGAGTCCACGCACAACCTGGCGAAGATTCTTGCCGGCAGCGAGGGGACGCTGGCCGTCATGACAAGCGCCAAGGTCAACCTTGTCGAAAAGCCCAAGCACATCGCCTGCATGGCGCTGCATTTCGCGGACCTTTTGGAGTCGCTGCGGGCGATGCCGCTGGTGATCCGGCACAACCCGCTCAGCGCGGAGTTCATGGACGGGCCGCTCGTACAGATGTCCATCGCAAATCCTTCCACGGCGAAGATGTGCTGGTGGGTCGAGGGCAACCCGGCCGCAGTGATCCCGGTGGAAATGGACGGGGACACGCTGGAGGAGTGCATCGCCAGACTCGACGCGGTGGAGAAGGACCTGCGCGAGGCGGGCTACGGCTACGCCTTCACCCGGCTGCACAAGCCCGAGGAGCGCACGCAGATACTCGAGGTGCGCAAGGCCGGGCTCGGGGTGATGCTCAAGATGAAGGGCGACTGGAAGCCGATTTCCTTCATCGAGGACGCGTGCGTACCGGTCGAACACCTGGCTGACTATACGGCGGGCATCCTGCGCATCTGCGACGAGGAGGGCCTGCGGGTGATGTCCTACGGCCACCCGAGCGTCGGGGTGCTGCACCTCAAGCCGGTGGTGAACCTGAAAACGCAGGAGGACCGGGACAAGTGCGAGCGGGTGAGCCGCAAGGCGATGGAGCTTTGCCGCTCGTTCGGCGGCTCCTGGTCGGGCGAACACGGTGACGGTATCGCCCGCGGCGCCAACAACGAGGCCTTCTGGGGACCGGAGATGATGGAGGTCTTCCGGGAGGTGAAACGCCTCTTCGATCCGGACGGGCTGCTCAACCCGGGCAAAATATTCGACACGCCGCCGGTCATGGGCCCCCTGCGCTATACGCACGGCTACAAGACCACCCGGCACAGGAGTCAGTTCCACTACCGGGAGGAAGGCGGCCTGCAGGGCGCCGTGGAAATGTGCAACGGCGTCGGCGCGTGCCGGAAAATCGGCTCCGGCACCATGTGCCCGAGCTATATGGCCACGCGCGAGGAGAAGGACTCCACGCGCGGGCGGGCGAACGCGCTGCGCATGGCCCTGGCCGGGCAGCTCGGCCCGGGGGCGCTCACCTCCAAAGGCATGCACGACGTCCTGGACCTGTGCCTCGAATGCAAGGCATGCAAGACCGAATGCCCCAGCAACGTGGACATGGCGAAGATGAAGTCCGAGTTCCTTCACGCGTACCATAAGGTACACGGGAGCACGTTGCGGGACCGGCTTTTTGCCAGTTCGCCGCGCGCGGCACGGATGAACGCGGGACTGTTGGCGCCGCTCGTGAACGGAGTGCTCGGCATCTCCTGGGTGCGGCGGACGATGAACCGGATGCTCGGGGTGGCAGTGGAGCGCCCGCTTCCGAAGTACGCGAACGAAACGCTGGTGCAGTGGTTCGCCCGACGCAGGAAACCGAACCTGCCCGCCGACGCCGCCGAGGTGGTGCTCTTCGACGACACCTACGCGAACTACCACGAGACGAACATCGGCAAGTGGGCCGTCCGGGTGCTCGAACACCTCGGCTACCGGGTACGGCTGGCCAGGGCGGGCTGCTGCTGCCGGCCGCTGATCTCCAAGGGCTTCCTGACAAAGGCACGGCGCGACGGCGAGCAGACGCTGCGGAACCTTGACCGGTACGCGCGCAAGGGCATCCCGATCCTTGGGCTGGAGCCAAGCTGCGTAAGCGCCCTGCGCGACGACGTGCCGGACCTCGTCGAGGACGAGGAACTCGGCAAACGCGTGGCCGCCCACGTGTTCCCGATCGAGGAGTTCCTGGAAAAGGAGCTGGTGGCGGGGCGGTTCAAGCTGGAGCTGCCGGAGGCCGCCGAGTCCTACCTGCTGCACGGACACTGTCACCAGAAGGCGCTGAACGGCACGGGCCCACTCAAGCGGCTGCTCGGGGCAGACGGCACGCCGCGGGTCGAGGAGGTGGACTCGGGGTGCTGCGGCATGGCGGGTAGCTTCGGCTACGAGGCGGAACACTACAAGATTTCGCAGCAGATCGGCGAATCGCGGCTTTTCCCGGCGGTGCGGTCGCTGAAGGCCGGGACCCCGGTCATTGCGAACGGGTTTTCCTGCCGGCACCAGATCGTGGAGGCAACGGGGACCCCGGCGATGCACTTCATCGAGGCGCTGGGACGGGCCTTGCTGGGAGCGAAAGAGAGGCCTCCCAAGCCCTGAGGGCGAGAATCCAGTTGAACGGCCCGGGGTGTGGGCGGATACCCTTGACGTGTCTGGGCGAGTCCAGGCGACGCGCTCTCGCCATGCCTGCCGTGGCCGCGCATTCCGCCGCCCCGCAGAGTTGACTTTTCAGTCCCGGAACGCACTTCTTCCAAAGGTTGGCAATAGAATGCTCCCTGACGTACAGAAGCTGCTCGATCTTCAGGAAATCGATCGCGAGCTCATCGATCTGAAGTCCCAATTGGCCCGCTATCCCGTAGTCTGGGAAGAGACGAAAAAGCGCATGGCGCAGCGCAAGGCGGATCACGCGGCCGCCAGGAAGAAGCTGGAGGAGAACCAGGACCAGCGGAAGCGCAAGGAGCAACGGATCAAGAACTGGCTGACCGATCTGCAGCGCAGCCAGACACGGCTCTCACTGAGCAAGACGGAGAAGGAGTACCAGGCAGCGAACCGGGAACTGGAGAAAATCCGCGAAAAACTCCAGAAGGAAGAAGACGACGTAAACACGCTCGTGGACGAGGCGGGCCAGCGCGAGGCCGAAGAGGCCGAAGAGCGCAAGAAGCTCGATGAGTTCAAGGAGTTCTATCAGGCCGAGCGCCAGCGTATCCGCTCGCAGTTCAACGACAAGAAGCAGCGGGTGACCGAACTCGAACGCGAACGCGAAGCACGGGCCGTGCGCGTGCGCGATGATTTGCGGCACCTTTACGAACGCGTGCATAAGATGCACCCCGGCTCGGCGGTGGTTCCGGTGCGCGGGGGAAGCTGCACGGGGTGCCACTACAGCCTGCTGCCGGACGTGATGGTGACTCTCCATCGGGGTGAGGAACTGGTGATTTGCCCCAATTGCGGCAGAATTCTGGCTTACGACGAGGACTACGTGCCGGAGGAAGAAGACGCCGCCGTCAGTTGATCATCAAGACAAGCGGGGAACGAACAAGATGCGCAACGCGGGTTTGGTAGTGGCCCTTGGGTTGATCGTTATGGCCGCCGCCGGGTGCAGCCGCCTGGCCGTTGAGTCCAACCCACCGGGAGCGCAGGTCGTCTGGTCACCCGACGGGGTGCAGCCCTACCAGCCATGGCCGCCGGGTTCGTGGGAGCTTGTGTCCTCCAACCGGGAGGGCGTCACGCCGTTCCGCAGCACGGGCGGGTACCGGGATTCAGTCTTCGTGACGGTGGAAAAGGAAGGCTACCGCCGGCCGATGCCCAAGCTGGTGCAGCTTTACGGCTTTCGGCGCGAAAGCCTGCACTTCGATCTGCAGGAAACGCCCGATGCATTTGCCGCGCGCATGCGCGAGGAGGGGAGACTTTTGTACCAAGGCGAGTGGGTGGACCCGGACGAGGCCGGCGTCGTGGAGTACCAGGGCGTCGTCATGACACGGGACGAGGCGCACCGTCAGGAGCAGCTTGCCCAGGGCCTCGTTGAATACGACGGCGAATGGATGACCCCCGAAGAGGCCGATGAGCGGGAGACCGAGCGCCGGCTGGCCGAGGGGTACGTGCGCTTCAAGGGCCGCTGGGTCACTGAAGAGGTAATGGAAGAGGAGATGCGGATCGACGAGGAGGTGGCGTCGATCGCCGAGGAAGCTGATTATTATGACCTCCCGTCCCCGCGCGTTGTCGGCCGGCAACTGATCGCCGACGCACAAATGCAGCTATACAACAGCACCGGGCAGGTGGTGCGGTTCCTTTTCAGCGGGCCGGTTAGCCGTGAGGTGACTCTGGCGCCCTACCGCAGCCGGGGGGTGCGCACGGAGGACCGGATCATTCTTCCGCCGGGAGAGTACGGAATCGCGATCGTCCCGACGGGACGCGACGGTTCGGGGCGCGATCTGCGCGAGCTGGCCGAACGGCTGGGCGGCGAGCACGCGGCTGCACTCTCCACCGACCCCGTTTACGGAGCGTGGGAGCTTTCGGCAGGCACGCAGGTGAGTTTCAACTATGCGGGTGCGGGCACGGCACTCGACGCGCCGATCGACGACACCGACATCGTCGTCCCCGAGTTCGATATAGACGCTCCGGAGATCGAAATCCCCGAGTTCGAACGCCGTCAGCAACAGGGCAGGCGCCCCCCCGGCGCACCGCCGCAACAGTAACAGGAACCGCCTAGAGCCTGCTCAACCGCCGGGGTGGGACTTGGTGAACTGCTCGGTGGGAATGTCCGCCAGCGCCGCACCGGTCACCCTTCCCTCGGTGTCCACGTGGATGTCCTTCATCGCCTTCAGGGAGCCGCGGATCAGGTCCACCTTCTCCTTGTGATGGAGGAAGGCGGACTTGAGGCCGTAAACGATCAGGTCCTTGAGTTCTTCGAGCGTAAAGCCGAGAACGGTGTGGGCCTTGTATAGCTCGTCCGTGACCGTGGTGTCGCTGACGAGGCGGTTGTCTGTACAGACACAGCAGCGCAGGCCGAAATCGTAATACATGCGGAGCGGATGGAGGCTGAGGTCGCGGACCGCACCGGTGTGGAGGTTGCTCGTGAGGTTGACCTCCAGGGGGATGCGGTGGTCGCAGCAGTAGTTGAGCAGGTCCCCGTCCTCCTTGAGGCGGACGGCGTGGCCGAGCCGGTGGGCGCCGCAATCGTGGAGTGCCTGGCTGATGGACTCGGG
>SLMS01000094.1 GCA_007133495.1 Candidatus Sumerlaeota bacterium | reverse complement strand
TGCGGAATCGTGCTTCCGATTCACCAACCCTCCCTTCAGGTGGGATGAGGACGCCTGTTGGAGCGGTGTTCGTCCTGAACTTCTGCTTGATTTGTAACCGTTATCATCCGCGGCACAAGAAAAAAGTGCCCTCCCCGCGCAAAAAAATGCTCCAACACCAGAATGTACCGTCCAAATCCAGTAAATACAACACTTTGCATTCATCCTCCCCCGCCGGGAAGGAGCCACACAACCGTCTGGTATCGCTTGCAGCAAGCTCCGCCTCCTTCTACCGCTCACGCTCCATGGAACACGCTTGCACCTTTGCCAGCCAGCGGTCCACAGTTCCCCGCACGTTCACCCCGAAAGGACCCCTCATGGCAAAGGAGCCATACCGCGACCCCGCCTGCCCCCTGTTCGAACGGGTGGAGGACCTGCTCTCCCGCATGACGCTGGAGGAGAAGGTCTATCAGCTCACCGGCGCCCTGGGGAGTCTGGCGCACCCCGAACGCCCGCCCGCGATGGACAAGTACAAGCAACAGATCGGCAACGGCATCGGGCATTTCTCCCGTCCGATCGGGAGTATCGTGCTGGACGCGGACCAGGCGGTCGCGCTCGGCAACGAACTGCAACGGCTTCTGGTGGAGGAAACCCGCCTCGGCATTCCCGGCATTATTCACGAGGAGTGTCTTTCCGGACTTCTGGCCAACGGGCCGACGGTCTTCCCCCAGGGCGTCAACCACGGCGCCGCATGGAACCCGGAGCTGACCCACGCCGTGGCCCGCGAAATCCGGGGCCAGGTGTTGGCCGCCGGTGTGCACCAGGTACTGACCCCTCTTTTCGACGTGGCGCGTGACCCGCGCTGGGGCCGGGTGGAGGAGACCTTCGGCGAGGACCCCTACCTGGTGGCCCGTATCGGTGTGGCCTTCGTGAAGGGAATCCAGGGCGGGGACGGCGAGCCGCTGCTGGTTGCCACGGCCAAACACTTCGCCGGTCACTCCGCCCCCGAAGGCGGCCGCAACGCCGCCCCGGTTCACTACGGCGAGCGCGAATTCCGCGAAATATTCCTCTTCCCCTTCGAAGCGGCCATCCGCGAGGCGAAGGCCCATTCGGTCATGAATGCCTACCATGATTGGGACGGCGTGCCGTGCGTGGCGTCGCGCTGGCTCCTCACCGAGGTCCTGCGCGATGAACTCGGTTTCGAAGGTACCGTCGTGTCCGATTACGAGTCGATCGACTGGCTGCGGCGCTTCTTCGACGTGGCGGAAACACCGGTGGAGGCGGCCGCCCTTGCCGCCAACGCCGGTATAGACATCGAACTCCCCCGCCAGGTGAACTACGGTCCGCCGCTCGCCGAAGCAGTCGAGCAGGGTCTCGTCTCCCACGACCATCTGGACGAAATGGTGCGGCGCGTCCTGACGACCAAGTTTGAACTCGGCCTGTTCGAGAAGCCCTACGCCGACCCCGCGGGGGCGGACGGATATAATGACAATCCACGCGCCCGTGCGCTCGCCCGCGAAGCCGCGCGGCAGTCGCTCGTCCTGCTCAAGAACGACGCCAACACGCTCCCCCTCCGCAAGGACGTCAAAACAATCGCCCTCGTGGGCCCCAGCGCCGGAAGTGCACGGTGCTTCTTCGGCGACTATACATTCACGGCCCACTACACGCACCAGGGCTACGAAGAACTGTCGGTTCCGGCCGCCTCGGTGCTGGAGGCCCTCCAGTCCCGTCTTGGGAACGAGACCAGACTTCTTCATGCCCAAGGCTGTGAGATCATGTCGGACCGGCGCGACGGATTTGCAGAGGCGCTGGAGGCAGCCCGGCAGGCGGACGTGATCGTTTTCGTGGGCGGGGGCAAGTCCGCCGTGGCGGGCGAAGGCACCTGCGGCGAGCACGTGGACCGCACGGAGCTGCGGCTGGAGGGCGCGCAGGAAGAACTGATTCTGCAGTTGGCCGCGCTCGGAAAGCCGCTCGTCCTCGTCTTGTTCCACGGCCGGCCCTACGTGCTCACCAACGTGCTGGACAAGGTCACGGCCGTGCTGGATGCCTGGCTGCCGGGCGAGGAAGGGGGCGAGGCCATCGCAGAGGCCCTCCTTGGCGAATACAACCCCGGCGGCAAGTCCCCCATGTCCTACCCCCGGAGTGTGGGCCAACTGCCGCTCCCCTACAACCGCCGGCGCTTCCACAGGGAGCTTTCCTATATAGACTGCACCAACGATCCGCTGATTCCCTTCGGACACGGCCTCAGCTATACAAGGTTCGAGTACTCGGGCCTCGAGATCGCGCCGGAAACGCCAGTCGAGGCCGACGAAATCACGGTTCGCTGCACGGTGCACAACGCCGGAGAGGTGGCGGGGGACGAGGTGGTCCAGCTATACATCGTGGACCGGTTCGTCAGCGTCGTGCGGCCGTACAAGGAGCTGAAAGGATTCCTGCGCGTGCATCTCGAGCCGGGTGAGGAGAAGCGTGTGGAGTTCGTGCTCCCGCCGGACCTGCTGGCCTTCTATGACTTGGAAATGCGGCTCGTGACCGAGCCGGGCGAGTTCCTTGTCCAGGTGGGAAGCTCCTCGGAGGACATCCGGCTCGAAGGCGCGTTCTGGCTGGCCGAACCCGGCATGGCGTACTGTGAAACTCGCACGCAGTACGAAACGAAGGCTCGCGTGCTCTGACGGCCCGTCTATACGTTATGCCGGTATGCCATCCAACAGCACGCTGATGCCGAAGCTCTCCGGCCGCTGGGGGATTTCGCACTCCGTCCCGTTCCGTTCCAGCGGCAGCGTCCCGCCGGAAAACAACTCCTGCACTGTGCCACCGGCGAAAAACCCCGGCGCAAGCCGCACGCGCACGCTCGGGCAATCCTGCGGTGCGAACAGGAAAACCACCCGCCGGCCATTGCTCTTTCCGGCGCTGACCAGTACCCCTAACCGCGTCCCTGGTGGGGGATCGAGCAGCCGGACAGGCAGTTCCACCCCCGCGGAGGAAATCACCGTGTGCGTCAGCAGGTCGA
>SLMS01000106.1 GCA_007133495.1 Candidatus Sumerlaeota bacterium | reverse complement strand
TCGACCGCTTCCGGGCCCTCATCGACGAGATCGCCCCCCACACCTTCAAAATCATCATGTACAACTGGGGGGAACCTTTCCTCCACAAGGACATCCTCCCCATGGTCCGGCACGCGCACGAACGGCGTGTCGGCACGGTCATCAGTTCCAACCTGAACATTCTCCCCGAAGGCGGCGCCGAAGCCGTGGTGCGCTCGGGGCTCGACGACCTGGTGGTCTCCTGCGACGGGCTCACCCAGGAGGTGTACGCGAAATACCGCCGCGGCGGGAAGGTCGAAACAGTCATCGAGAATCTGCGGAAACTCGTCGAAGCGAAAAAACGCCTCCGCTCCCGCACCCCCATGATCGAGTTCCAGTACCTCGTCTTCCGCCACAACGAGCACGAGGCTTCCCGTGCGGAGGAGTTCGCCTACGATCTCGGCGTGGACTTTGTCCGGCTGACCCAGCCCTACCTCGACGAGGCGAACCCCGAGTTCCAGCCCGCCAGCGACACCGACTTCGTCCGCCCGCAATACCAGGATGCGCCGCCGGAGAACGCCGACAAACTGGACATCTTCCGCCCCACCGCAGACCAGGAGGCATGCGCCAAGGAGTTTCCCTCACCCATAAAGTGCTTCTGGCCGTGGCGCTCCATGACCATCAACTGGAACGGGCAGGTGGACCCCTGCTGCCGCGGGAACTACTTCGACGCCTTCGGGAATGTCTTCGACGACGGGTTCGCCGCCGTCTGGAACGGCCCCGAGTACCACTACGCCCGCAAATGGATCACCGGCAAGGTGGGCCAGGACGATCCCAAGCGCATCGTCTGCCGCGGCTGCCCGGGGTATAATTGAGGCGTGGCGGTACGCCCTTGAGTTAGTCGAGTTGACGGGCCGCCACGATGCGGCCTAACTGGCTGGTGTTGGAGGGAGGCGGTAGGCTCGATGACTGGAAAAGAGTTGCTGAAGTTGCTCAAGAAGAACGGATGGCAGGTCGTGCGGATCAAAGGGAGCCACCACATCATGAAAAATCCGAGCCGGCCTGGAGCCCAACTTGTCGTTCCTGTACACACCGGAGAGCTTCCGGCCGGAACCACCGAATCAATCCTGAAGAAGGCGAACCTCAAATAGGAGGACCGTGCCCCGTGAAATACCTGGTCGAAGTTCATCTCGGCGAACCCGGGCAGATCAAGTACGGGGCTGAAGTTCCCGCGCTTCCTGGCTGCCATACCGTTGGTAATACACTCGAAGAATTGGAATCCAACCTCCGGGAAGCGGTGGAACTGTGGATTGATACGGCCCGGGAAGACGGCAGGGAGGTTGCTCCGCCCACGGGCTTTATCCTTCAGATCGAAGTGCCGGCGTAACGGCTGCTCCCGTCAGCCCGCATTCACCTCCCGCCTCGCAGCCTATTGCCTCAACAAGTAGAGGAAAAACTCCCGGTTGCCGTCCTGTCCGGCGATGGGTGACTCGCAGGTCGCGGTGACGGCGAAGCCCTCATGGCTGGCCGCGTGGCAGAGCAGTTCCACCACCTCACGCTGGAGCGCCTCGTCGTGAACGACCCCGCCGCGTGGGAGCCGTTCGCGCCCCACCTCGAACTGCGGTTTCGCCAGCACGATGGCCCGCTTTCCCCTGTCCATAAGTCTATACAGTACGGGGAAGAGCCTGCGGAGCGAAATAAAGCTCAGGTCCGCGGCCGCAACGTCCGGCGGGGGAGCGAAGTCTTCCGGCGCGAGCGTCTCGAAATGGGTCTTCTCTCTTGAAACGACGCGCACGTCGCGCCGGAGCTTCTCGTGCAACTGCGCCCGCCCCACGTCCACCGCATGGACAAGCTTCGCGCCGCGCTGCAGCAGGCAATCGGTGAAGCCGCCGGTGCTGGCGCCGATGTCCAGGGCGACTTCACCTTCCGGATTGTGCCCGAAAGCGTCCAGCGCTCCCGCCAACTTGAGCCCCCCGCGCGAAACGTAGGGGCAATCGTCTCCCTTGACGATGAGCGCCAGGTCCGCCGGGACAAGTCGGCCCGGCTTTTCCAGCCGTTCATTCTCCGTATAGACAAGCCCCGCCCGGACGAGGCGCTGTGCCCGCTCGCGGCTTTCGGCAAGGCCGCGCTCCACAAGCAACACGTCCAGCCGCACCTTCCCGCTCACGCGTCCTCCTCGCCTTCCATGGGCAGTTCGATGGCCACGAGCGTCCCTCCGCCCTGCATCGGTTGAATGCGGATCGTGCCATCGTGCACCTCCACAATACGGCGCGTGATGGCAAGCCCCAGGCCGGTGCCCTCCTTGCGCTTTGTATAGAAGGGCTCGAAGGCGCGCTCCACGTCTTCCCGGGCGATGCCGGGGCCGTTGTCGCGCACCTCCACGCGCACCGGCGCGCGCGGTCCGGCGCCGCGGCGTACCGTCACGGCCACCTCGCCCTGGAAACTCTCCGGTGCGCCGCTCTTGCTCCAGTCCTCCAGCACCTGGCGCGCGTTCAGGAGTATATTCACGAGCGCCTGCTTGAGCTGCACCGGATCCCCGCGCACGGTGGGGACGTTGTCCGCCAGGTCCAGCCGCAGGCGCACGCCCTTATCGTCCTCATTCCGGAAAACGAGAGCGGCCGTCTCCTCGACCATCCCGCGTAAATCCACCGAAATCATGTCGCGGATTTCCGGATTGGAGAAATCCAGCATCCGGCGCACGATCTTTTCGCAGCGCTCCGCCTCGTTGCGGATCGCCTCGAAATCCTCCCGCATCGGATCATCCATGAGGACGCTCTGTTCCAGGTAGTCCGCGTATGTCTTGATGATCCCGATGGGGTTGTTGATTTCGTGGGCCACCCCGGCGGTCAGCTCGCCCAGTGAGGCCAGCGAGGCGCTGCGCACCGATCGCTCGCGCCGGGCCACCTCCTCTTCCTTTTCCCCGGCGGCCAGCCCGATAAATCCCTGCGTCACCAGCATCACCACCCAAAGCAGGACGAGCTGCTGCACCGCAGGCAGAAATTCCAGCACCGGCACCCGGCTCACCTGCCAGG
>SLMS01000212.1 GCA_007133495.1 Candidatus Sumerlaeota bacterium | reverse complement strand
GTCGGGCAGTTCCACCTGCGCCGGCGCCAGTATCGCGAGGCCATCACGAGCTACCGCCACGCCGAACGGTGCAGCCTTGCGGCCAAAGACCCGGAGGGCGCCCTGCTCGCCATCAGCGCCATGGCGCTGGCCCACCGCGAGCTTGGCAATCACGGCGAGGCCGTGGGGGAGTTCCTCCGCGCCGGGGCCCTCGCGCGGGAGAACAACCTGCCCGATTCGGAACTTGATACGGTGAACTGCGGGGTCGAGGTGCTGCTGGCGGAGGGGCGTTACCCCGAGGCGCAGCGGCTGGCAGAAGGGCTCGTAAACTCGCGCCGCTTCCGCACGCTGCGTTGCCCGGCGTTTGCCGAGCTGTTCGTCCGTTTGGGTGTGGCGCTGCGCAGCCAGGAGGCTTACGCGGAGGCGCGGGACCGTCTATACGCCGCGATGAGCTTCGCGCGTGAGAACGTGCACCGTCCGGCGGAGGCGCGCGCCTGTCTCGAATTGTCGATCGTCTATCGGGCGGAGGGCGACGGGGCTGCCGCGATGAAATGGTGCCGGCGCGCGCGCAATCTTTTCGCCGAGCTTTCCGACAGCAGCGGCATGGCCGAATCGTGCCTCGTCCTTTCGCAGCTCGCCCGCGACGAGATGGACGGCGGCGCGGCGGAAGAGCTGCTACTCAAGGCCCTGCGCTACGCCCAGGGCGCACGCAACATGGTGCTGGTGGCGCGCGTCTGGCGCGAGCGGGGGCTCCTGAGCCAGCAGGAATCACCCAGCCCGGCCGCCGCACTTCCGCACTTTCACCAGGAGGCGAAAGCCCTGCGCCACGCCCGCCAGCCGCGCGCGTTGATGGAAGCGCACCTCCGGCTGGCGGAACTCTATTTCGCGCAGGAAGCGATGCTGGCCGCCGGCACGGAAGTGCTGCGCGCGCAGGCCGTCGCCCGGCGGGACCTTGCCGGCCGGGAATTCGAGGAACTTGAGCGCGCCTTCGCCAAGGCCATGCGTTACCTCACCACCGAGCAGTTCGAGTTCCTCGTGCAGGAAGTGACCGAGGAGCTGGAAGGCGGCGCGCTCGGCGAGCGATAAAATCCCGGCCCCCGGTCCGCGTCTCTCAGGCAATTTCACCCCCACAATTTCCTTCTCCAGAACGGCGCAGCCAAGGCACCGCGGGAGCCCGGGTGACCCTCGGGGAACCCCGGATTTTTGCCAACCGCTGCAATTGTAGTTGAACACCGACACCTCGGATCGGGACTATTGTAAGGTTGGGGTTGCCAGCTTGCATGCTGCCCCAACCCAGATCCCCCACAGGAGGAAAAGCATGAGCACACAGACGGACCCGGCCGCTCTCGGCGACGGCCTGCGCAAGCACTTTGCCGGAGAGATTATCCTTCCGGACCACCCCACCTATGATGAGTCCAGGGCCATTTTCAACGGGATGATCGACCGCCGGCCCGCCATCATCGCCCAATGTGCCAACGTGGACGATGTAGTGCGTGCCATTGCGTTCGCCCGCCGTGAAGGCATGGAGATCGCCGTGCGCGGAGGCGGCCACAGCGTGGCCGGCAAGGGCCTTTCCGAAGGCGGCCTGGTAATCGACCTGCGGCGCATCAACGGCGCCGTGGTCAACCCCGAGGCCCGAACCGTCACTGTCGGCGGCGGCGCCAGGATGGGAGACCTCGACCGGGCAACGGAACCTTACGGCCTGGCAACCACCGGCGGGCGCGTTTCCACCACGGGAGTGGGCGGCTACACGCTCGGTGGTGGCGACGGATGGCTCGCGCGCAAAATGGGCCTGGCCTGTGACAATCTACTCTCCGTGGAAATCGTGACCGCCGATGGCAGCGTCCTCCGGGCAAGCGAAAGCGAGAACCCTGAACTCTTCTGGGCCCTGCACGGCGGCGGGGGGAACTTCGGCGTGGTCACCTCATTCACCTTCCGGCTCCATGATCTCCCTGTCGTGACTGCCGCTTTGTTGTTCTGGGGCCCCGAGTCCGGCCCGGAGGTGCTGCGTGCGTACCGCGATTTCATGGAATCCGCGCCCGACGAGGTCGGCGGCGGGCTCGTTTATCTGACCGGCCCGGACGAGGAGTTTATCCCGAACCGGCTGAAGGGGTCGCTCACGTTGGCGGTGATCCTCGCTTACGCCGGTCCCGAAGCCGAGGCGCGCAAGCACGCCGCGCCACTTCTTGCACTCGGGCATGAGGGCGAAATGATCTCGGAAATGTCCAACGCCGAGTTCCAATGCTTGCTGGACGATCCGGCTGGCTATCGGAATTATTGGTCCGCGCAATACCTCGACTCCATGCCCGAGGAAGCGGTCCAGGTGTTCGACAGGTGTGCCCGGGACATGATCGTTCCTTCTCCCTCCCAGCACGTGCTCATCCCGCAGGGGGGTGCGGTGGCACGGGGTCCTTCCGGCTATCCGATTCCCTGGCGTCGGGCACCTTGGTGCGCACACCCCTTCGGCCTCTGGGAAGATCCCGCGGACGACGATCGCGGCAGGGACTGGGCGCGCGGTGTCTGTACCAGCCTCCGGCCGTGGGCCAGCAAGGCTGTCTATCTCAACTTTATTGGTGACGAGGGCGAGGACCGCCTCGTCGCCGGGTTCGGGCGGGAGAACTACGAAAGACTGGTCAAGGTGAAGCAGCAGTACGACCCGGAAAACGTCTTCCACTTGAACCACAACATCAAACCGTAGCCATCATGGCGGGGGCGGACGCAGTTCGCCCCCGTCAACGCCGTGTTTGTGAGCGTGCGCGGCGGATAGCCCGGCCAGGGAGACATGCCGTGATACGATCCGCAACACCCGGGGACGCGGAGCAGTTTTGCGAAATATACAATTATTATGTGCGCGAAACCACCGTCACTTTTGAGGAGGAGCCCGTGTCCCAAGCCACGATGGAGGAGCGCATGGCGGCCGTCGCCGGCAAGCTCCCCTGGCTCGCCGCGGAAGTGGACGGCACCGTTGCCGGGTACGCCTACGCCACCACATGGAAGCCGCGCGCTGCCTACCGC
>SLMS01000255.1 GCA_007133495.1 Candidatus Sumerlaeota bacterium | reverse complement strand
TTCCGGCTTCTGCGTTGCCGTGGCGGTGGTGGTGTTCCTGCTCGCCACGCGCTACAACCCGGGGAAGTGGCCGTTGCTCAGCGTGCTCGGCGTCTATCTGCTGATTGTTGGTCCGTACTTTATTTATGAAATAATCAACGGCTGGCCGGACCAGATACGGCTCACCTTTCAACAGGAAACGGGCGAGGGATTGCAGGTCTTCCGCATCGGCTACGTGGAGACGTTTCTCTCCGTCGTCGGGTTGCAGCTTTTCGTCAAGCCTGACTGGTGGCCCGAGCTGCCCCCGTTTGAATACTATAGTCACTACTATGCCGAGGGTGGCCGGCGCGCCGCCGCGCTGGGGTGGGTACTCTTCGTTCTGTCCATCGGCCTGCTGAAACTGCTGCTCGCGGGGATATGGATGGTCATCCGGTACCCGAAGGAGCGCTCCTGCCCCTTCCTGCTCTTTGCCATGCTCGCCATTGTCATCACTTGCCTGCCGATGATGGTGTGGAATCCGCTCATAGCAGGCGCGGAGGATATACGGCATCCCCCGCGGTATTTCTTCGTTTTCTGGCCGGCGCAGTTCTTCCTTGTTGGCGGGGGCATCGTGTGGCTGCGCAGGTACGCCCCGCGGTTCTTCGAGCCGGTGACGCGCGCCGGCCTGCCGGCTTTCGTGGCTGCCTATACGACATTTGCGCTCGGAATGACGTGGCATTTTGTGGAAGTGGCGAAGCGGGACCGTGTCATGTTCCGCTATACCACGGAATATCCAGGCACCGTACGCCCGATCATCGACAAGATGAGCCTCGCCCATTTCCTGGTGGAGTACCACGGCGTGGACGAGGGACGCTTTCTCTCCCGCGTGCACGCCGACCGGAAGGTGTTCATCCACACCGAGGAGGACCTCATTCACGAACTGCGCTGGGCGCTCGAGACGGCAACACCCGGCGAACCCTCCGGGGAATCGTATTTCTTTCTATACGACAGCCGGGACGCAGGGCGCATCGAAGGCAATTTCACGGAGATATCCCGCGCGCACTTCGGCACCCTTGGGGTGCTGGAGTTCGTCCCGGACGAGCCACTGGACGAATGGCAGCCGGACGTGCCCGTTGGCTGGTGGTGGTATTGAGTTTGTATCGAAATCCGGGCGGTGTATAGCCGTCAGACGGCGGCTTCGGCGATTTCCGGAGTGCGGGACCCCACGACGCCGAGCGCCTGCTCCAGCCGCCATGCCGCCGACAGCAGCTTCTCCTCCTGGAACGCACCGGCCATGAGCTGCATGCCCACCGGCAGCCCGCCGTTCGTAAACCCGGCCGGCAGCGAAATGCCGCAATAGCCCGCCATGTTCAGCGAAATCGTGAAAATATCGCACAGGTACATCGCGAGCGGGTCGTCCATGCGTGAGCCCGCCGGGAAGGCCGGGAAGGGTGACGTCGGCGCGATGACAAGGTCCGCCTGCTCCAGCGCGCGGTCGTAGTCGCGCTTGACCAGCGTGCGCACCTTCAACGCCTGGAGGTAGTACGCGTCGTAATACCCGGCGGAGAGCGCGTGCGTCCCCATCATGATGCGGCGTTTTACTTCCTGGCCGAAACCCTGGCCGCGGGTGCGGGAGAACATATCAATGATATTGTCCGTGCCCTCCGCGCGGAAACCGTACTGCGCCCCGTCGAACCGTGCCAGGTTGCTCGAAGCCTCCGCCGTCCCGAGAAGATAATACGTGGAGATGGAATATTTCACGTTTGGCATGGAAACATCCACGATTTCCGCGCCGAGTCCTGCCAGCTTCTCCAGAGTTTCGCCGGCCACGCGCTCCACTTCGGGGTCGAGCCCTTCACCCGCGAAGAACTCCTTGGGGCGCGCCACACGTTTGCCCTTCCAGTCGAAATTGCCCAGCGCCGCCGCGTAGTCCGGTACCGGCACGTCCGCGCTTGTCGAATCCTTCGGGTCGTGGCCCGCCACCGCCCCGAGCAATAGCGCCGCGTCCTCCACCGAAAGCGTCATCGGCCCGATCTGATCGAGCGAGCTGGCATACGCCACCAACCCGTAGCGCGAGACACGCCCGTAGGTCGGCTTCATCCCCACGATACCACAGAGCGAGGCAGGCTGGCGGATCGAGCCGCCGGTGTCCGACCCCAGTGCAATCGGCACCTGTCCGGCTGCCACCGCCACGGCCGAGCCGCCGCTGCTTCCTCCCGGCACGCGCTCGAGGTCCCACGGGTTCGCGGCGCGCCCGAAGGCGGAGTTTTCTGTCGAGCTGCCCATCGCGAACTCGTCCATGTTCGTTTTGCCGACGATCACAAGCCCCGCTTCCTGGAGCTTGCGCACGGCTGTGCCAATATACGGGGGGACGAAGTTCTCCAGGATGCGGCTGCCACACGTTGTCCGCACACCCTCGGTGATCATGTTGTCCTTCACCGCCACCGGCACGCCGTCCAGGGGGGAGAGCGTCTTGCCCGCCGCCCGGCGCTCGTCCGACTTCGCCGCCGCCCGCAGCGCCTCCTCCTCCATCACCGTCACAAAAGCATTCAGCTTGGGCTCGGTGGCCGCGATGCGGCCGAGGTAGTGGCGCGTCAGGTCAACGGACGTGACCGTCCCTTCGGCAAGCTGACCGGCGAGTTCGCGAGCGCTCCTGAGCGCCATGGGCTGCTCCTTGTTCTTGTGGAGTGAAATCGTGCCTGGCTGGCAGTGGAGGGGTAATGCTTCGGGTCCGCCGGGTCAGAGCACCTGGGGGACCTTGAAATAGACGTCCTCTTTGTCCGGCGCATTGGCCAGCGCCGCCTCGTTCGAAAGCCCCGGCTCCACCACGTCCTCCCGGAACTTGTTCTTCTGCGGGAGCGGGTGGGGGGAGGGCTCGACGCCGGAGACGTCCACCTCGCCGAGCTGCTCGACGTACTCGAAAATCTTCGACAACTCGCGGGAGAAGCGCTCCTTCTCCTCCTCGCCGCTCAGTTCAAGGCGCGAGAGCAGCGCCACGTGCTCCACGATCCCGGGGGTGATTTTCATCGGGGGCTTACTCCTCCGCCTCCGCCGGCGCGGGCTCCTCGACCTTGTCCAGCGTCAGCTTGGCGTGCTTGAGGGAGAGCTTCTTCTCGCCCTCCTCCTGAAACTTCACGATCACCTTGCTCAACTCATCCTCGCCGAAACGGGCCACCACCTTGCCCACGCCGAAAAGCGGGTGGCGCACGAGCGCGGCCGGTTTGATGTCGGGCTGGTACATGCGGATTGCTCCTTTGGGGGTGCTTCGTATCCCCCGGGGTGGGGCCGGAGGGGCGCTGCCGCAGGGGCGCTCAGGGAACCGCCGCCCCCCAAGATCGGACAAGGGTTTTTTCCCACTCCGGGGGTGGGGGATGCCGCCAAAGGGGGTGACAAAAGCCTTGCCTGAGGGCCGCTCCCTTCCCACCATTCGCGCCGCTGTGGGTGGTTAGCTCAGTTGGTTAGAGCGCCGGCCTCACATGCCGGAGGTCAGAGGTTCGACTCCTCTACCACCCACCACCCGGCACCGTTTCTCATCCCCCGCGAATAGATAGTCTGGCCTGGTTGTGCCGCCGCGTGGCATGCGCCTCGCCGCGGGCAAGGCTTGTCCCCTCGACTCCTGTGCAGAGAGGTTTACGGCCATGAACCTCGACGATTTTGAACAACTCGTGCGCTCGCGCCGTGCGGTGCGCAATTTCCGCCCCGATCCGGTGCCGGAGGAGACGCTCCAACGGCTGCTGGAGGCCGCGCGCTGGGCCCCGAGCGGCTACAACCTCCAGCCTGCGCGCTTCCACGTGGTGCGGGACGGGAAGGTGCGGGAGGCTCTCTTCACAGCGTGCCTTGACCAGAAGCAGGTCCACGAGGCGCCCTGCACCGTGGTCTTCACCGGCGACCGGAGCTGCTTCCGGCGGGCGCGCTACTCCCGCGTTCTGGCGATGGACCTGGAGGCCGGGGCCATCAACGAGCGGTACAAGAGCTTCATGGAGCAGATCGTCCCGCTTGCCTTCGGGCGGGCACCGCTCGGGGCGGCGGCACTGGCGAAGCGGCTCATTGTTCCCTTCCTGCGGCTCATCCGGCCGACGCCGGACCTGCCGGCCTGCCAGATGGACTTCTGGCTGGCCAAGCAGGTGATGCTCGGGGCGATGAACTTCATGCTGGCGGCGAAGGCGGCCGGGCTGGCGACGGTCCCGATGGAGGGCTTCGACCCGGTGCGCGTGCGGCGGGTGCTCTCCCTGCCGCGCAGCGAGGCAGTCATCGTCGTCGTCGCCCTGGGCTACGAGCAGGGCGAAGGCCTTACGAAAACGCGCCTGCCGCTGGAGGAGTACGTGGTGGAGCACTGAGGCCGGGAGGCAAGTGGCGAGCCCCAACCAGGTTGGGGTTGCGCGGAGGAGTCACCATGAAGTACGGATTCACCGAAGGGGAGTTGTTCGCCAAGGTTCGCGAGCGCTACTTCCCGCACGATGAAGAGTATGCCAAGTTTCAGCTCCACCTGCTGGATCATCCCAAGCGGTGGCCGGTCATTCCCGGTGCTGCTCCGTTGAGGAAGGCAAGGTGGGGTCTGCCGGCCGAGGGGTCTGGCAAGAGTGCAGGACTCAGGATCATTTACATGCTGTTGCCCGAGTTCGGGAGGATTCTCCTGCTGCATGTCTACCACAAGTCGGAGCGCAAGGATTTGGCTCCCGGGGATGCTGTCTACCTCGCGGCGTGGGCAAAGGGCTTCCGGGAATCGCTCATTCGAAGCAGAAGGAAGGGAAGATCACGGTGATTAAGAGAAAGTCACAGGACATATCGTTTCCTCCGGCAAAGGAGGATCTGGAGAAGGTCTCCCCCCTGGCACGGGAGATCGCCGAGAGCCTTGTCAGCGTCCACGAATTCCTCACCACGGGCCGGGGCGGTGCCCGTGAAACGGTGATTGAAGTCCCCGATCCCTCACCACGATACACGGCAGCCGGGATACGTGAGATTCGCAAGCGGCTTGGGATGACACAGGCAGTCTTCTCCCGCTTGGTAAATGTTTCGGTGAAGAGTGTGGAAGGGTGGGAAACAGGCAGGAAGTCTCCTGGCCCGGCATCAAGGAGGCTACTCCAGATTCTGGATGATGAAGGGACATTGGAGATCGTGGCAAGACTGGCAGGCTATCGGCTCCAGAAGGTCTCCCGCCGGCCGCCGGAACCACGCGCGGCCCACGCAAAGAGCAAAACCCGGAAACCGCGGCCCGTCCCCACCCCCGCAGGCAAGCCATGACCCGCCTGCTCGTTGCCGGGGTTGACGCCTGCCCGAAGGGCTGGGTGGCGGTGGTCCGCGGCGGAGAGGAACGCGTGCTGGAGGCGGCTATTGCCCCGGACTTCAGCCAGCTCATGGAGAAGCTGCGCGGCGCCGCCGTCGTGGCGGTGGACATTCCGATCGGGCTTCCGGACCGCGCCGAATCCGGGGGCCGGCCGGTCGACCGCATGGCGCGGGAACGGCTCGGCCCAGGGTGGGGGAGTTCCGTTTTTCCGGCGCCTTGCCGCCCCGTATTGGCCGCGAGTGAGTACAGGGAAGCCGAACGCTTGAGCCGTGCGAGCGGTCCCGCTGGAACCGGTCTTTCGAAACAAAGCTTCGCTCTCCTGCCGCGCATCCGGCAGGTGGACGAGTACCTCACCACTCCCGAGGTGCAGAACCGCGTGCGCGAAATCCACCCCGAACTCTGTTTCTGGGCCATGAACGGCGAGCGGCCGCTCTCCCACAAGAAGGCCAGCGATGAAGGTAAGGACGAACGCCGCCGGCTCCTCCTGCAGGCCGGGTTCGACGTGACGCGCCTGCTTGCGCCACCGCCGGGCGGCCGGAAAGTTGCTCCGGTGGTGGATGTGCTGGACGCGGCGGCGGCCTGCTGGACCGCCGGGCGCATCGCAACCGGTAAGGCCGCCCGCATTCCCGAAGACCCTCCCACGGACAGCCGCGGCCTGCGCATGGAAATGTGGTACTGAAGGGGCCTCCCCCCACCAAAGCCGAAGGACGTCCCACCCCCACTCATGCTTGTCTTCTGGATACTCAGCCTCCTCAGCATCGCTGCCGTTGCCGCGGTCATGATCTTCGTGTCCAGGAAAGCGCGGGAGGTACCCGGCGAATCGGAAAGCCGCGTCCGCCACCGGATGAACCCGGACCACCTGCGGCTCGTGGCCTACGCCGTGGTCATACTGGTTTGCCTGCTCGCCGCGATGTATGAACTATCGCTTGTGTACAGCAACTAGACGGGAAGGAATTGGGCGGCACGGACGGTGTGCGGTACGGTTGCACTGGCCACCGGTCACTGCTCTACCTTTCGGTTGGGGTAAAGCGCACCGCCATATAGATAAACGGCGTGTCCAGCACGGCGATGAGCACCTTGATGATCCAGGTCACGAGGAATATCTCCAGTGCCGCCTCCACCGGAAAGGCACCCAGAAGCGTCGCCAGCCCTGTAAACACCGCCGTATCGAGCAACTGGCTCGTGATCGTGGAGAGGTTGTTCCGCAACCAGAGCATCCGGCCGCCGGTGCGCTCGCGCAGCCAGTGGTACACCGTCACGTCGTGGAGCTGGCTGATCACGTAGGCGGCAAGTGACGCAAAGGTGATCGCCGGCACCAGGCCGAAAATCGCCGCCATGTGTTCGTGCATCACGTCGTATTCGTTCGGTGTATAGACAAGGGCGATGGACATATAGGCCATCATCGCCACCGACGCGATGAAGCCGATAAGCACGCCCTTGCGGGCCTCCTTCTGGCCGTAACGCTCGTTCAGGAGGTCCGTCGCCAGAAATATCCCCGCGTAGAGTACGTTTCCGAGCGTGGCGTGCAGCCCGAACAGGTCCACCTGCTTGAGCACCTGGATGTTGCACAGCACGATGCTCAGGACGATCGAGACATAGAGCCCCAACCGGCCGAAAAAACGGAACAGCAACAGGAGCAGCGTCAGGTTCAGCGCCAGAAAGAAGAAAAAGATCGCTTCGTTGCTCATTGGTCACACTCCCGAGGATGGACGGTGACCGTGGCCGTGGAGCAGCGGGGAGACAACGGGAAACCCCGGCCCGCTCTTTCTCCCTCCGCGGCTTCGCTCCAATCAAAACGGTTGAGTCCGGCACCGTGACGGAGAGGATTTTGCCCTGCCTGGCAGGAATGCCGCCCCCGCCTTCCCCAGGGACAACACCAAGGAGCGAAGAACCATGAAGCTGGGGAAGTTACATCCGGCGGCGGTGGCTGCCCTTGCGGGGGTGGCCTGCTGGCTCCTCCCCGCGGTCGCGCCGGCCTGCGCCAACTGCGAGGAGGCCGGGATCGAGTACATCCCGGAGAACTGGGCGGAGACCGCCACGCACGTTGATGTGGAGGAAGACCCGAACTCGCCCTCCAAGGACTACGGGGAGCCGAAGTTCGCCGCAGGGCCCGCCCTCAACGCCCGCCGTCAGCCCGAAGGCGCCCTCTCCGGCCGCATTGTCTATATGGGAGCCGGCCACGGCTGGACCTATCAGATTGACACCAGCAGCACGACCCACTGGTACCTCCAGCGCCCCAACACCAACAACATGGTGGAGGACTACGGCAACCTCGACCAGATGGCGCTCTTCGCTGCGTATTGCTGGAACGCCGGGGCGACCGTCGTGCCGACCCGGCCGATTGGCTTCCAGCCGAACGAGGTGGTCATGACCCAGAGCCACCCCGGCGTCTCCTACTCCGGCGTTTGGAACGACAGTCAGGCCACGCCCTACTATGGCGAGCCGGGCGACAGCATTTCCTACCGCTTCTCCTACACCGTGGAGGACCAGGAAACCGCCACCGTCCGCTATACGCCGGACATCCCGGAAGCGGGCATCTACCCTGTCTATACGTGGGTGCTGAACAGCTTCAACCGCGTGCACCAGCTCTATCGCATCCGGCACGGCGGCGGCATCACCGAAACGCGCGTGAACCACCGCGCCGTCGGAAAGGGCTGGGTGTGGCTCGGCAATTATTATTTCGAGGAGGGTGAGCACGGCTGGGTGGAGATCAGCAACAACCGCTCTCCGGACGACGACGCTGTGCAGAACTCTGTCGTCATCGCCGACGCGATCCGTTTCGGCAACGGGATGGGCGACCTTGACTACGGCCGCGGCGTCTCCGGCTTTCCGCGCGAGGACGAGGCGTCCCGCTACTGGGCCGCCATTTCCACCGGCACCCCGCCCCAGACGTCTGTGTTCGCCCCTTCCGGGCTCAACCACCAGAGCCAGAACGTCGGCACGCCTCCCCGCTGGGCAGCCTATATGAACAACGAGAACGAGGGCGAGCCCACCGACCGTGTCTATATCAGCTTCCACACCAACGCCAGCGGCGGCCGCGGCGCCGACGGGCTCATCAACCCCAGCGCGTCGCGGCGAACGCAATATCAGGCGGAACTGGCCGAGTACCTTGGCCGGGAAATTAACGAAAACATGCGGGACCTGCACCAGCCCTACTTCTCCGACTATCCAGCATGGTCAAACCGCACCCACCACGTCTATGTCGGCCACATCAATTACGGTGAACAGAACGCCCTGGCCATCAATAACGAGATGGATGCCTGCATCATCGAGGTGGCGTTCCACGACAACGCAAGCGACGCGCTCTGGATGCGCGACCCGCGCGGACGGCGCGCCGCGGCCCGCAGCACGCTCAAGGCACTCATCCGCTACTTCAACGAATTCGGCGGCGCCCCGCTGATTTTCCCGCCCGACGAACCGAGGCAACTGCGCGCCATGAACGCGCAGGACGGCACGGGCGACGTAGTACTTTCGTGGAAGGCCCCCGTCGTCATTCCCTCCACACACGCAGGAACGCCGGGCAACGTCACCGGCGACCCGCCGGACTCCTATGCCATCTATACAAGCAGCCACGGGTTCGATTTCGATTTCCTCGATGAAGTCCCCGCCACCCAGACCGAATACCGCATCGAAGGGCTCGAAAAAGATGAGCCTGTATTCGTCTGGGTCACCGCAATGAACGATGGAGGGGAGAGCTTCCCCAGCAACATCGCCGGCGCCACCTCCCGCCACACCGGGACGCCGCCGCTCCTGATCGTGGACGGTTTCAACCGCAACCACAGTTCCAATGCCCTGACACAAACCATTCAGGGCATTCCCAACAGGTCGAACCGCGGCACTTTCACACGCGTGATTCCGCGCCAGACGAACGACTTCAGCTACGTCGTCCCCGCCGGCACCGCCGTCATGGAGGCAAACCCGAACGTCCATTTCGATTACGTCACGAACGAGGCGGTGGACGACGGGGACGTGGCGCTTGGCGATTACGAGACAGTCCTGTGGATACTCGGAGAAGAGAGCACGCTCGACCGGACGTTCAACAATAACGAGCAGTCACTCGTGACGGACTACCTTGCCGAAGGCGGGAACCTGTTTGTCTCCGGACCGGAAATCGCCTGGGACCTGGGCCGGCCCGCTGCCTCCGCTGCCAACAAGGCCTTCCTGCAGAATATACTCCGCACCGTCTATGTCGCGGACAGTTCCAATACCTACGACGTCGAAGGGATAGGCGGCACGCTGTTCGAGGGCCTGACCTTCCAGTTCGACGACGGCACGGCGGGGTATTACGATTCGCGGTGGCCAGACGTGATTAACCCGAGCGGAGCCTTCTCCACCTCCGGAATGCAATACGTCGGCGGTACCGGCGGCAACGCCGGCATCGTCTATGATGGCACGGAGGAGGGACGCGGCAAGATCGTCCTTTTCGGTTTCCCGTTTGAGACGATCACTGATCCGCCCACACGTACCGAAATCATGGCGCGGACGCTGGAGTTCTTCGGCACCGATGGACTCCCGCCCCCCAGCGACACCTGGCTGCTGTGGTGAGATCGAAAACGGCACAGTAAACAAACGCAGAAGGCCCGGAAGGAATCTGACCCCTCCGGGCCTCTCTTTTTGCAGCTTTGCCCCAAATTACCTTGATTTGGCACAGGGTCTCAGCCTGGACAGGCTGGAGAGAGACGCACCACAAGAGGCAAAGAGAGCAGAAAGATATACCCCGAAGATACCGCCCTCCCTCGGCGCTTCCTCTCCGCGTGGAATCGCCTTTTGATAGAGACCCCTACGCGCTCAAGAGAGGCTTCTACTTCAGCCGCTGCGGCCTGCGCAGGCTCTCCCATGTGTTCTGGATGGGGGAGATGCGGCGTTCCTCCCCCTCCGCCACGCGCAGCAGAATGAGGCCACCCCCGTCCGCTCGGTCGAGCACTGTGATGCCCTCCAGGTCAGGCTCCGGCGTGCGGCGCTCATCATAAAGGAAGAAGAACGAGTCCGGGTGCAATGGCGCGTCCCGTTCTCCCAGCCGTGGTTGCGTATAGAAAGCATAGTCCAGGCCCTGCTCCAGGGACGGCACGTCCCACCGCTGTGTCGTGAACGTATTGTCGAGCGTATCCAGCCGGCGGACGAATTGCTCCTCCGTCAGTCCCCATTCCTCCACCAGGATGCGTGCGGCTTCCCACTGTACGCGCCAGTCATATGCCTCGTATAGAGAGTATTTGAACGACCGCTGCATTTCCCGCGCTGTTACGAGATAGCACCCGGCCGTCCAGGTGTGCAGAAAAACCGCGGCGGCAACAATTGCCGGGACGGCGGGCCGCAATCTGCGGAGTCCGCTCCGCACGCATGCCCGCTCCACCGCCGCCCCAAGCCACCCGAGCACCAGAAAGGGCAACGGATAGAGTATAAAATAATAGCGTATCGCCCCGACGCCGATCATCTCCCCTTCGCGGTCCGTGGCCATTGTGGAGGTGAGGGCGGGCGGCGTCACCAGAATGACGCCGGAAAGAATCAGGAGAGCTGCTCTCCGGCGGGCAAGGACCGAGCCCTCGCCCCACCGGCTCATCAACCTGCCATGGCGTCCTGCCAGCAAAAGTGTCCCCAGCAGCCCCAGTCCCGCCAGGCCGTACAGCATAATATACAGCCAGCGCACGCGGTGCAGCAGAAACGCAGTTTCCCACGCCGCACGGGGCAAGATCTGAGGGCCGAACTCCGCCAGCAGATTGAGGTAGCTGAACGACCCCGTCTCGAACCGCCGGTCGTAGAACACCGGGGAGAGCGTCACCTGCAATGCCATTAGCGCGCCTTCGCTGGGCCGGAGGCGTTGTTTGTCAAGGATGGGGATATGCGCCTCGTTGGCGGTGATGAGCGAGTCCGGCGGATTGATAATGAGCCTTGTGTTGAGGAAGCCGGTCTTCAGCTCGCCGATTATATACGGAGCGAACACCAGCAACGCCACTCCGCCCGAAGCCAGCAGCCACTTCCTCCCAACCGCCGGGCGGAACACCGCCCAGCAAACCAGTGCCAGCACTCCCAGCAGCGCCGCCGAAAGGTGCACCTGAAACAGCACGCACACCGAAAACACGAGAGCAGGCAGGCGCCGCACCTTGCCCTTGAGCACCCATCCGAAAAGTGCCCAGAAAAAGAGCGTGGAGAACGGGAAAATATAGCTCGGGTTCCACAAATAGCGGAGTAACAGCACTGCCAGCGGATACGTCGCCACGAGCGCCAATGCATATATGCCTGCGCGCCGGGAGAAGAACTCCTTCCCCATTCGCCACGTCAGCCACAGACCCGCCGCGTGCAGGAGCGCCAGCCAGACCAGCAGCCCCCTTGGGTCGAGCGTCACAAGGAGCGGCGGAATCTGCAGAAAGTAGAGCGCCGGACCGAACGTATAGCCACCACCCGTCAGTTCCGGCCCCGTGTGGTGAAAGCGTTCGCCCTC
>SLMS01000208.1 GCA_007133495.1 Candidatus Sumerlaeota bacterium | reverse complement strand
TGCCCGCCCTGCCGACGCTCGCCGGCTACGACGAGGCCACCGTCGAGCGCTACCGCGAGGAGTTCGGCACCGATCCGCCAACCGACATCAAGGACCCCGAGTGGGTGCAGTGGCGCGCCGACATCCTCTCCGACTGGCTTGAGGACCTCTACGAGCGCGTCAAGGAGGTGGACCCCAACCTGATCGTCTCCTCCTCGCCCAGCCCCTACGACTGGTCGCTCTACGAGTACTTGCAGGACTCCTACACGTGGACCAACCGGGGCATCGTGGATATCATCCACCCGCAGGCATATCGTTACGGTGTCGAGCCCTACCAGGCCGTCATCGACGAAATGGTGGAGGAGCAGTTCACGGAGGAACAACTTCCCATGCTCTCCCCCGGCGTCCTGATGAAGGTGGGCAGCTACCGCATTCCCGCCGATGAACTGCTGGCCAAGATCGAGTACAATCGCGAGAAGGGCGTTCCGGGAGAGGTATTCTTCTTTTACGAGGGTCTGCGTGAGGAGGGGGACGAACTCGCCCGTGTGCTGCGCGAGGGACCTTACTCCGAAGCCGCCGCGGTGACCTACCGTGAGAATCTCCCCTGGCGCCCTGGGGCGCTGGAAGTCTCCCTGCCGGCCGCGACCGTGCCGGAAGGCTGGCAGCCGCTCGACGGCCATCCCGGCTACTACAGCCTGCCGAGTGGGGAGAACATCCCCCTGACATGGGAAATTGACGTGCCGCACTACGGCCACTACGACGTGTACGCCAAACTCCCCCGCGGCGAGGACATCGCCACCGCTCAGGAGGCCTCCTACCTGCTGACAGATGGGCACAGCCGTACCGCCACCGTGGTGGACCAGTCCTCGGAGTTCAACTACGGCTGGGTGCACCTCGGCACGCAGGCGTTCAACCCGGGCAACGAGGCGAACGAGGTCGTGCTGCGGACGCTCGATCTCGATGAGGACCGCCGGACCGTGGCCGGACCACTGATGCTGCTACTCAACAGGCGGCACTCGCCGGGTGTGGTTTGGAATTGATCGCGCCGGGAGCGCTCCACTAAATTCCCTCGCTATACTTGGCCGATTTTGGCCGATAGGAGAGAGGAGTCCCCATGCGCTTCCCCACTTCCGTCGTACTTGCCTGCCTGCTGACCGTGCCCGCCGCCTTTGCCGGAGCGGAAACAGCCACCACCTCGGACCAGGGGTCCGACACTTCCGCCGCAAATCCGGCCCTCAGTAACCCGCTGAGCAACCCCGACGGCATCGTGGACCGGTTAATGTTCTTCCGCACCGCCGAGGACTGGAAGGCGGGCGACTCCAGCCGCATTGCCATCTCAGAAGAGGGCAACGCCGCGATCTATCTGGACGACGAACGCGCCCGCTTCCCACGGCGCGGCCGCTGGACATCTCCTGAAGTGGAGACGACCATCCCCTTCAGCGAACTCATCCCCTCCTACAACGCGGAGACGCCCGGTGAGTCCGGCGTGAATTTCCACGTGCGGGTCCGCGACGCCGAGTCGGGCGACTGGTCGCCCTGGCTATACATTGGACAGTGGGGAACAACCGTTCACTGGCCCTCCCGCACGATCGAGTTCGACCACGGCAAGGTGAACGTGGACAACCTGGTGCTCGAACGGCTGGCCGACGGGTTCCAGATGCGTGTGGACTTCTACGACTACGGCCTGCCCGCCGAGTCTGCCGCGGATGGAGGGGCCGTGCCCTCCCTGCGCCTGCTCGCCGTCAACTACTCCGGCGTGGTGGAGGACGAGGAACTCCGCGAACGGTACGGCCGCGGCCGGCCCATCGCCGAGGGCGACTGGGCCCGCTCCCTGCCCGTACCCTTCATCCCCCAGCGCGACAGCGGCCCCGAAATCGGAGGCTCCACCTGCTCCCCCACCTGCGTGACCATGGCCATGGCCTACCGCGGCGTGGAAATGCCGCTCGTCGCAAACTGCCTGGCCATTTACGATCGCGAGTACGCCATTTTTGGCAACTGGGCGCGCGGCGTGGCGCAGGCCGGCGAGCACGGCCTCAACGCCTGGCTTACCCGCGTGCGCTCCTGGGAGGACGTGAAGTCCTACATCGCCGAAGGAACACCGCTCATCGCCTCTATACGATTCGGCGAGGGCGAGTTCCCCAGCAACGTGATGAACTCCACAAACGGCCACCTCATCCTCATCCGCGGCATGACCGAGGACGGTGACCTGATCGTGAACGATCCCGCCAGCCGCGACCGCGGTGAGGGCGTGGTGTACGTGGCCGAGGAACTGGCCAACGCATGGTGGGGCCGCGGCGGCATCGCCTACGTCATCGGCGCCGACATCCCCGAGTGGGTGCCCACCTACACCGATTATGCCGAAGGAGCAGAGACGGCCCCGGCCGGAGGCCGATGAGTCAAGAACCCAACTCCCCGCTGACCGGCGAGCCGCCAGCCAAAAAAGAACGGCTCGGCTCGCTCGACGCGTTCCGTGGCTTCACCATCTTCGGGATGATCCTCGTCATCGCGGTGGCGGCCGGTGGCTATCAGTGGGAACCGGAACATCTCCCCCAGAAGATGAGTTGGATGGGGAGCCTCCCCGTCTCCACGTGGTTCCATGCGGACGTGGGCGGGATGCTCTGGATACAGGAGCAGGAGGCGGCCGGCCTCACCGAGGACGAAATCCGCGCGCTCCCCGAATACCAACGCCGCAACATTGGCGTCACCTTCACCGACCTCATCGCCCCCTGGTTCGTGTTCATCGTGGGCGTGTGCGTGCCGCTGAGCCGCGCCCGGCGCGGTGGCGCATGGTGGGCCCATGTGGGCCCGCGGACCATCATGCTGATCGTGGCGGGCATCGCGTATATCTCGCTGGTCATCCAGCAGATAAGCTGGTGGTGGGGCGTCCTGCAGGCGATTGGTGTGGCGTACTTCTGCGCGGCACTCACGGCACGCCTCCCCTCGATGTGGCGGTGGATCGCCGTTTTCGGCCTGGCCGGGCTGAACCTCATCATGACCGAGTTCACCACCTGGTGGACCGGCGCCTGGAAGGATATAGACGCGCCGTTCGGCACCCTCACCAACCCGGAGGGGAACTGGTTCCGCCCGCTGACCATCCACTGCCTGCCTTGGCTGTCGCTCAGCTACGGCGTCATGGCGATGATCGGCGTGCTCGTCGGCGAGGAGGTAATCACCAAGGACAGGCAACGAATCGTCAAGCGCTGCCTCCTGACCGGACTCCTCTTCGTAGCGCTCGGCTACATCATTCACCGCATTGGCTTTGCCACGGAGAACTTCAGCCTCAGCTTCAACAAGCCCGACGTCAGCACCTCCTACGCCTTCTTTACCGCGGGGCTCGGCGCGCTGGCGTTCCTCGGGTTCTACTGGGTGATAGACGTAATGAAGATCGGCAGGTGGGCGCTGCCGTTCGCCGTCTTCGGCGTGAACCCGCTGCTGGCCTACTTCATGATGATCGTGCAGCGCCGGGTGCTGGAGGTGCTCGGCCTGATTGGCGCCTTCAACCGCGTGAACGAGGGCAACGCATTCGTGCAGAACTGGGCCTCGCTGTTCGGCACGGAGGGGGAGCCCTCGCACCTGGTCCTGGCGTTCTTCCACAAGGGCGGGTACATGGGCCTGTTCTGGGGCCTTGTCTATACAGCCCTGCTCTGGCTGGTTGTGCTGTGGTTCAACCGGCGGAACATTTTCTGGAAGCTGTAGGACGCCCGGCCCTCAGCCCGCGGTCCTGCCGCTGACGGGCTGGCCCTTCAGAAGCTCGTCAAGGAGCTGCTCGCCCAGCAGCAAGGCCCGCGGCAGGTGGAAGCACCCCTTGTACGGCCCCGCCTTGAAGCGCAGGGCCACCTCGCCCCGCCGGTCCAGATAGCCATACCACTCGCCGTATTTCGGATCGGGGAAGCGTTCGAAGGAGTACTCGGCGATCTGCCGGAAGCGCTCCAGGTGCTTCGGGTCCTCACTCTCCTGGTAGGCCATCAGGAAGCCGACCAGGGCCTCGCAGTGTGGCCACCAGAGCTTCATGTTCCACTCGAGCTGGAGGGGCGAGTACCCACCGGCATCAAGGTAGTAGTACAGCCCACCGAACTCCTTGTCCCAGCCGAAGTCGTACGACCAGTCCATGGCGTCGATGGCGGGCTTCTTGAGGTCCTCGCGCCCGTTCCGGCGTGCGTAGTCGAGGAGGAACCAGCCGGCTTCGATCGCATGGCCGGGGTTCACCAGCCGGCCTTCGGGAGTGTCCAGGAAGCCGCCGTCAGGCAGCGTGTGTTCCAGCACAACGCGCTTCTCCGCGTTCATGTGCCTCTGGATTTCCTCGACGCACCATTCGGCCAGCTCGGGATAGCGTTCCTCGCCCGGCTCGTTCACCTCCTGGATGAGGTTCAGCAGGATCATCGGGATGGCGAGCGCGCTGGTCTTCGGCATGCCGTCGAGCTCGGGGCGCCCGAGCAGGGCCGGATTGCGGGCGAACTCCTGCACCGACTCGAAGACATCCAGCGCCTCTTCGCGGGCGGAATCGTCGCCCGAGGCGCGGGCGTATTCCGTCAGCCCGAGCAGGTAGAAGCACTCGGCGAAGAGCTTGCGCTGGATGAAGACCGGCCGGCCCTCACGGCTCAGGGAGAAGTAAACCCGGTTGCCGTCCGTCTTGGCGTACTTGCGCATGAACCGGGTGCCGAGTTCAGCGGCTTCCAGATAGCGGCCGTCGGTCCCCTCGCCCCGCTTGAGCACGTTGTGAATGCGCGAGAGCATCCAGACCTGCCGGCCCTGAAGCCACACGTGCTTCTTGGTGTCATAGAGCGACCCGTCCCGGTCGAGGCAGGTGAAGTAGCCTCCGAACTCGCGATCGAGCGAATGCTTCATCCAGAAGGGCAGCACTTCGCCGTAGAGTGCCGTGCGGAAGCGCTCCCTCCAAAGCTTCAGTTCGTCGGTCTGTTCCAGTGCTTCTGGCATCATGCTCTCCCATCGGGCGCGTGGTTTTCGTTTCGATCAGTGCTGCCGGCGATGGGTGCCGGCATCTTCCGGACAGGCATTGGGATCACATCGGCCCCGTGCGGATGATGTTCCCCACGCTGATGGTTCCGTTCGTGGGGTCGTAGGGGAAGCGGTGGGCGCGGTCCACGCCGGCGACTCCCGGCCCGTCGAGCTCCACCGGCCGGGCGAAGAACTTGTCCGGCCCTTTGCTCATCAGGACCCACTCCGCCGGGACAGACTCCTCCATGTCCTGGTACATGACCCAAGGGAAGTTCCGGCAATTGAACCAGTCCTTGTTGCTGTAGTAATACCCGTCGGCGATCGTGGCCGTCTGGCCGAAGGTGAACAGGTCGTCCGGCTGAACGGGTCCGAACGGATCGGAGGGAATCGAACTGATGTAGGCGATCGGGCTCGTCAGCCCTGCGTTGGTCCGGATGCAGACATCCCCATGGGTGGGGTTCGGGCCGCTGGGCATGCTGAACGGCTGCGGGTAAATCCCGATCGTTGGGTAGCGGAGGTGATCCACGTAGTAGGATTCGATGGCCGTGGCGATCGAGCGCATGTCGGCCTTGGTGCGGGAGACCCTGCTGCGGGTCTGGGCCTCCAGAAAGTTCGGGACGGCGATCGCGGCAAGGATGGCGATGATGGCGACGACGATCAGCAATTCGATCAGGGTGAATGCTTTGGGGAGCGGCCTCATGGCGGGTTGCCCTTTCCGTGACAAGGGGAAGTGATGGATGCCGTGGCTTGGGCTCGGCGCATTGAGGACGTTGCGAGGGGGCGATGTCAAATCCAGACGGGCCGTTCCTATTTATTTTTATTTATGGCTGAAAGAAATCGGGCAATTTATTGCTCAGGTAGTGCTCCTTGTACCGTTCGAACAGCGTGTGTGCCGAAGGGTACATCGAGTTCGGGCTCATGAAGTGCGAGAACTCGAAGGTGATCAGCTTGTCCACTCCCGCCTCCCGGGCCGCGTCGATTTTGAACCGCATCTTCGGCCAGCCGATCGGCGGGAACTTGATCGGCATGTCCCGGTCGAAGCTCTCCACGTTGGACCAGCTTGCGATGTGGTGCTTGCGTGCCAGCTCGGCGTTCGCCTGCAGGTAGTCCTGCAACACCGGGTAGTCCACGTGTCCGTCCTGGAAAGCCACGACGTCCACGAGGCCTTCGATCCGGGCGAACACCTGGCTCCACTCCTTCACGTGCGTGTCCAGGGTGATTGCGTCGTCGAACTGCTTGATGCCGCGGATGTATGGGCTGATCAGGATCGGCAGCTTCTTGAGCCCACGAAGGTGCCCTGCCAGCGTCTCGTACACCTGCATGACTCCCTCGTCGAAGGAGTTGATCTCGTGGCAGATGTACCAGCCGCGGAAGGCCTTCCGGTGGCCGTAGCGTTCGAACACTTCGTCGGCGAAGGCGCGGTTGATGTCGCTTTCCTTCTCCGGCTGGCCGGAGTGCCAGAACTCGCCCGAGTCATAGGTGCCGAAGTAAAGCTCCATGCCGTACTTCTCGGCCAGGGAGAGGAACAGGTCCACGAGGTCCATCTGCACGAGCAGATGGGGGTGGAGCTTTCGCAGCGTCCTGGAGTCGAACGTGGCGCGGTCGCGATAGCCTGCCCGGATTATGATCACGGTGTCGATGCCGATGGACTTCATGGCGGCAAAGTCCCGGTCCCACTCCACCGCCCCCCAGTTCTGGTAGGGGATGTCGTGGGTGATCTCGTCGAGGAACGTACCTGTGATCATACGGGGCCTTTGCGGGTGGGTTGCGTCGGGAGCGGAATCGGACCGGGCTGCCTGGTGAGGCCTGCCCGGTCCGCCGCCGGGTTGGGTCCTGTCAGGAAACCACTGCTTCTGTGGCCTCGGCCAGGCCGCGTGCCTTGCCGGAGAACTCCTCCAGCTCCATGGACTTCAGATAGACGAACCCGCGTGTGGCGCGCAGCCGCGGGCTTGGGTTCTCGGTGAAGAACCGCTCGCCAAGGCACGTCTGGAGCATCCGGAACTGGTGCACCCACAGCTCCTGCGCCTGGTAGCAGAACGGCCCGTCGTACTCCGGGCTCGGGAACGACGCGTTCTTCTGCGAGCCGAAGCAGTTCATGAACGACTGCTCGACCACGGCCATGATGTTCAGCGTGGCGGGGATGAACACGTTCGCCTCCGCCGGGTGGAACCGGAACCACACGTTGCGGTACCCCCACACAGTCGGCGCCTTGCCGGTCTTCTTGTTGAACTGAAGCAACGCCTCGTGGAGCACCTGAAGCACCTTGTAGTGCGTGTCGGGGCCGGAGCCTTCGGGGTCGAAAGCGAGCGTGACGATGGTGGGCTGGATTTTCATCAACAGGTCCAGCACCGGCTTTACGTCGCGGGTGAGTGTGGGCTGCTCGGTGAAGATGTCCCCCGTATAGAAGCCCAGCCGGCTGTGGAAGACCGAGTCGGGGCTGGTGCCGACATAGCCCCAGATCAGCTCCTCCTCGTATTCGCGCTGCATGCCCTTGATCTTCTGGACGAAGGGGACATCCTTCTTCCCGGGGTAGAGCGTCTGGAGGTAGTTAAGCTTTTCGGTGACGCGCTCGCGGATGTTGTCGAACTCATCGTCGTCGTAGATGGTCATCAGGTTGAAGAGCATGCGGCGGGCCTGTGCACGCCGGCGCTGCTCCTCGTCCTGGGCGGCGATTCCGTCCAGGAAGCGGTACACTTCGGCGGCCCGGGCGCCCTCGTTCTCGGGATATAACTCGCCGTTCTTCAGGTCCGCGTCGAACTCGCCCCGGTTCATGAAGTAGAGCACGTCCTTGAGCACGTCCGCCATGAACTTGTTCGTCACCGCGGTGAACCCGGAGGTGAGGACGTTAAAGTAGTTCTCGTTTGAGCCGCGGCGCACAAGGTGCATGACGTAGGGCATGTAGCCCAGGACGATGTCGTCGTGGTGTGGCCCTGTGTGCAGGACGGTCTGGTTGTCGAGGTCGTCCATGCCCCTGTCTATCTTCTGCAGGATGCGCTCGCGGGTCCACTGGGCCACTTCGGAGAAGGTGCGCCCGCTCTTCTTGAGCAGGTGCTGGAGTTCGCGGTCCTGGCCGACTTCGTTGTTGGCGATCTGGTCGAGGCGTTTGTCAAGCTGGAGGGTCCGGTTGATGACGGCCATCTCCAGCCGTTCCTCGGAGACCTTTTCGGCCTTGAGGATGTCGTCTATACGCCTTTCGAGGAGCTGCACGGTCGCGCCCTTGGTGAGATAGAAACGGGAGTTCTTCATGCCGTGCAGAACGGTGGCGGGGTACGCCACGTGGCGGTCCTGCTGCACTGCGTTGGCGACCACCTTGGCCTTCGCGTCCCCTGCCGCGAAGATCAGCACCACCGCCTCGGGGTTGTGGGAGATGGTTCCAAGGCCGATGGTGATGACCGGCTTGTTGCGGGAGACTTCGATCCCGCCCAGGTCGCCCGCCGCGGCGGCCTCCGTCTCGTAGTTGGTCAGCGTAAGCCGCGTCGGCGAGTGCAGGTGCGAGCCGCGTGCGTTGAACCCGATGTGGCCGTCCGGGCCAATACCGCCCAGGAGGAACCCGATGCCACCCTTTGCGCGGACCTGGTCCTCGTAATCGGTGCAAAACTGATCCACCGCGAGGATCACATCGCGCTGAAGGTGCTCAAGCTGGGTCTTTGGGTTCCGCGAGCGCAGGGAAAGGTCCACGCGCCCGCCAGGGAAGACGTCCTCGATATCCTTGCCCTTGGGGATGCCGATCGTCGTCGGGTCGATCAGCATGGCCCGCTTGGGGTCTAGCTGGAAACCGCGGATGTAGTGCTTGTTGACGTAGTAGTAGAAGCTGTTCCGCTGGGTGGGTTCGATGGGGTAGAACTCATCGATCTGGACGAACTGAAGGCCCCTCAGGCTGGGGGGCTTCGGCGCCGAGATGCCCATCTCCCCGAGTTCGCTCTGGACAGCCTTGCTGGTCCACTCCTGCAGGTACCGCTTGGTCCACTTGATGAAGTATTCCGGCGTTTTGCCGGTGGGGAGGCTGATGACCCCTTCGGGGTTGTCAAGGACCCACTCGAGAAAGCGCAGTGCCGTCAGCCGGCCAAGGGTGGGGAAATTCGAGACCTCGATGATGCCGAGTTTTTCCGTCGGCTCGTATCGGAACTTTCTGCCCGAATGCTCGAGGAACCACTTTTCGACTTTCGATGCCACCGGGGCCGGAGTGGGCTCTTTCCCATCCGCCTTCGGGGTCTTGGCGTTTGAGGTCTCCTGCTTCTTGCTCGCCGTAGGGGCCATGTCGTAAGGCTCTTTCGATGAATTAGGCGTCAAGGGGCAGAGCTTGCCCTTGGGCAGGCAGAATTAGAGACGCCGTGGTCTGGCGCTCCACCCGGCACTATTCAGGGATACCCGAGGGCGGCGCTCCGGCCTCGCTCTCAACGCCCGCGAAGTGTGTAGGCAGAACGGCCTGTGTGGTCAAAAGCAAAGTGCCCAGAGGGAGGCAGGATTTACTAAAACAGTGAAATAAAAATCCTGCCTCCTGGGCGCCGAACGGTCTAACTACCGTTCCGATAGACCAAGGGGTTCAAAGGGCTGGCGATCGGATCGCCCGGTTTCAGGCCGGGGAACCAGCGCTCCAAGTCCATCGGCTGGTGCTCGTTCATCGGCTCAGCCACCTTGGCGCCGTCGGCCACATAGATCACCGTCATGGTCTCGCGGACGCGGTCTGTGGAGTTGCCCGGCGTCTTGTGAAGCGTCCACCCGGCGTGGAAGGTCGCGTCTCCGGCGGTCAGCTCGTAGGTCGCCAGCGGATAGCCGCGCTCGCGGGCGATCTTCGGGAAAATGCGCGAGGACTCGTCCCCGATGGGGAGCTGCACCAGCGGCCCGTCCTTCTGGGAACCGGAGGCAAAGACCATCGGGCCGGTCTCCACCGGGGCTTCCACGAGCGGCATCCACATGGTGATGGTCTTGTCGGACTTGATCGGCCAGTAGTACTGATCCTGGTGCCAGGGTGTGTGTCCGCCGCCGGCCTCCTTGAAAAGCGCCTGGTCGTGGTAGATGCGCACGCCCTCCACCCCCATCAGATCGGCGGCGACCTGCGCGAAGCGGCGCGACAGGACAAAGCGCTTCACGTAATCGTCCACCTCCCAGAGGTTGGCCACTTGGATGAAGGCCTTATGGTAGGTGCTGCGCTCCTCGAGTTTGCGCTTCTCCTTCTTGAACCGATCGACGGCGCTCGCGATGTAGGGACGGTAGGGCTCGAACTCGGCCGGCTCGGCGAGGTTCCGCACGACGATGTGTCCGTCGCGGCGGTACGCGTCGCGCAGGTGCTGCGGAACCTCGTAGTGGGAATCGATGGCGGGGAGTTGCTCGACTGCTGCTGCGGACATGGCTGTGGACCTCTCCTCTCAATGATGATTCGCAAACGCTTTCAGTGTGAGGCACAGATTGCAAGGGAAAGGGGGGCAAGCCCCACGCCGGAAACAGGATGCTTCCGCTCTCGATTGTTCCCGTTTCTTGGCTCGATTGCCACCAACTTGGGTGTTATCCGTAGACTCCGCAGATTCTCGCAGATACAGCTACACTCGACCCGCGGGACCGGGCGTCAGCCCTCATCGGCGGATATCGGCGTAATCGGCGGATGATTCCCTACGACCGGGGTATATCACGGGGTCCAGCAGCAGAACGGAAAGATCCCAACGCCTGAAAAAGGCCGCGGCAGTTCAGAAAAGCAGCCAGCCCTCCACTTCCGTCTCCCCCGGCTCGATGCCGAGGAAATCGGCGATGGAGAGGGCCATCTCCTCGCCGTTGAGGATGTAGTCCTCCGGCGTGTTCCACGTCTGGCCGTCGGGCCCGAGCCGGTAAGTGCCCTCGTAGGTGATGGCCATGACGGGGGGCTGGTGGTTGGGCGGGCCGGTCCACTCGGGGAAGCGGCTCCAGCGGTCGAACACCATGGACTCGACGAATGGGCGGGCCGCTCCGCCAAGGATGCTCGACGCGTCGGTGCCGCGGTCCACGAAGGGACTGCGCGCACGGAAGGCGTCCACCCACTCCAGTTCCAGCTCGTACACCTCCTGATTCACGCCGAAGTCCCCCGGCTCCTCCCAGTCCGGCTCGTGCACGAAGTGAAACGGATAGCCGGGCCCATGGGAGCTGTGCAGATTGAGGAGGATGCGGATGGGGTTGGGTGCGGGCTCCTGGACGGTGCCCATGAACGCCTCGATGTTCTCGCGCAGGGGGATGATTTCCGGCTCGGGCGAATCGTAGGGATAGGCCCACTCGCGCTCTAGGTCCACTCCGTGCGGGTGGGCGGCGCTGGTGCGGGTGCTGGTGCGGTAGTTGCCGGCGGCCACGCCGTCGGGGTTCACCATGGGGATGATGTTGAAGATGACATTGTCGCGCAGTGCCCGCGCGTAAGGGTCGTCCGAGAGGACGAAATCCACCAGCCCTTCCACGACGAAGGGACTGGTGGTCTCCGCCGGGTGGACGAGAGAATGAATCCACACGCGCTCCTTGTTGGTGTCGGGGACGGCCGGGTTGGTGATGTCGAGCCGCTCGATGGCGCGGGCCTCGTGGCTCTGGCCGATGGTCTGGATGGCCACGGCAGGGTGGCCCTCGATGCGGTCAAGGAAGGCGTCCTTGTCCAGCACGGTATAGGGGAAGTATTTGGCTAGCCGGACCTGTGACACGCCCTCGGGAACGGTAACGTCGAACGAATGGGTCCACGGCCCGCTGCCGGTGCGGCTGGGGACGGCGCTTGTGGGGAGGCGCTCGAAGGGGCCGCCGTC
>SLMS01000324.1 GCA_007133495.1 Candidatus Sumerlaeota bacterium | reverse complement strand
TTTCCTCCACCGCCGGGCTCTCCCCATCACCGCCGAGCCGGTAGTACGCCCAGCGGCCCTCCTTTCTGAACTCCACCAGCCCCGCCTGCCCGAGCACGGACAGGTGCTTGGAGGTGGTGGAGGTGGCCAGGCCCAGGAGCTGCTGAAGCTGGCAGACGCACAGTTCACCCTCCCGGAGGGCCAGCACGATGCGGACGCGGTTGGGATCGGAGAGGGCCTTGGTGATGTGGATGAGTTCTCGCATGGTGCTTGCCTCGTCAGTTCGCCAACTGTCGAAATGATGGCGGGCCGTGTCAACCCCCCTTTTCGCGCCCGGCCGCAGTTTTTCTCCGGCCCAGCGCGTCCGCCCCGGTGCCAGTACCCGTACCATTTCGTAACTGCCCAAGTCCCCATCTCCGGCAAAAGCAGGCCCTTCCGGGTGGAAGCGCTCTTGCTTTCCCACCGGTGCCCGCCGTCTGATCCCGGCGGAAGAGAGGATGAGTGCGCCAGCAAGCGCGAATGCCCGCCGCCTTCCCACGTTCCGGAGGACCACCCGAAAGCCACCATGCAACTGTTCGAGTCGATCAAGATCGGCAGCCGCGAGATCACCATGCACAAGCTCCGGAGCGTCCTGACGATGCTCGGGGTGATTTTCGGCGTCGCCGCAGTAATCAGCACGGCGGCCATTGGCGCCGGAGCGCGCGATGAGCTGGACCGCCAGCTCTCCGAACTCGGCACGAACACGATCCGCATCCAGGCGGTGGAGCTTCGCGGACGCGAGCAGGCCGACCAGCGGCGCCTCGCTCCCTTCGGTCTGACCCGGGCCGACCTGGAAAACATTCAGGAGGTCCTCGGCCCCCGGCTGGCCGCCGCCGCACCATCCAAAAGGCTCAACGCGCAGGTGCAGGTGTCCGGACGCGTCCTTGCCTTCGAGACCTACGGCACGAGCGAGGATTTCCCCCGCATTTCCGGCTACAACATCGCCCGGGGCCGCTTCCTCAACCCCATTGATACGGAGGAGGCCCGGCGCGTCGCGGTGATCGGCGATACGGTCCGCCGCAACGCCTTCCCGCTGACGGATCCCATCGGGCAGCACATCATGATCAGCGGCATCCCCTTCGAGGTGGTCGGCGTCATGGCGGCGCGCGGCCGTTCGGAGGGCGGCACGGTCATCGACGTGGGCGACATCGACCGGTCGATCTATATCCCCGTCAACGCCGCGCTCAGGCGGGTCAGCCATGGCGATCCGCGCGCAGACCGGCTGGACGAGATCGCCCTGCGCGTGTCCAGCGAGGCGGTCCTGCGCGAGTCCACCGCCCTTGTCGAGCGCGTCCTCGAACGCCGTCACCTCGGCGTGCCGGGCTACCGCGTCCTCGTCCCCGAAGAACTCATCCGCCAGCAACAGCAGACCAAGAACGTCCTCTCCCAGGTGTTGATCTTCATCGCGGCGATCTCCCTCCTTGTCGGCGGCATCGGCATCATGAACATCATGCTCGCCACCGTCACCCAGCGCACCAAGGAGATCGGCATCCGCCGTGCGCTCGGGGCGCGCAAACGCGACATCCTGCTTCAGTTCCTCGTCGAATCGCTGATCATCAGCCTGATGGGCGGCCTTGTGGGGATCGGCGTCGGTTTCGGCCTGGCCTCGGGCATCGGCGCATGGGCGGAATGGCCCACGATCATCCCTCCCGAAGCTATTATCGTCTCGACGACGATTTCCGCCCTCGTCGGGTTCCTGTTCGGTCTATACCCTTCGCTGAAGGCCGCCGGCCTCGATCCCATCGAGGCGCTCCGCACCGAATAGCGCAATGCGCGCTCATCCCGGTGGGGGCACGTCCGGTGTCCCTTCCGCCGGCTTTCCGTAGTACTCATCCAGGAAACGGCGGATAATCGCCTGCTCAATGCGGCCTTTGCGGCGCGCAGGAGTGGGGATGCGGATAATCAACAGAATCTTGCCCGCTTCAGGGATGCGCACGATCACGCGCGGGTCGAGGTTCGGCGTGTCCAGCGCGTGCCGGCGCGTCATCCCCAGCATGTGGCGCTTGGCCTCCTCTATATATTCCGAGACCTCCGCCCAGGAAGCACGCAGCAGCACCTCCTCGGCGCGCTTCCAGTCCTCCTCGGCCTTCAGGGGAACCTGAAACGCATGCGCGACGTACTCCTCCGTGAACGTTTCGTCTATAACCGAATTGTTCAGGAAAATGGCGTTTGGCAGCACGATCGCCCGGCCGGTGTGCTGGTGTGTGAGCTGCCCCGGTCCGATCTCCATGATGGTGGTGGACATGAGCGTTTGGTCTATCACGTCGCCACGCATGCCGGAGACCTCGATCCGGTCGCCGACCTTGCACTGGCCGGAGATCGTTCTGTAGAGGCCGCCGCTCAGGCAGAGGATCAGTTCCTTCGTGGCGATGACCACGGCACCGACGATGACGACGGCACCTACGAGCTGAGCTGCGACGACGGCACCTCGGTGACCTTCTCCGACGGTGAGGACGGCGAAGGCCTGGAGGATGGTTGTACGATGAGGAACAATGGCGACGGCACCTCCACGCTCAACTGCGCCGACGGGACATCGGCGACCTTCGAGGTCGTCTCCGAAGGCATCGACCTGGCGGTGATGGAGTTCGATGTCACGGTCGACGGTGATGACGTCACGTTTGAGGTCACCGTCAAAAATATCGGGACCGAAGACGCGGGCGACGACTTTTACGTCGATTTCTGGGAAGACGAGGAGAGTCGGCCATTTGGCCCAGGTGATCACTGGCAACAGGTACCGACGCTTGCCGCCGGTGAAACTGTCACCGTCGCGCAGACAGCGAGCCTCGACGACGGCACCTATGAGGGCTGGGTCACCCTCGACACCGGCGACAACAGTGATGTCGACAGCTCCAACGACTTCGCCGGGCCCGTCGAGTACACCGTCGACACCGACGACTGACCGCTTCGGGGGGCCTGCGGTCCCGGTTGCCTGCGCAACCTCCGATCCCGGGCCACGAGCAAGCACCGGACGTCGCCAGCTCTGCACGCCCCG
>SLMS01000130.1 GCA_007133495.1 Candidatus Sumerlaeota bacterium | reverse complement strand
TGATCTCTTGCACCGGGAACTATCTCCTCCGGGGATTCTCGTCACCCTGTATCGCGATGATGCCTCAGCCTTCCACGGCCTCCCGGAGCGAGACAACGTAATCCCGCACCGCCTGCTCCACGGGCTGGCCGGCCTGGCGGGCCCCGTCGATGCACTTTATCAACGCGCTGCCGACAATGACGCCGTCCGCCCCTGCCGCCACAGCCGCCCGCGCGTGCTCCGGGGTCGATATCCCAAAACCGAGAGCCAGCGGCAGGTCCGTCCCGGCGCGCACGCGAGCGAGGTACTCCGCCGCCTCCGCGCTCAGCCCTCCGAGGCTCCCCGTTGTCCCCTTCATGGATATACAGTAAAGGAACCCGCTGGACCTCTCACCGATCGTGCGGATGCGTGCCGAAGGCGTCGTCGGGGCCACGAGCGACACCAGATGCATCCCCTCCCGGCGCAGCGCAGTGCGGAACTCCTCCGCCTCCTCGATCGGCAGATCCGCGACAAGGAATCCGTCCGCTCCCGCCTCCTTCGCCTCGCGGATGCACTGGTCCACGCCCATGGCGAGGAACGGGTTCATCGCTCCGAACGGGATCGCGGCCTGGTCATGGCTGCTGCGGAACTCGCGCAGGAGGTCAAACGCCCCCCTCAGCGTCATGCCGTTGCTGAGCGCTTCGGTGGAGGCGCGCTGGATCGTTGGGCCATCGGCTATCGGATCGCTGAAGGGTACACCCAGCTCCAGCAGGTCACACCCCGCTTCGGCCAGAACCGGGAGAACGCGCCGCGTGGTCTCCGCGTCGGGGTAACCCGCTGTGAGATACAGAATGAGCGCTGCGCGTCCCTGCTGGCGGCAGTCGGCGAACAGCCGGTCGATCCGGTTGGTGGCGGTGGGAGTTTGCGGGGTGGTCATCTTGCTCCGTGCGATGGTCTGGAATCTCAGAAAGAAGGGCCGGAGCGTGTGCCCCGGCCCTCTGGAACTGTTTCCATTGGTGTGTCAGAACAGGGGCCCTTCGGGTTGGCGATAATAGCCTCCGCGCCACTGGTCATCGCCTTCCATTCCCATCATGGCGGGGTCCTGGAACTCCGGGCCCATCATGGCCGGGTCCATCATCCCGGGCTGCATGCCCGGCTGCTGCGGAGCAACTGTGTAGCGCGGCTGGAACGGCGGCCTGTACTCGCCGGGCAGCGGGGCGAACGGGTTGGGCGGTGCGTCGGGGTCTTCCTCTTCGAGGAGTTCCGGGCGCGGCCGCCGGTCGAACGCATTGCGAATGTCCAGCAGATCGAGCGGCTCGTCCAGCCCCCAGCGCATCCGCTTTTCTTCGTGAATCGCCAGCATCAGGGGCAGGCCGGTTTCGAACCTTGACAGGTCGCGCTCGTTGATTTCTCCAGCCCGGTCCTCGGCGCGTTCGATCAGTTCATTAAGCTGGCGCCGCTCCTGGCCAGTCAGCGTGTCGAGCTGCGACAACCGTCCCAGCGCCCCCTGGGCGATCTCCATGTACGGTTCGGCCGTCTGCCATGGTGGCGAACTGTAGTCGATCCCCTCGGGTACCTCGTGGTAAAAGGAGTTGGCGCCGTAGTAAACCTCGGCGCGGTCCAAGGCGTGGGTCGCGAGCAGGAACTGCAACTCCTTTTCGCGCGGGGCCAACTCAGCCGCGCGGGCGAGCTGGCGGATGGCGTCTTCGTAGGCCAGTTGGTCGGCGCTCCCGACAGCCGCGTTGTAGTACTCGCGCGCCTGTGGCGGCATGTACTCCACGACGTCTTCCGGCAGCGCACGGCGCAGGTCCATGGCGGATGCCGCCGACATGAAAAACGGAACGGCCGCAAAACCGAGTAAAGTAGTGGCAAGGCGCTTCATGCGCGTCTCCTTCGGAAGAACTGGGGGGAGCCTCCGCCCTTCTTCTCACCGGCTCAAGCAAAACCCTCCCCTGCTGTCCGTTCGAAGCAAAGTTCTTGCCTGTCGGGCGGTGCAAACGGCAAGGAAACCGGTCGGCCCGGCTCCCTGCGCAATCCTTCGGACCGGTACAACACGGCTTGCCTGCCACCCGGTGGGCTGTTGCAGGCTTCCCGCGGCCATTTCCAATTTCCGTCAGGAGGAAGTTCAAAACGATGAAAACGCACACCGCAGCCTTGACTGCTGCCCTGGCCGCCGCCGCCCTCGTGGTTCCGGGACCCGCCGGGGCAGACCCTGTTGTCCCCCACGGCATCTGCTGCGCGGAGGACCTGGACATGCTGCCCCCCGGGTACCTCGAACGCCTCCAACCGCTCGAAGCAAAGGGCGACGAGCTGACCGTCGTCCCCGTGGACATCGATCCCCTTGGCGCCGATCCGATGACCCCGTGGACCGTGTTCGTCTCATCGCTCAACGTGCGCAGTGGGCCGTCCACGTCCTTCTCCATTGTTGGCTCGCTTTCCAATGGTTCCAACGTCTCCGGCATCTACAACCTGGTGGTGGAGAGCGACGAGGAGTGGATCGAAATCGACTGGGACGACGGCACGGCCCACATCTCCCGCACCGGCGTCACCCGCGTCCATCCCACCAACCAGGAGAATATCGACGAGTTCGGCAACATCCCCTACGGCGAGGAGCTGGTGAACCGCTGGTGGGGCGTTCCCATCAGCTACGAGCCGGACGACCTGGCCGTGGTCCCCTGGGACTATACAGCCCAGAGTTCCGGCCGTGTGTACGAGCTGCGCGAGGAAGTGGTGGACGCAGTCACCGCGATGATCGATGCGGCATGGGACGACGGGATCGACTTCCGTGTCTCCTCCCCGTACCGTTCAGGCTCCCGCCAGCAGAGCATTTATCTCAACAACGTCAGTAATGCAGGGCTCAACCAACGCTTCAGCGCACCGCCCGGGCACAGCGAACACCAGCTCGGAACCACGGTGGACTTCTCCCGCCCCGGCGGCGGGTTCCTCAACAACACCGACCCGCAGTACCATTGGCTGGTCGAGAATGGCGAGGACTTCGGCTTCCGCCAGAGCTACACGGCGGACAACATCGACGAGACCGGCTACATCGAGGAGCCCTGGCACTGGCGCTATTGGGGCGAGCCG
>SLMS01000023.1 GCA_007133495.1 Candidatus Sumerlaeota bacterium | reverse complement strand
TCTCACAGCTAGCAGCGTTGCGGACACGGGAGCATTCGCCCTGGCGCTGGTCGGTGCGATGGCCGAACAGAGCCACGCCTTTCAGGGAGCGATGATCGTTGCGACGATCGAACCGGCCATACGGGCCCTGTTCGGGTAGGTACAGCCGAGAAACCCCGGGGACAGCGGGGTGCCAGGCCGGCGGGGGACCGCCGCGCTCCGGGTGCTCACCTGTCCGGCCCCGGACGATTGAGGAGCCACCAGCCGCGGGGGGGGTCAGATTGCGGTTGAGACTCCCCTGCCTCCCCCGGAGTCTTTGAATAAAGCGCGGCTCGCCCGAGTATCGAGCCTGGGACCATCATTCCCGCACCTCAACCACCGCGAGGCTACGACTCATGGAAGGCTTCATCGTCCTGCTGATTCTCTTGGCGCTCATCGTGCTGGCGGCCGTCGTCGTCTTCATCGCCGGCCTGCGCATCTACAACCGCCTGATCCGCTGGCGAAACCAGGTGAAGAACGCCTGGGCGCAGATCGACGTGCAGCTCAAACGGCGCTACGACCTGGTGCCGAACCTTGTCGAAACCGCCAAGGGCTACATGAAGCACGAGCGCGAGACGCTGGAGGCGGTCATCAAAGCCCGCCAGATGGCCATCGACGCGAAGAACGTCCCCGACCAGATTCAGGCGGAGAACCAGCTCACCGGCACCCTGCGCAGCCTGATGATGCTGACGGAGAACTACCCCGACCTGAAGGCGAACCAGAACATGATGGCGCTCCAGGAGGAGCTGACCTCCACGGAGAACAAGATCGGATTTGCCCGCCAGCACTATAATGACCAAGTGTTGACCTACAACACGGGGATACAGCAGTTCCCCGCCAACCTGATCGCTGGTACGTTCAACTTCGAGAAGGAAGTGTTTTTCGAGCTGGAAGATCAAGAGCAGCGTGTAGCGCCGAAGGTTGCCTTCTGAAGCGCCCGAGACCCTAATCCACCCGGACTGCCGAGCGTTGACCGAAAAGAAAACCCGCAAGTCCTCCGGAACCGGCAATCCCCCCCCGGAAAAGCCGCCAGAGCTTTCCGCTTGGGACCGGTACCAGCTTGCCAGCCACAAGGACCGGCCGCACGCCCTGGAGTTCATCGCGGCGCTGCTGACCGAGTTTACCGAACTTGCGGGAGACCGAAGCTTCCGCGACGACCCGGCCGCCGTCTGTGGACTCGCCCGTTTTCACGGCCGGCCCGTCGCCGTCATCGCCCAGGAAATGGGCAAGGAACCACGCGAACGCCATCAGCGCAACTACGGCATGATGCACCCCGAGGGCTACCGCAAGGCCATGCGCGTGATGAACATCGCGGACAGGTTCGGCATGCCGGTGCTCATCTTCGTGGACACGAAGGGCGCTTTCCCCGGCACTGGCGCCGAAGAACGCGGCCAAGCCGAAGCCATCGCCCGAAACATCCGCGACATGTACAAGCTCCGGGTGCCGGTGATCGTCACGGTGATCGGGGCGGGCGCCAGCGGCGGAGCGCTCGGCATTGGTCTGGGCGACCGGGTGCTCATGATGGAGAACTCCTGGTACAATGTCATTTCACCGGAGGGCTGCGCGGCGATTCTCTGGAAGGACCCGGCGATGGCTCCCCGTGCGGCGGAGGCGCTGAAGCTCACCGCGGACGAGGTCTATCGCCTCGGCGTGATAGACGAAATCGTCCCCGAGCCCGGCGGCGGAGCGCATCTTGACGCGGAGGCGGCGTACGAACAGCTCGACGCGGCCCTGCGCCGCAACCTCGAAGGGCTTCTGAAGCTGTCCGCCACCGAACTGCTCGAGACACGCATGGCGAAGTACCGAGCGATGGGGGTCTTCCACGACCTCTCCAACCCGGACAAGGACGATACTGCAGAAGCACGGGAAGCAGCGCACTGAAACTCGTTTTCAAGAACGGAACAATTGTTACCGACGGGCTGGAGCTGCAGGCCAGCCTTGCCGTCGAGGGCGGCCGGATCGCGGCCCTGGGGGCACTGGACGATTGGCCCGCAGAGGAAACGGTGGACTGCGACGGGAAGCTCCTCCTTCCCGGTGCGGTGGATATCTCGCTGAACCTTCTGAACAACGGGCCGTTCGACCCCGACTCCGAAGCCGGACTCGGACTCGCGACCGAACAGGCCGCCCGCGGAGGAGTCACCACCGTTGTCGCCGCCATGACCCTCGATCCCGGAGAGCCCGCAGACAGTGCGATCGAAGCGCAGGCCCGCGCGGACACCGGCAAGGCCTTCGTCGATTTCGGCCACCATCTGCTGCTGACCGAATGGGACCCGGGGCGGGGCAAACAGTTGCGCTCCGCAACCGAAGCCGGCGTGCCATCGGCGTGGCTTCCCTGCCAGGGCATGGACTCACCAAACCCATCCCCCGCACTGCTGCTTGCCCTGCTTCCCGAGGTGCCGGACGACTTCCTGCTGCTGGCAAGCCCCTTCGATGCGGCGGCAGTGGCCTCGAACCTGAACCGGCTCGGGGACGCCTTGGGCTCGGAACCGGACCTCTGGCGCGAGACGCTTACCCCGGCGCAGGAGGCGGCCGCGGTGGAAGCCCTGCTCCGCCACACCGCCGGCTCGCGGGCGCGCATCCTCCTGCAGGGAGTGACGACCCACCTTTCGCTCGAAGCCTACCGCCAGGGGCGGGACCGGTCGCAACGGGTGCACCTTGCAGCCAGCCTGCCACACCTGCTCTTTTTCGACGGGGAGGAGGCGGCACCCCGCACCTGGCCCCCGGCCCGCGGACGCAACGATCAGCAGGGGCTCTACTCCGCGCTGGAGGACGGCACCTGCCACCTCATCACCGGCGCCCACAAGCCCCGGACGGCCGCTCAGGCCAACGGCGCCGACCCTCAGACGGGCATCCCGATGCAGGGGCTGTCCACGCTCTCGCGCTTTTATCAGGCGTTGCACGGCGACGGGGTTGCGCGCTGGCGGCTCTCGCTGGGGACGCTTGCGCACGTGGCAGCGGCCGATCCGGCCAAGCTGGCGGGACTGTATCCGCGGAAAGGGTCGCTGATGCCCGGTAGCGACGCCGACATCGTGGTTCTCGACCCACAGCAACGCACCGAACCGAAGGCGGACGGGAAGGGGGATTTCCTGGCCCCGCTGGAGGCGCGGCCATACGACGGGCGGATCGAGCGCGTGTACCTGCGGGGAAGCCTTCTGAGCGAAGACGACGCCGTGGTGGGCAAACCTGCCGGCGAGTTCCTCCCGCGCCGGCCGAGCCTGCGGTGACGCCGCGTTTGGAGCGGCGAACGCCCCCTGGTCTAGACGACGATAAACCGTTGACTCCGCCTCCGGAAAGAAAAGTCACCGGTGGCGGGGAAAATCCTTTGCATGCCCCGGCCCTCGTGGCATGGTTCCGCGGTAACAGGCGACGACCTACTCCGGCGTGAACGGGCACATGACAAGAAAGACGAAACGGACAAGAACCACACCGGCAGCGGCACCACCTCCTCCGGGCCCGGCGCCGGCAACCGAAACGCCCGCCGAGTCCCCCCAAAAAGCACCTGCAGCACCGGCATCAGCACCCGAACTCGCCGACGGAGTGGAGACGCACGAGTTCGAGGCTCTCCGCCACTGCACCTGCTGGAACCCCCATCGCCTGCTCGGCGCCCACGAGGGAACCTGGGAAGGCAAGCGCGGTCTGTGCGTGCGCGCATGGCACCCGGACGCCGAAGCCGCCGAGCTGGTCCCCGACTCGGGCAAGCCAATTGCCATGAACCGGCTCGGCTGCCCCGGCGTGTTCGGTGTGTGGCTGCCCGGACGTACGTTTCCTCTTCACTACCGGGTCCGGTTCCACTTCCCGCAGCGTGACACGTGGGAGATCGAGGACCCTTATCAGTTTCTCCCCTCGCTGGGTGAGCTGGACGTTCACCTTCTCTGCGAGGGGAACCACTTCCACGCCTACCGGAAGATGGGGGCGCAGCTTCGCGAGATCGACGGCGTCAAGGGTGCGTCCTTCTGCGTCTGGGCGCCGAACGCCCGCCGGGTCAGCGTCATCGGCGAGTTCAACAACTGGGACGGGCGCGTCCACCCGATGCGCTCGCTGGGAAGCAGCGGCCTGTGGGAGATATTCCTCCCCGGCGTGTGCGACGGCATGGGGTACAAGTTCGAGATTCTCACCCACGACTGGCATCTGCGCTACAAGGCGGACCCGTACTCCTTTGCCTTCGACCTGCGCCCGTCCACACATTCCAGGGTCGTGGACCTGCACCGGCACCAATGGTCCGACGACGCATGGATGGAGCGGCTGCCCGAGCGCCGGCCCCTCGAAGAGCCCATGAACGTTTACGAGGTGCACCTGGGCTCGTGGATGCGCATCCCTGAGGAGGGCAACCGCTGGCTGACTTACCGGGAGCTGGCGGAGCGGCTCGTTCACCACGTCAAACGCTACGGGTTCACCCATGTCGAGCTGCTCCCCATCGCCGAGCATCCGTTCGACGGGAGCTGGGGCTACCAGGTGACCGGCTATTTCGCCCCGACCTCGCGGTTCGGTTCGCCCGCGGACTTCAAGTTCTTCGTGGACTATCTGCACCGTCACGGCGTCGGGGTGATCGTGGACTGGGTGCCGGCGCACTTTCCGCGCGACGATTTTGCCCTGCGCTGGTTCGATGGGACGGCGCTCTACGAGCACGCCGATCCGCGCCGCGGCGAGCACAAGGACTGGGGCACTCTCGTGTTCGACTACGGCCGGCCTGAGGTGCGCAACTTCCTGCTCTCCAATGCGCTCTTCTGGCTGGACGAGTATCACATCGACGGGTTGCGCGTGGATGCCGTCGCTTCGATGATCTATCTGGACTACAGCCGCGAGCCGGGCGAGTGGACGCCGAATGAGTACGGCGGCAACGAAAACCTGGAGGCCATCTCCTTCCTCCGCCAGCTCAACGAGGTCGTCCACGCCGAATATCCGGGCCGGTTCACAGTCGCGGAGGAATCCACCTCCTTTGCCGGCGTGTCACGCCCGACCTACGCCGGAGGCCTTGGCTTCACGTTCAAGTGGAACATGGGGTGGATGAACGACACGTTGCGCTACTTCGGCCGCGACCCACTCTACCGGAAGTACCATCAGAACGACCTGACCTTCGCGCTTGTCTATCAGTACACGGAGAACTTCGTTCTGCCGCTGAGCCACGACGAGGTGGTCCACGGCAAGGGCTCGCTGATGTCCCGCATGCCGGGGGATCGCTGGCAGAAGGCGGCCAACCTGCGGCTTCTGTACAGCTATATGTACGCCCACCCGGGGAAGAAGCTGCTCTTCCAGGGGGCGGAGATCGGCCAGTTCGCCGAATGGCACCACGGGCGGTCAGTCGATTGGCATCTTGCGTCGGACCCGTTCCACAAAGGGATCGAACGTTGCCTTGAGGCGGTCGGGCAACTCTACCTGCGCAGCCGGGAGTTCTGGCTGTTCGACAACGACGCGATCGGGTTCCGGTGGCTGGAGTACGACGACGCGGAGAACTGCGTGCTGGCATTCGTGCGCCAGGGGCCGGATCGGCACACCATCTGCGCGTTCAACTTCACGCCCGTCCCGCGGCTTGGGTACAGGCTCGGGGCGCCGGAGGCGGGTGTGTACCGCGAGTCCTTCAACAGCGACTCGGCCCTTTTCGGCGGGAGCAACGTCGGCAATTACGGCCGCGTCTTCACCCAGCCGGTGCCCTGGCACGGCTGCGCCCAGTCGGTGTATATCAATCTGCCCCCGCTCGGGGCTGTCTATCTACAGTACGAAAGGCAATAGCACGTCATGGCCCTTGCCGAGGAGACACTTCCCGCTGTGGCGAACCAACACCTCGACCAGTTTATGGAGCACCATCGCTACCAGGGCCTCACATACGACGACGTATCCCTGGTGACCCGGTACGCGGACTTCCAACCCTCGGAGGCCGACCTGCGGACCCCCTTCACCCGCGGGATCGTCATCAACATCCCCTTCCTCTCCGCTGCCATGGATACCGTCACCGGCGCCGATATGGGCATCGCCATGGCGCTCGCCGGAGGCATGGGCATCGTACACAAAAACCTGGAACCGGCCGCCCAACGGACCGAAATCAAGCGCGTCAAGTTCTACCTCAACGGCTTCCTCGTGAAGGCCCGCACGCTCACCCCGGAGATGACCATCCGCGAGGTGGAGAACCTCAAGCGCCAGAAGGGCTTCCACTTCAGCAGCTTCCCGGTCCTGGGCGAGAACCGCAAACTGCTGGGCATCGTCACCGGCTCGCAATTCCGTTATGCGCACTCGCAGGACCAGACAGTGGGCGAAATCATGGTCCACGACACCGTCACCGCGCCGGAGGGGACGACGCTCCACCAGGCCTACGAAATACTGAGCAAGCACAAGATCAGCATCCTGCCGGTGCTTGACGAGCAAGGCTACTTCCGCGGGCTCTATTCCTTCAAGGACGTCAGCCGGATCATTCGCCAGGAATCGCCCTCCCAGTGCGTGGACGAGACGTACTCGCTGCGCGCCGGTGCCGCCGTGGGGCCATTTGATCACGAGCGGATCGAATGCCTGCTCGAAACCGACGTGGACGTCCTTGTTGTCGATACTGCCCACGGGCACACCAAGGGCGTGCTCGACATGGTGCGCTGGATCAAGAGCCACTGGCCCGAGCAAGAGGTGGTGGCCGGCAACGTGGCAACGGGGGACGGCGCCCGGGCGCTTGTGGAAGCCGGCGCCGACGGCGTGAAGGTCGGCATTGGCCCCGGTTCGATCTGCACGACACGGGTGGTTTCCGGCGTCGGCGTGCCGCAGTTCACGGCCGTCTATCGTGCCGCGAAGGCACTGCGGGGCACGGGCGTGCCGGTCGTTGCCGACGGCGGAGTGAAATACAGTGGCGACGCGGCGAAGGCGCTTGCGGCCGGGGCGGGCTCGGTCATGATGGGAGGCGTTTTCGCCGGCACGGACGAGAGCCCGGGCGAACGCGTCCTCATCGCCGGCCGGCAGTACATCGCCTACCGCGGCATGGGGTCGCTGGGTGCGATGGACCAGCGCTACGGCTCGGCTGACCGCTACGGCCAACGCGAGATGTCCTCGCGCAAGTACGTCCCTGAGGGCATCGAGGGGCTGGTTCCATATTCCGGACCGGTCTCGAACGTGCTACACCAGTTTTGCGGAGGGCTGCGCGCCTCGCTCGGCTACACCGGCTGCCGGTCACTGGACGAGCTTCGCCAGAAGGCCGAGTTCGTCCGCGTCAGCGAAGCCGGCAAGCGCGAGTCCCACCCGCACGATGTCGAACACGTGAAGGACGCACCAAACTATCGCCAGGAGCGCGACGAGGCCTGACCCCCCCCGGCCGAAACCGCGGGCTGCAAGGAGGAGGCCACAGCGACGTGAGGAACCGCCCCGCCGAGAACGAACCACCGCTCTCCTCGTCCGGACTTCCGGAGGACGGGATATGGGGAGCCTTCCGTCTGCGGGCCTTTCAGTACGCCGCTGCGGGGGGAGCGCTGGGCGTACTGGTGCTGGGCGGGTGCTGGGTTTTTGAACTCGGCCGGCTGGACGAGGGCATATCCTTCGGTGCGATCGCACGGATTCATCGGGAAACGCCGCTGCTCTACCCGCTGTTGCTCGTTCCCCTTGTGCTTGCGCTCGGCGGGGCCTGGGCGGGCCGGTTGAAGGACCGGCTGCGCGCCTCCTACGCCCGGCTGGAGGATCGTGTGCGCGAACGCACCGCCGAGGCGGTGCTCGAAAAAGCCCGCACCGCCGCGATTCTCGACTCGGCAGCCGACGGCATCGTCACCTTCGAAGCGTCCGGCAAGATCACCGGTTACAACCACGCAGCCGAGTGCCTGTTCGGCTACGAGCCGGCTGCCGTTCTGGGGCGCGACGTCAGGGCGATCCTCCCACAGCTTGAGCGCGAGGAGGACGTCTCGTGGATGACAGGGCTCGAACGCGTCCGCCAGCAGTTCTCCGGCGAAGGGAAGGAAATCGAAGGACTCCGCAGTGACGGCACCACTGTCCCCGTCGAGGTGGAACTGAGCCGCTTCGACCTGGGCGGCGAAACAATCTATACAGGCATCATCCATGACCTGACCGAGCGGAAGAAGGCCGAACTGCTCCGCCAGTCGCTCCTCCAGGTCTCCGAGGCCATCAACAGGGCCGAGAATCTCGACGCGCTGTTCCCCACCATCCGCAGCGCACTTGGCCAGGTCGTCGCCGTGGAGAACTTCTGCATCGCGCTCGTCGAGGGCGAGGAAGAGCAGTTGAACCTCGTCTATACGGTTGGGGAGGAAGGGGAGGCCGCTCCGCACCACAAGGAGCTGATGCGCGTGCTGCTCGGCCGCGTCATGGAACGGGGCGAGCCGCTCCTTGCGGGACCGGAAGAGTACCGGCAGTTGCGCGAGGAGGGCGTGCTCACGGGCCCGGAGATACCGTGGCTGAGCTGGCTCGGCGTGCCGCTGGTTCACCGGGGCAAGCGGCTCGGCGCCATGGCGGTTCTGGCGCTTGCCGAAGGCGCCTCGTACAGCATCAAGGACGTCTGGACCTTCAACGTTGTCTCCGCACAAATCGCCAGCGCCATTGCCCGCGAACGCGCCCGCGAATCGCTCCGCCGCAGCGAGCGCCGCTACCGCCGGATGGTCGAGGAGGCCGGTGAAATCGTCTATACGACTGACCTGCGCGGGCACTTCACCTACGCCAATCCGCCGATCACGCGGCTGACCGGCTATGCCGAGGAGGAACTGATCGGCAGGCACAGCTCGATGCTCCTGGAGGAGGAATGGGCGAGCAGGATCAGGAGCTTCTACCTGCGCCAGATCCGCCACCGGGAGAAGGAGACGGTCCTCGAGTTTCCGATTCTGACGAAAGAGGGCGGCCGGCGCTGGCTCTCGCAGAAGACAACGCTCCTTTTTGAGAACGACCGGCCCTCCGGCTTTCAGTCCGTCGTGCACGACATCACCGAACGCCGCGCCGCGGAGGCCGCCCTGCGCGAACGTGAGGAGCGTTTCCGCTCCCTTTCCGCCTCCTCACCCATCGGCATTTTCCAGGTCAACGAGCACGGCTCCTGCATCTATACAAACCGCCGGTTTCAGGAAATCACCGGGCTCAGCCTTGAAGCCTGCCTGGGCGACGGGTGGCTGGAGGCCATCGAGCCCAACGCACGCGCGGCGCTTGTCGAGCACTGGCGCAGCCACACCCCCGGCAATGCCCCCGCATCCCGCGAAGTGATGGTCCAGACCGTTTCCGGAGAGACCCGCTGGGTGAACGTCCGCTGGGCTCCCACCTGGGGGCCCAACCAGCAACTGACCGGCTATGTCGGCACCTTCGAGGACATCACCGCCCGCAAGCGCACCGAGCGCCTCAACCAGACTCTCTACGAAATATCCGAAGCCGTACAGACAACCGAGGACCTGCACGAGTTCTTCGAGAAGATACACCGCTCGCTCAGCCCCATCATCGACACCTCAAACCTGTACATCGCCACGTACAACCCCGAGACGCGGATGATCAGTTTCCCATACGCACGGGAGGATGACCAGCAGGACATGCACCTGCGCGAAAGGCCCGTGGACCAGGGCTTGACAGGCTACGTTATCCGGACCGGCAAACACCTGCTGCTGGACGAGGACGGGCTGGAGGAGATGTACAGCTCGGGGAAGGCGCAACTGATCGGCAAGCTCGCGAAGAACTGGCTGGGCGTTCCGCTCGTCTCCAAGGGCGAAGTCATCGGCGCCGTCATCCTGCAGAGCTACATCGACCGCAGCCACTACACCGAGTCCGACGTACAGACGATGAACTTCGTCTCCTCGCAGATCGCCAGCGCCATCGAGCGCAAGCAGGCCGAGGAGGAGTCGCGCCTCTATACGGAGCAGCTCGCGCAGGCGCACTCGCGCATCAAACAGGACCTGGAGATGGCCGCCCGCATCCAGCAGGCGCGCCTTCCCCGCAGGGCGCCGGACGTGCCGGGCTTCGAGTTCGCATGGCTTTTCGACGCGTGCGAGGAAATCGCCGGCGACATGTTCAACTTCATCCGCCTCGACGAACACCGCCTCGGCGTCTATATACTCGACGTCTCCGGCCACGGCATCCCTGCCGCTCTGCTCTCCATGAGCCTGAGCCGTTCGCTCACTGCGGCGACTGACGGGTCGGGCGTGCTCCTTAGGGAGGGAGCCTCCGGGATGGAGCCCGCGTCACCCGCCGAAGTCGCCGGCCGCATGAACCGCCGCTACCCCATGAGCGCCGAAACCAATCAGTACTTCACGATGCTCTATGGCATCCTCGACCTGCGCGAGCACACCTTCACCTTCTCCCGCGGCGGGCATCCCGCGCCGATCCTCGTCAATCGCAACGGAGCCCACGAGCTTGACCAGGCGCTCGGCCCCGCCATCGGTATCCTTCCCAATGCCAGCTTCACCGAAACGACGGTGCGTCTGGCTCCCGGTGACCGGCTCTTCCTCTTCACCGACGGGGTGGACGAGGCGGCCAACAACCTGGGCGAAGAGTTCGGCCTGCCGCGAATTCTCGAAGCGCTGGCGGAAGAGAGCAGCAACGGCGGCGGCGTCCAGGAGCAGGTCCGCCACCTGCGCCGGAAGGTGCACGACTTCGGTGAGCGCCTCCGTCAGGAAGACGACATCACCATCGTCGCGATTCACTACACTGGGGAGTCCTCCGGGCTCCGGGCCCTCCCCACCGAGGTGCGCGCCGAGCGCCTCGCCTGACTCTCCCGATTCCAAGTTGACAGTGTCCGCCCCCGTGCGGCGTCGTCGGTGGTGTTGAACGCCCGCGTCCGGAGGAGTACGCCTTGGCTGCAAGACGACGAAGACGATCCACCTCCCGCTCGGGCCGGTCCGCGGGGCCGGGCCTGCTGTCACGCGCCGCCATGCTGGGGCTGATGCTCGGTCTCGGCCTTTTGGGCGGGTACTTCTGGCGCTCGTACTACCCCGTCGTGCTGCCCTTCGAAAGCAAACTCGTGGCGGACCGAACCTCTTCTGAGATCGTCGGCGGTGGCGACCCGGCGGAGGTGCGGGAACTGCTTCGCCGCGCCGAGGAGGCCGAGGCCGAAGTCGCCTCCATGCGTGACCGCATGGAACGCATCGAGGCCGAGCGCGCCCGCGCCGAGCGGGAGCTTGCCGACCACAAGATCAAATCGGTTCTTCAGGGCGCCATGGAGTAAGCTGGAGCAAGCCAGGGCCACGGGAGGGCCAGCGTCTGCCTATCTCGACGCTGTCACGGCCGGGGCCATGCCGGGCAGGTAGGCGTTGCGCTCGGCGGGGGAGTGTTGCTCCCACCGTTCCGCCACATAGCGCGCCCAAATCGGCCCTGCGGCGCGAGCACCGGTACGGCCGGGGGCCAGCGGCAGATCGCGATCGAACCCGACCCAGACCACCACGACTTCGTGCGGCGTGAAGCCGGCAAACCACGCGTCGCGGTTGTTGTTTGTTGTGCCGGATTTGCCCGCAAGGCGCCCGTCCATCCCGGGCGGCAGGATTTCGCGGAGCGACTCCCCCGTCCCGTCGCGGAACACGCCCTCCATCATGCGCACCATTGCTTCTGCGGTGCGCGGTTCGACCACTTGCTCATCCCGGGGGACCGGCACGCGGAGAATCTCCCGGCCGGCCTGGTTTTCCACCCGGCGGACAATGCGCGGGCCACGCGCCATGCCCCGATTGGCCAAGGGCTGGTACGCAGCGGCCAGCTCCAGCGGCGTAACTCCTGTCGTACCCAGCACCACCGGCCATTCCATCGGCAGTTCCCAATTGCGGTTGCCGGAGCGCTCGAACCGCGCCACGTGCTCCAGCGCCCGCCGCAGTCCCACCGACTGCACCATCCGCAGGGTGGGGACGTTGCGGCTGCGG
>SLMS01000024.1 GCA_007133495.1 Candidatus Sumerlaeota bacterium | reverse complement strand
GCGCTTCAGGCTATAGAACGCGCTCATTCCCGCGTAGGCCGCCGCGTCCTCCAGCTCCGCCTCGATCCGCAGAAGCTGGTTGTACTTCGCGACCCGGTCGGACCGGCTTGCCGAGCCCGTCTTGATCTGCCCCGCGTTGGTGGCCACCGCGATGTCCGCGATCGTCGCGTCCTCGGTTTCTCCCGAACGGTGGCTGATCACCGCCGTATAGCCGGCGCGCTTCGCCATCTCGATCGCGTCCAGCGTTTCCGTCAGCGTCCCGATCTGGTTCACTTTCACCAGGATTGAATTCGCCACGCCCTCGTCTATACCGCGCTGGAGGAACTTCGTGTTCGTCACGAACAGGTCGTCGCCCACGAGCTGCACCTTCCGCCCGAGCCGGTCCGTCAGCACCTTCCACGTCTTCCAGTCCGCCTCGTCGCACCCGTCCTCGATGCTCAGGATCGGGTACGCGTCCACCAGCTTCTCGAGGTGCGCCACGAACTCCTCCCCGCTCAGCTCCGCGCCGGAGGACTTCTTCATCACGTACTTCTTCTTCTTCTTGTCGTAAAACTCCGAGCTGGCCACGTCCAGCGCGATGAACATGTTCTTCCCCGGCTTGTAGCCCGCCTTCTCCACCGCCTTGAGGATCGTCTCGATCGCCTCCTCCGGCGTCGCGATATCCGGAGCAAAACCGCCCTCATCGCCCACCGCCGTGTTCAGGCCCTTGCTCTTCAGCACGCTCTTGAGCGCATGGAACGTCTCCGTCCCCGCCCGCAGCGCCTCCCCGAACGTCGGGAAGTCCGCCGGCATGATCATGAATTCCTGGAAATCGATCGTATTGTCCGCGTGAGCGCCACCGTTGACGATGTTCATCATCGGCACCGGCAGCGTCTTCGCATTCGTGCCGCCGATGTACTGGTAAAGCGGCAGCCCCACTGCCTGCGCTGCCGCGTGCGCCACCGCCATCGAAACGCCCAGCATCGCATTCGCGCCCAGGTTCTTCTTCGTCTCCGTGCCGTCAAGCTTCAGCAGCGCCTTGTCAATCGTCGCCTGCTCCGTCGCGTCCATCCCCTCGACTTCCGGCGCGATCTTCTCGTTCACGTTCTTCACCGCCTTCAGCACGCCCTTGCCCAGATAGCGCTTCTTGTCCCCGTCGCGCAGTTCGAGCGCTTCGTTCTCTCCGGTGGACGCGCCCGAGGGCACGGCCGCCCGCCCGGTGGCGCCGCTCATCAGCAGCACTTCCACCTCGATGGTGGGGTTGCCACGGGAGTCCAGGATTTCCTGCGCATTGATGGCCTCGATGATACTCATAGACATACGCTTTCCCATTCTTTGGAAGTGGCGCCCGCTGGGCTGGCGCTTGAAGAGGAGTTTCCGGTCCTCAAACGCCCGGCAGTCAACCCGTCAAGACGCCCTGATGTCAAGCGTTCGGCGGCCCACGCCCGCCCCCGGGCGCGGGAGGTTTCCGTTCTCGACTGTCCCCCATCCCCCCGCTCGATGGCCACCGGCTTTGGTCTTATCCGCAGATTCTCGCAGATACAGCCTCCCTCGGCAGACGGCACCAGGCATCACCGCCATCGGCGCAAATCGGCGAAATCGGCGGATGATTCCGCACGGCCGCAGCCCGCGCCGTTGCGCCGTTGCGTGATCCCCCAACTTGTCACCTCACGCCACGCCGCTACGACGCCACGGCACCGCGTGGACCACCGGCCTGCCGCGGTGAGTCCAACTCGAGCAGAACGGAAAACCTCTGTCCCTGCCAAAGGGCCTGCCCCGAGTCCACCCTCTACCCCTTCGCCGCAACTCGCTCGTCCCTTGGGCCCCTCCCTCCATCCCAAAAAGAAACCCCGGGAGCAGCCCCAACGGGGCGCAAGATGTTAGCCCAGGGCAACGCCCTGGGAAACGGGGCCCGCAAAGGACCGGAGCCCTGAAAGGGCGAGACAGACCACGTCGTGAGACGCTCCCGCCGCATGAGGGCGCATCTCAGCTTTGCAACTGGGCCTTGCCGCCGGGAGTGCCGCGTACCCTTGGAGTGCGTGCGGCTTGCCGCCGCCTTTGCGCCGCGGGCTTGCCCGCGCGCGCTCTGGCTGGCCAACACGCATGGGGCGGCAGCAAGCTCCCGCCCCGATGGCGAAGACAAGCCTTCGCACTCCATGGGCGGCGCCATTCCGGCGAACGCCCTCGATCCCGCCAAGTGGGTAATAGTTCCAAGATACGCCCGCCGCATGAAAACACCCACGGAATCGCTTGACCAGTGCCGCGTGTGCCCCGGATTGTAGCCCCCGTGGCTCCTTCCACGGACGGTATGGCTGGGTGGCACAATACGGGACCGGAGCTCAGGAGGGGTGGCACCATGGAAACAGCGCAGAAGGGGGCAGGTGACTTACCACAAACCGTGGACCAGGCCCGGCCAGCCCCGTCCGGCGTGCTCCTGATGACTGGAATCCATCTTCTGCCTCCCCTGTTCTATGCTGTGGTCGTGAGTGGCGTGTATGTCGCGGCCATATTTGACTGGGATTTTGTAGCCTTCGTTTTTGCGTTTGTGTATTGGTTGTCGTTTATAGCCCTTTCACTCATATTGGCAGCCATCGAACACAGCCACCGGGCGAAAACCGCCTCCAGGAGATGGCGTCTGACAACACATCTCGTCCTGCCGAAGTGGTTCTTGTATTGTTATATCCTGTGGGGAGTGTCGCTTGAGATCATGAGGCGGCTGCCGACTCCCGGGTGATGACGCCGCCCTGATAGACACAAACCCCGGGAGCACCTTGCTCCCGGGGCCTTGCTCGCATGGTGTGGTCCTGCGCTTGGTGTTACTCGAAGTTCGCCCGGCTTGGCAGGCCCGCCTCGACTTCCACTTCCTGGTGGTGCGCCGAACCGTCCGGCATGATCACCTGCACGGCATTGGGGCCGGGTGCCACGCGGAAGAACCCGTAGAAGCCGGTGCCGTCGGTGAGCAGCGTCTTGGTCGAGGCGCCGTTGAGCGTGACCACTGCGCCGTCCACCCACTCGCCGTCATCGAACACCTGCCCGATCACCGCGCCATAAAGCGGGTTCTCCTTCCACG
>SLMS01000066.1 GCA_007133495.1 Candidatus Sumerlaeota bacterium | reverse complement strand
GCGCGCCATACCTGTATAGCACCCCGAGGTCCTCGACCGCCCTCTCCCAGTCGTCATCCGAAACGGCGATGGCAGCCGCCGAGACAAACGCCCGGGCGGTGTTGCGCACATGGCCGTGGGCGGCAATGAGATAGCGTTCCCCATCGTTTGGAGAAATGTAATCCGCCCGCGATGCTGCGCGGAATGCTTCGGTCCATGGCGCCATCTCTTCCGCAAACCGGCCGGGGAGGTCCGGGGGCATCTGCTCAAGTCTGGAGCGCACTTCCTCGAGCGTACTGGGGTCCAGTAGCTCTTTCATTTCGTCAGGAAAATCGGGTAACTCTGGTACTCCTGGGCCCCGCACGAACCGCTCCTCAAGGAAGTGCCATCCGTTGACCTGTGCTGGGGAGTAGGGCTTGAGAATCGGGCCTTCCGCAAGAAGACGGGACATGTTTCCCAAGGACACCATGATGATGGCGAGTCCGGCCAGCAGCAGTCCAGACATGAGAACAAAGAGAAAAGCACCGGCTTTCCAGGCTCCTGCGTATATACGTCTCTCCTCTTTCTTCTCTGCAAGACCTGAAACCCGCAGCAACCCGGCCCGGGTTCGAGGCAGGGCCCACACGGCAGTAAGGATGCCAAACGCGAACAACGTCGAGGCAACCCATGTTGTCACGTCCTGGAAAGCCGGGCCAGCGGCAAAAACGTCCCAGGGCACAAGTGTGGGGTCGTGGGAAAAAAGGGATTTGGCCAGCCAGTTGATCACACGCGGCAGCACGGCACCTCCCAATGCAAAACTCCACCATCTTGGAAGCAGTGCATAGCAGGCCAACGCCGTCAGGGGCCACAGCATGAACTCGAAGTTCGCCATGGCGAAGATGCTGTTCATGGGGATGAAATACGTGTCGGCGTGGAGGGCCTGGGCCTCTGGATGCAGGTCTTCCAGGAATTTCGCAAATCTTGTCCTCGCATCCGTGTATAGCCACACGATGCCCCCGAAGAAGATCAGGCCTGCTGTCCAGACGGCGGTTGCGGCGCTGCGGATCAACTGAACCGCGAGCAGAGCCCCCAGGAGCGGCACCCCCAGACTTAGGAAACCGAGCACGCCCGGCCAGACGGTTGGGGCGGTGTCTCCCACCTGGGCCACGATCCGCACCAGGCCCACCAGAAACGCAACGGCCATAAGCCCGATCAGCGGGAGCTCCACCCAACCGGCGATCCGGGACCAACCCCCGCACTTTTCCACGGTCCGCCGCAGCGGACCAGGCGGATAGTAAGCCGCGAACAGTACGAGAAGCCCGACCGCGGCCAGCACCGCGAGCAGGGCAAGCGGATTGGGCTGGGACACCTGAATTTCCATCGGCCTCGATCCTTGGACATCTGGCCAGTGGGGGAGGTTGCTTCAGCTTTGCGCGCGCTCTCCGGAATGCAAGCGAAAACTGTTCGGATGCGGCTCTACGCACGCATCTAAGTATTATTGCCTGATCTTCCCGCCGGGAATGCCGCGTACCCTTGGAGTGCGGCGGCTTGCCGCCGCCTTTGCGCAACGGGCTTGTCCCGTGCCCTCTGGCGGACCAACCCGCGTGGGGCGGGAGCAAGCTCCCGCCCCGAGGGCGAAGGCAAGCCTTCGCACTCCATGAGCGGTGCTGTTCCCGCGAGCGTCCTCTATCCTGCCAAGTGGGTATAATAGTTCCAAAATGCGCCCCGGCTCCAAGGACGGGCGCTGCACCGTGCGTGCTTCAGTCTGTTGGACGCCGAATGGGCGGACCGGCCGCGCGGCGCGTAGTCATCCCGCCAGGCGGGGCTTTTGGTGACGGCCGCGGGGCTTCTGTGTCTTCGCCGGGCGTTCTTTCTCTCTTTTTTCGAGCCAGTCTTCGAACATGGGCCCGAGGAGGCGTATGAAGTTTTTGACGCGGCTTGGGAAGTATTGCCCTTTGCGGCCGAGGAGGCCGACTTCACTGCGGCCGATCTTGTCGCCGAGGGGGACGCTGTCGACCTTGCGCAGGTTGCGCAGGAGCGATGTTTCCGATATCATGGTGAGGCCCATGCCGGACTCGACGTAGCTGAGTAGTATTTCGGAGTTTGATGTTTCGAAGACGATGCGTGGGTGCTTGATTTTCTGCCGGCGGAACGCCTCGTCTATCATCTCGCGATCGCCGTGAGGTTCGGGGTCGAGGAGGACGAGGGGGTATTTTGCGATGTCCTCCAGGGTTACATCCTTCATTTTCGCGCAGGGATGCCCGCGGGGGGTGACGAGGACGAGCTGGGTGCGCATCCAGAGTTCGTAATCGAGGTCGGGGTCTGTCGGGGGGCGCGTGGAGATGGCGAAGTCTATCCGCCCTTCGGAGACCATACGTTCCATCTGGGGGGCGTTGGAGGCGTGGGCGCGGATGGTGACGCTTGGGTATTTCTCGTGGTAGGTCTGGAAGGTGCCGTGGAGGCGGTTGATGAGGACGGTCTGGGTGGAGGCCATGTTGAGGGTGCCGCCGGGACGTTCGAGGAAGAATTCGCGCCACTCGTTCATGCGCTGGTAAACCTCGAGAGCCTCCTTGAGGAAGAGCTGGCCTTCGCGCGTGATGCGGACCTGCGTGCTTCCCTGCTTTTTCTGGTAGAGGGTGACGCCGAGTTCCTGTTCGAGCTGTTTGATGCGGTACTGGATGGATTCGGGAGTGATGTACTCTTCGCCGGAGGATTCGAAGTAGAGTGCTTCGGCGGCCCTTTTGAACGTGCCGTGTTGGTTGACGTAAACCAGGGCTTCGATTTGTTTGATGTTCACGGTGGCTCCTCCGGATTTCTTCCCAAGTGGCAGGAGCGTGGCGGGGATGACGCGGGAAAGGCAACAGTTTTGCGTAGCAAGCCCGTTCCCCTTCCATTTGCCGCGGTGGCGGCGGGAAGGGGAACGGGACCGAGGGGGCTTGGGAGTGTGGGCCGGGTCAGCTTCCGGGCTTTGTTTCGTCGTCGCGGATGCGTGGGGCGATCTTGAAGCCGGTGAAGCCGTAGAGAAGGGCGAAGAGGAAGCCCGTGTAGCACATTATGGCCCAGGGGGCGTACTGGATGGCTGAGACGTTGAGGACGCTGTAGATGAAGACAGAGGCGATGCTCCAGGGGATGAGGGGGACGACGACTGTACCGGAGTCCTCAGTGGTCCGGGAGAGGTTCTTGGCCGCCAGGCCGCGCTGCTTGTAGGCGGGGGCGAAGAGTTCTCCGGGGACGAGGATGGAGAGGTAGGAATTGCCGGTGATGCCGGCCACCGTGAGGCAGGAGACGACCGTTGCGGCGACGAGCTGCCCGGTGGTGCGGGCGATGCGGCTCAGTTCACGCAGGACGACGGCGAGCATCCCCGCCCGGCTGGCGATGCCGGCGAAGGTGAATGCACACAGGGCGATCAGCGTTGTTCCCATCATTGATTCCATACCGCCGCGGTTGAGTATGTTGTTCAGCTCGGCGCTTTCGGTCATTGGGTTTACGCCGAAGACCAGCGTGCGGATGATCCGGACGAACACGTGGTGGTCCTGTTCGTAGGTTCCCGGGGGACCGAGTACGCGTTCGTCGAGATTCTGAAACGTGAAGGACAAGAGCAGGGCAACGGCGATGGACAGGATCATGCCGGGGATGACTGGTTTCTTCATGATGGCAGCGGCCAGGGTGATCAGTGCGGGAAGCAGCAGGAGGATGTTCAGTTCGAAATGATCGGTGATGGCTGCGGACAGTTCCGCCACCATGGGCGATTCGACTCCGTCCGAGTGCCCCCGTCCGACAAAGAGATAGACGCCGATACCGAGCAGCCAGGCGGGGGTCGTGGTCCATATCATATGGCCGATGTGGTCGTACAGATTGGCCCTTGCTGCGATGGGGGCGAGGTTTGTGGTGTCGGAGAAGGGGGACAGCTTGTCGCCGAAGTATGCGCCGGCCACGATGGCGCCGGCTGCCGGGGCAAGGGGGACACCCAGGCCTTCGGCTATCCCGATCAGGGCCACGCCGACAGTTCCGATCGTGCCCCAGGAGGTGCCGATCACCAGGGACACCAGGCTGCAGAGGATGCAGGCGGTGACCAGGAACCAGCCGGGCGTTATGATCTGCAAGCCATAATACACGATCATGGGGATGGTGCCGCTGACGAGCCAGGAAGCGATCAGGGCGCCAACGGTAATGACAATCATAATGGCCGGCATGGCCTTGGAGATACTGTCCACAATGCCGCTTTGCATCTCGTCCCAGCTCATGCCGAGCCGCAGGGCGATCAGCCCTGTGACGACCGCCGTTGAGACCAGCAGAACTTCGACACGTATGCCAAGGACACCGAAACCGATTCCGAGAAACAGGATGATGGTGATGATGGGGGCGAGTGCTTCGAGCAGTGTGGGCTCGCGGACTGACGGGGCCGGAGCGAGCTCCGGGGTGGGGGTGCTCATTTGGTGTTGTCTATCCTCTCGTGCGGGGTGGGGGAGTGTCGCAGGGCGTCAACCTCAGGGTGTCTCCACGATCCTGAGGACGGGCATCGTTCCCTCCTCGTCCACAAGGCCGCGGTAGCGCTCGTGTGAGTAGATTCCGTAGAGCATGGTGGGTTCGAGCAGCAGGGCGGTGCGGCGGCCCTCCGGAGGGGAAAGCTCCACGAGGAGGGACCCGGCCGGGGCGGTCCATTCCTCCGGTTCCCCGCGCCGGGTGATCTGGCGGTTGGCAAAGCGGTTGTACATGCCATCAAAGTCCGGTTCGATTCGCAGCAGTTCAGCCTTCTCAACCGTATAGACGGCTTCCTCCTCCAGGGTGGTGTAGTCGAGTCCGTGGCGGCCGAGGAGGGCGGAGAACTCCTCGGCCGCGTGTGGTGGGATCAGGTAGCCCTGGGGGGTGGGGACGGTGCTCTTGACGACCCGCTGTTTCATGAAGTTCGCGGTAGGGATCATCTTTTCGTTGCCGGTTTCCAACTCGATGACCGGTGCTTTGCTTTCCTTGAGGCCGGCACTGCCCCAGAAGTAGTTGACCGGGATGAAGTCGGGCAGCGGTGCCTCGCGGGCCTGCTCGATCAGCACTCTGTCCTCCTCTATCCAGTCGCGTTGGAGGAGGAAGTTTTCGAGAAGGACGAGGTAGGCATCCACACGGTCCGGCAGGTCTTCCTGGGGATGATCGAGGCCGCGGCGGACGCCGGATTCGGTGATGAAGGAGAGCCCTCCGTAGGCCCCGAGGCCATTGCGCGCGTCGTTCATTTCCATCGTGCTGTAGCGCTGTTCGCTATCTGGTGGCGGCCCGGCCACGTAGTAGCGCTTGTAGTTGTGGCCGTGCCGGCGCATGACGGGTTTGATGCCGTCTATCCACCGGAGTCCCGCCTCGTGGAGTGAGTCGTGCAGGAGGGGGTTGTTTTGTGTGTCCATCATGATGATGGCCCAGCGCATCCATCCGTGTTCGCCGTATCGGCCACTGTCGCGGCTGTATTCGTGGGCATCGACGGATATGTGTGGCCGGAGTTGCCGGACAACGCGGTGGAGGAGCTGGGTTTCGGGTTCGTGCAGCCACTGGTGATCGCGGTTCAAGTCGTTGCCGTTGGCGTTGGTGCGCCGGTTGCGCTCACCACCGTCGGGGTTGAGCATGGGAATAATGGAGAGTTCCACGTCGGGGGGCAGGCGGTCCGGATCATTCTCTATTTTCTGTATAAGGTGGAGCAGCGCGTCCTTCCCGGCGTGCTCATTTCCGTGTTGGAGGCCGAAGAAGAAGACCCGCCAGCGTATTTCGGCGCCGGGGTGGCGGAGTGTTACCAGCGGTATTGCCCGTCCCTCCACACTTTCCCCCTCGTTGGTCACCTCTATGTGGCTGGTGGTCTGTGCATTTTCGAGATAACTCATCATGGTTTCATGGTTGATGGGGTCGGTGCTGGTGTGCCGGTCGGGGAGTGTTTGCGCTGTGGCGGTAGCGGCAGCCTTTAGAAGGAAAGCGAACACACAGGCCGCGATGTGGGTTGCGATGATTGCCCTGCTGCCGGGACGGCAGGCGGGAAACGAAATTGTACGCTGTTTGATCGAAAACATGCCCTGGTCCTCGTGTGTGGGGTGTGCGCTATACAGCAGGGTTACCTGCGCCCAGTGGTCAGCATAGGCAAGGAAAATCTTCCCCGTCGCTTCGCGGTGTCCTCCGGGCGGGGAGGCTTTGCGGACTCGGGCGTCCGCTTATTCCTGGAGGTTACTTTCCAGCGCGTGGCGAAAGAAAATGGCGGGATGAGTTTGCGGTGGTCTGCCCTGAGGTGCCGCGGGTATTCCGATGGCGGGGCCCCAGAGTCACTTCAACTCTTGTGTTTTCAGTAGTTTGCACGACACATTACCTGTCGGTAGTGTTTGTCTCTTTTCTTGCGGATGTTTTGAGAGCGGAGTAATTTTTTTTTCATTCAAAGCGGGACCATTGGACAAATCTTTGGCGATCTGCTCCAACGACCCGCGTTCGCCCCGGTTCCCGAGGCACAAACCGCCGAGCGCGGAGCGCATCGCGGAGACCGCACCCCGAAGAGGAGTATTACCCCATGATTCTCCACCGAGCCCCTTCCCGTGGCTTCACGTTGATCGAATTGCTCATCGTGGTTGCCATCATCGCAATCCTTGCGGCAATTGCCGTCCCCAACTTTCTGGAGGCCCGGACGCGGTCGCAGGTGAGCCGTGTGAAGGCTGACTTGCGCAGCATCGCCACAGGGCTGGAGTCCTACCGCATTGACAACACGCACTACCCGCCAACGCCGTTCGTTACGGGCGGCGACGTAGGAATGCTAAGGGTGCTGCCGAATCACCTGAGCACGCCGATCGCCTACCTGACCACGGCCGGGATGGAAGACCCCTTCATCAAGCCGAACCTTGGTGATTTCCAGGGCATTGCCCGCTCGGGTGCCATTGTGAACTATAGCGGCAGGCTGGACCTCCCCTTGGATCCGGGTTTCGACCCGCGGGCGGGCCGGCGGTATTACTATCAGAACAACAACGATCCGCGGCGTATTTCCTTTGCTCCTGAAACAGCAGGTGCCCGGAACGCGCGGCGTGTGCAGGGCGAGTGGATTCTCGCCTCGCTTGGGCCCACGCGCCAGAGGTCGCTCGACCGCCATCCCACCCTCCTCGGCGTTGACGGGAGCACGGCCAGGATCATGACACCCTACGATCCGACCAACGGGACGCTCTCCCGGGGAGATATCGTGCGGACACAGAGGGAGCCCGTGGGGACCCTCACGTCCGGAGGATGATGACATAACTCCGCCGGATGTGCCGCGACGGTTGGCAGAGAAGGCGGGAAGCCGTCGCGGGGAGCTTTGCCCGGTCTCGGCGGCCACTTTTCTCCAGAAACGACAGGAGGTTTTTTGTTCTCATGAACCGCCACCATTCCACCCACCGGGGTTTCACCCTGATCGAGCTGCTTATCGTCGTGGCCATCATCGCGATTCTGGCGGCGATCGCCGTGCCGAACTTTCTCGAAGCACGGGTGCGTTCGCAGGTGAGCCGAGTGCAGGCGGATCTGCGCAGTATCGCCACCGCTCTGGAGTCGTACCGGGTGGACAACCCCTTCTATCCTCCGACGCCGTTCGTGAGCGGGGGGGACGCGGGAATGCTTCGCGTCATTCCCAATCAGCTGAGCACCCCCATCGCCTATATCACGACCGCCTCGCTGGAAGATCCCTTCATCAAGCCGAACCTTGGCGACTTTGAGGGGCTTTCGCGGGCGGGCAACGTGGTGCAGTACACCGGGTCGCCCAGTTTACCGCTCGACCCCGGCTTCGATCCCAGAGCGGGCAGACGGTATTACTATCAGAACAACTACGACCCGCGGCGTATCTCTTTCGCTCCCGACACGGCCATTGCGGAAAATGCCCGGCGCGTGGAGGGGCTTTGGGTGATCGCCTCCCTGGGTCCCATGCGCGAGCGCGCTCTCGACCGGCACCCCACGCTCCTTGGGGCGTCCGGGACGACACAGCGGATCATGGTGCCCTATGATCCCACGAACGGAACCATCTCGCGGGGCAACATCGTGAGGTCGCAGAAGGAGCCCGTCGGAACGATAACCGGAGGATGAGTACCCACATACCACTGGACGCCAATAGCCTCGAATCCATACAAGGATATCTCCTTTGAACCCTGAGTCCAAATATATACATGCCGTGGAAGCGCTGATGCAGACACCCACTGCCCCCTTTCGGGAGCACTGGATGTGCGAGGCCCTGGACAATCTGCTTGCCGATATTCCCGGCGTGGAGCTGTCCGCCGACAAGTACGGCAACCGGCTTGCCCACTTGGGCAACGGCCGGAACGCGTGCCTGCCTGTCGTCTTCATCGCCCACTTGGACCATCCCGGGTTCGTCTTCGAAGCCGACGGGGGGAACGGCAAGAACCTGCACGACCCCCGGCTCCTGGAGGCCCGCTTTGAGGGACGGGTGGAGGACAGCTTTTTCACCGGCGCACCGGTGCGCATTTTCCGCTCTCCCACCGATAAGGGTGTTCCCGCCCGCATCGTGGAATTTTCCAAGTATATTCAGGAGAGCGGAGACCGGCGTGTGTTCCTCAAGAGTGAAGACCCGGTGGAGGCCCCTGTGCTGGGCATGTGGGACCTGCCGGCAGTGGAGCGGACAGAGGGCGGCTTTCTCAGGGGGCGTGCGTGCGATGACCTTGCCGGTTGCGCTGCGATGATAGAAGCTCTGCGAAGGCTTGCGGAACAGGATACTTCAAGCCGGCCGCTGGATGTGACCATGGTCTTCACCCGAGGTGAGGAGGCGGGTTTCTGCGGTCTCCTGTGCCTGCTGGAGGAGGAGCAGCTACCCGGACCGCTCAGCCGGGAAGGGCTCTATCTTTCGGTCGAAACGAGTGGAGAACTGCCGGCTGCAAGGCTTGGAGAAGGGGCCATTATCCGGTGCGGAGACCGCTCCACCACCTTCGACGCCCACATCGTCGATCTCCTTCACGGCCTTACCCGTGCCAACGGCATCCGGGCACGGCGTGCCCTGATGGACCTGGGTACGTGCGAAGCCACGGCGGCCGCCCGTTCGGGCCTTCGTGCCGGTGGAATCTGCATTCCAGTCCGTCATTATCATAACATGGACACCCGCACGGGGAAGATTGCATCGGAGATGATCTCTCTTTCCGATGCGGAAACGCTTGTGGAGATGATCGTCGAGTTTACTCTGGCCTCGGGTGAAGGGCGCGAACCCGGGGCGGTTATTCTTCACGATTACGTCAAGTATCTCCGAAAGGGCCAGGACCGGCTGGTCCCTGTGCCACTCGCCTCCCACAGCATGTGAAACCGGAACCGCCCCCTCCGGGGAGCCACGTAGCGACGCAAACCCCGAAACCCTGAACTCTGAGAGAAGTCCCCCAAAACCATTCACAGGAGAGACAAGATGAAGAACACGCGAATTTTCGGCCTCGCCGCCGTTACCATGGCCCTCGGGCTCACTGGCATTGCTCAGGCGCAACTGGAGGGCTGGCGCCTCAATGAAGTGGTTGTCCGCACCAACGACGGCACCGCCGCGGACCGCAGTCAGTTCATCGAATTGTATCACCCGGTTGCCGGTCAGTCCGTGGACGGGCTTTCGATTGTTGTCATCCGGCCGTTTTTCACCGACGGGGCTGTGTCGACGTTGCGCTATGAATACGGCGTGGAGCTGTCCGGCACCGCCGACGGCAACTTTTTCCTCATCGGCAATCAGAACTATGCGGACAATTTCGGAGACCAGGACCTGGCTGCCAATCCGGACGACTCCTGGATCATGCGCCCGGGCGGGACCACCCAGGGCTCCTACCAGGAGATCCTGCTTGTCCCAACCGCCGATATCGATCCGGGCTGGCCCGAACCAGGCACCTCCGTCGGTGCCGGCGGCAAGACCTTCGACGGATCGGAGTTCGACAACGGCAACAACATCATCGACAGCGTCTATCTCGTCGGCAACGCCGCGATAGACAACGATGATGAGAGCACTGTGTTTACGTCGATGGACCCTGCCGACCCACAGAAGTACATCGCAAACCCGGACTTTGCAACTGCGGGGCCCATCGGCGGTCAGCGCCTCCCGGATGGGACCGGCGACTGGGTTGCCTACAGCAGCGACGAGCACATCGATCCCGACGGACCCGAAACCCAGCAGCTTCCAAGCGCTTCCACGCCGGGGGCCTCCAACTCTGCCACCAGCGTGAACGAATGGAGGATGTATTACTGAGGGCGGGACCATGCGGAAAAAGCGGGGGGTGGTCTCCACTCCCCGTCCGGACCGCCCCCACCGGAACGGAAGTTTCCCTGCCCCTTTTGATGAAGAGGGCTGACCCAATCCCCACAAGAAAGGTACCGGCCCATGAAACGACTGGCACTTTACACTCTTCTTGCAGTATGCGCCCTGATTCTTCCGAAATCCGTCCTCGGTCAGGACGGATGGGTACTCAACGAGTACGTCACCACCAGCGTCGATGTACCGCGCTACCAGTTCGTGGAGCTCTACAACCCTGAACCCAATCAATCCGTCGATGGCCTGTCCATCATCAGCGTTCGCTCCTTTTCCAGTGTGAACTTCTGGACGCGGCACGATCTTTCGGGAACGGCGGATGGTCACTTCTACCTTGTTGTCGCCGAGGCGTTCGATGAGGACCCCTATGGAATCGGGGGACTTCCCACGCCCGACGAGGTCGTTCTCGATGTGGACACCGAACCGAGCGGATTCTGGCTTCGCCGAACCTTCATGGAAATCCTCCTGGTCAACACTGCCGATATTCCGGGGGACATGGAGCAGGGAGTCGATGCGTTCGACGGGACGGAATTCAACAACGGCGAGGACATCATTGATCTGATCTACGCCCGCGACGAGGGCCGGGAGATTTCCGAAGAGCCCGGCATCTTTGCACCGGGCGATTGGACCAAGTTCGGCGAGCACGCCAACCCCTTCGGCATGTACCGTGACGGCGCCGAAGGTGACGGTGTCGGCGAGTGGAAGCCGATGATCTCGCTATCCGGCCCATCGGGAACACTTCCTGACGAGGCGACCCCGGGTGCCCCCAACATCGAAGCTCCCGAAGAACCGGAACCGGCAGACCCCGGAACCGAAACGTTCGCCCTGCTCAACAACACCGAGCCGCTCGATGGTGACACCACCATGACGCTAACCTCTCACTGGCAGACCCGGATATTTGACCCGCCTCCTCCGCACGTGGCGGACGATGCTGCAACGGCCTTCCCCCTGGCCGGTGACAGCCGTTACCTTTGGTGGGATTCGGAGGTGGACTCGATTCTCGAGTTCGTGGAGCCGGGTGGCCTGCTCGGTACCGGTGATACGATCCAGATGGCATTCGCGATCCGGGTTGACAACCTCCACGATTCCGACAATGCGTTCAACAATATAGACATTATCATGGCAGCCTCCAATACGCAGGGTAGCTTTTCCCAGCTGGCAGGGCTACGTGTTTTTGACGGTGTCCTGCGCATGGATACCGGCAACGGCTGGGGTGAAGTGATCCTGAGCGAGGAAGCCTTCGACGCCAATTCAGCGAACAACTGGGACGACGGCGAGTGGCGCGTCCTCGCGGCGAGAATCACTCCCTCCCTGGAAGTGGGGGAGCCTTGGGCCAAATGGTGGGTGATCGACCCGATGACGGGCGATGTCGAGGTCCTTGCAGACGTGGATCCACTGCTCGATGGTGACGATGAACCCCGTGCCAATATCCGCCTCGGAGAGGTTCGCCGTGTCGGCTTCGGGGCGGTGACGCGAGCGGCGCAGATCCCCTGGCAGGCGGCCATCAGCCTCGACGAGTTCTCCCTCTACAGCCTTGACGAATATCCCTCCGAATCGGACTTCCTGGGAGCAGTGCTCGAACAGTACGCGGGTGTGCCGACGACCGTCGAGGCCTGGGAAATCTTCCACTGATCCATCTCACTCCCTCCTCTCTCCCTC
>SLMS01000215.1 GCA_007133495.1 Candidatus Sumerlaeota bacterium | reverse complement strand
TTCGTCTCGCGGCTTGCGGTGGGGGAGCGCGGTGGCGGGCTGGAGGCGGTGCTGACGCTGCGCAACCGTCGGGCGGAGACGGCGGACGGGACGGTGCGGTGGCTGCTCAACGGTGTGTCACGCGCGGGAGAAACGGAGTTCGAGGGGCTCGGCGCGGAGGAGGACAAGGTGCTGCGGCGCTCTTTCCAGCCAAGGCGGGCAGGGGAGACGCTTCTCGAGGCGGAGATACGCAGCGAGGACGGAGTGGCGGTGCGGCAGAATTACCGCCTTTTGGCGATTCCCTACCGGAGGACGCCCATCGATATAGACGGGAACCTGCGGGACTGGGAGGGCATCGAGGGCGCGCGGCTGGCGCCTCCCGGGCAGCAGGACGAGCCGGACCGGGTCCGGCAGCCGCTCAACCCGGAGGAACTTGGCGCCAAGGTGCGCCTGGCCTGGGACGAGGAGTATCTATACGTGGCCCTGGAAGTTACCGACCCGGTTCCGCTGGTGAATCCCTTCCGGGAAGGGGAGCTGTGGCGCGGCGATTCGATGGAATTGTTCCTGGGGTTCGACGGCCCCGCGGGCGGGCCGGACTACGGTCCGCTGGACTTCCAGCTTGGCCTTTCGCCGGGGGACGGCGGGGAGGAACCGTTTGTGTATGCCTGGCGCACGGCGCAGGACCGCCCGGCAGGGCTGGTGGACGGCGCGCGCATCGCCAGCCAGCGGACGGACAGTGGCTATACGATGGAGGCGGCGATTCCGTTCGCCGAGTTCGGCGTGGAGCCGGAAGGCGGGATGGCGATCGGGCTGGATGTGAACGTGAGCTTCATCAGCGACCCGGAGGCGGAGCGCCGGCAGGGGCTTCTGATCTGGAACGGCACGGGGCGGAACTTCCTGGACCCGTCGAACTGGGGCGCCGGGGTGTTCGAGAATGACCGGGAAGGGGCGGGGCAGCCGGGCTCATAGGGCCCCGGAGGTTGCTGCACCACCGGGGACGGAGCGGGTGTGCCCTGTCTCGCCCTTTCAGGGCTTTGCTTCCATTTGGGCGCTTCTTCCCAGGGCGTTGCCCTGGGCTACCATCTCGCGCCCCGTTGGGGCTCCTTCTGCCGTTGGGGCCCCCTCTTCCATTGGGCAGCAGCTGGCCGGGGGGTGGAGAACGCTGCTGCAGCCGGCAGTCAGTGGCCCGGCGGGCCAAAATATGACAACCCCGGGCAACGCCCGGGGGGAACTTTCGGTTGGGGTGGTAACCGGTTTCCATTATTGAGGGGGTCTGGCCGGGATTGTTGGGCTGCTCTGGGGCCTGAATGTCCATAATATGGGCCAATTGGGTAGTGTTCTGCCCAGTAGTGCTGGGTGATAAATCAGACCTGAGCGCTTGTAACCGTGTTCATTTCCCTTGCCCATGGGGGTGCTTGGAGCAGTCTAAGCGTACCGGAGGACTTGGTCAGGTCCCCAGCCGCCCATGCCTTCGAGTTTTGCGTAACAGCCGGAGGTTATCGCCATGCGCAGAGGCTTCACCCTGATCGAGCTGTTGATAGTAGTGGCGATCATTGCCATTCTGGCGGCGATTGCCGTCCCGAACTTTCTGGAGGCTCAGACGCGCTCGCGGGTTTCGCGTGTGCAGGCGGACATGCGGACGATCGGAACGGCGCTGGAGTCGTACTATGTGGACAACAACGCCTATCCGCCGGACCGGAACTTCAGCGGGCCGAGGGGTGTTTCGCCCTCGGGGCTTTACATCGGGCAGTTGGATTACCTGACGACTCCGGTGGCGCACCTGACGTCGGTTGAGATCAGGGACCCGTTCCTGCCGCCGGACGTGCAGGCGGAGCCGGGTATCCCGGCCGACGGGTTCAAGTACTACAACACCGGGTACGAGCGGATTCCGAACGGGAACTGGGGCGACCGCGTGGCGCCGTACTTCCCGGACAAGATGCCGCGGACGGGCTGGATTCTGCTGAGCTATGGGCCGGACCTGTCCTATCAGGGTGGCGAGTGGGCCACGATCGGGCTCGATACCGTGGCCCATGGCTGGCGCGGGGTGGAGCGTCTATACGACCCGACGAACGGGACGGTCTCGGCCGGGGATATCATCCGGACGGGCGGGCAGGCAGTGCTGCATTAAGTCCCGGTGCGCGGAGAGCCGCGCGCTGACCAGGGCAAGGGCGTCGTCATTTTGGCGGATTTCGAACAACTGGCGCGGGTGCTTCGCGGCGGCGGAGCGCCCGCCCGCGTTTTCAACATTGAGCTGTTTGTGGATGAGCCGGTGCGCGCCGCGCTCGCCGAGCGTCTGGGCATCGGTGGGCCCGCCGATCCGGAGGACCCGCTGGCCATTGCCCGGCGCGACGCCGCCCTGTTCGAGGCGCTCGGCTACGATCTGGTGCGTGTGCACCTGCCCGGCGCGGAATTCCCCGTGGAGATTCCCGGCCGCCAGGCCGGGGGGCGCCGCACCGCCCAGGGCTACCTTGTCCACGAGCACGCCGGTCCCATCCAGACGCCGGAGGACATGGAGGCCTATCCCTGGCCGGACATCGCTGGCCTCGACGTCCGCCCGCTCGAGTGGGCCGAGCGTCACCTCCCCGGGGGGATGAAGGCCTACGACCTGGCGGGGCAGTTCTTCGAGTGCGCGTGCTGGCTGATGGGCTATGAGTCGCTCTTCGTGGCGCTGTATGAGGAGCCGGAGTTCGTGGAGGAGCTGCTCTCGCGCATCGCGCGCGTCTATTTTGACTATACGCGGCTGCTCTGTCAGTTCGGCTGCATCGGGGTCATCTGGGGGGGCGGACGACATGGGTTTCAAGACGCAGACCATCGCGGCTCCGGAGTGGCTGCGCCGTCACATCCTGCCGCTGCACAAGGAGGCGGCACGCATTGCGCATGAGCACGGCAAGCTCTACTTCCTCCACTCGTGCGGAAGGATTGACGCCCTGATGGACGAGTTGGCCGGGGACGTTCGTATAGACGCGAAGCATTCCTTCGAGGATGCTGTGGTGCCGGTGGAGGAGGCGTATGACCGCTGGAGCGACCGCATCGGCATCATCGGGGGCGTTGATGTGGACTTCCTTTCCCGTGCCACGCCCGAGGAGGTGCGC
>SLMS01000252.1 GCA_007133495.1 Candidatus Sumerlaeota bacterium | reverse complement strand
CGTGGAGCTTGAGGAGTGCCTGGTTCACGCGGATAAGGAATCGGACGACATCATCGCGATTGTGTGCCTCCTCGAAAATGCCCACGCGGATGCCGGCAAGCTGCGCGCGGCGCTTCATGAGCGATTTGTCCCGGAAAAGCATCGCCTGGTTGAGCAGCCGGGGATTGTCCATCAAAACAGAGTTGATGGCACCGGCCCACTCCACCGTCTCCTCGTAGAGAGGGACGGCCACCTCGACGCCCATGTCCTTCAGCTTCGTGGCGATCTCGTGCGATTTCTCGTTCAGTCTCTCGAAATCCCAGGAGACGTAAGGGATGTCGTGTTCCTTGGCGTGTTCCTCAGCCCAGGAGGGGGCGACGACCAAGTACCTGCGGTTGAACTTGTCCATCGCCTCGATGGCGCGCAGGCTCCAGCCAAGCAGGGCAACGTAACTTTTTGTCGGATCGCTTTTGGGCATTATTGCGGGTAGCTCCTTCCCGTCAGCTTTTGAAGGAGGCTACCCTCGCCCATGGCACGCTGCAAGGGATAATCCCCAGCGTCCCGGCCGCTACGGGTCGAGAGCGAAGAGCACGTGCCGGTGCAGGCCCCGGGAAATCCACTGCTCCGCGGCGAGGTGCAGCCCGTGCCTTTGGAACGTTGTCCGCCATTGCGGGATGGTGCGGAAGTGCAGCGCCTCGCGCATCAGACGCCGGCTGCGCCAACTGTTGACCGTCGTGTCCATCGCCCAAAGGGCCCAGCGGCCCGGGGGCGTCCGGTACACCGACTCGGTGACAACGACGCGCCTGCGCGCCACCCGCCCAGCTTCCCGGAGGACCTGCTCCGGGTCATCACAGTGGTGGAGCGTCAGCATGAGCAGGGCAGTGTCGAATGAGTTGTCGGGGAAGGGGACGTGACGTCCATCGTAGAGGCGGAACGGAAGATTCGTGCGGTTGAGACCGATCACGTCCAGGAGCTGAACCTCCCGGCCGTCCCGTTGCGCGAAGCGGCGTCCCACCCACCCTTCGGCGGCGCCGATGTCCAAAAGAGTTCTTCCCGCAACGTGCCGGCACACGGCGTGAAAGCTCCGTTCCGCGCCACGCTCAAGCAGCCGTTCGAGCGCCGTCCGCCGGGTGCTACGTCCCCGTGGAAGCGCCTTCGCGGGTGTATTGTTCCCAGTCCTCGATCGTGTCGATGTCATAGAGGGGTGTCCCCTGCCAGACGGCCAGGCGCCGCCGCGCGCAGGTGTCAAGGGTCTGCCTGAGCACGTCCTCGGTGCTCCAGTCGATGCCTTCGAAAAGATCCGTATAGACGCCGCGGGTGCCGATCAGCGCGTAGCCTCCGTCATGGGCGGGCACAATGGTGACGTGCCGGTCTGCAAGGTGTTCCGAAGCCTGCCGAATTCTTGGCGCCTGCAGATGAGGGCAGTCCGAACCGATGGCGAGAATGCGATCCGCCCCAAGTTCCTGCGAGGCCCGGCGGAATCCGTGCTTCAGGCGCAGGCCCAGGTCTCCGGTGGGCTGGACCCAGTATCCTCCGGCGCCGGGCAGCCAGCCGCGGAATGCTTCGGGCGGCGCTCCTGTCGCATAAACGACCGTGTGCATTTCCCGTCCGCAGGCCAGCACCTCCCGGAAACAGTGCTCTGCGAGCGTCTTGTAAACCGAAGCGGCTTCGGCGGGGCCGATGCTCCGGGCAAGACGGGTCTTTACACTGCCGGGGACAGGCCAGCGGACAAAAAAGAGCAGCACCGTGCGGAGGGAGCGGGTGGAACTCATGCCAGGGCACCTCCGCATGAGGACCCGCTGCCTGCGGTGCAGCCGAAACAGTGGTCCCCGGTTGCGATGGGCAGCCGGCGGAGGGTCTCCGCAGTCACGTCCCCCATGTGGAGGCGCTTGCCGCCCATTCCCAAATCGAGCATCTGGTTAAAGTCGCAATCGTATAGATAGCCTTCATGGTCAACGGACAGGTGTGTGCGGCACATCAGGTGCGGCACGGTGGCGGGGTTGAAGGCCTCTTCGAGTTTCGTCTGGTATGCGTCGAGTTGTCCGCTCCGGAGTAGATCGCTGCGGAAGCGGCCGATGGGCATGTTGGCTATCGTAATTACTTTGTCGAAAAGGATGCCGAAGTCCTCCGCCAGGCGTTCACGGTAGGCCTCCTCCAGCTTCTCCTGCGGCGGGGGGAGGCCCGGACCACCGGGGTTATAGACAAGATGGAGCCGGAGCGCCTCAGCGGCATCCTTCCCCTCGGCCACCCCGTAGCCAAAGGCATTCAGTTGCTGCAGGCCTTTGATGGAGCGGGCGAACATCCCCTCGCCACGCTGCTTGTCCACGTTCTCCCGGCTGTAACAGGGGAGCGACGCGACAACCTCCACGCGGTGACTGGCCAGAAATTCCGCCAGATACTCGTACCCCGGCTCATTCAGGATGGTGAGGTTGCATCTGTCTATTATTTTCACTCCACGGCGGCTGCCTTCTTCAACCAGATAACGGAAGCACGGGATCATCTCCGGTGCGCCCCCGGTGAGGTCGAGGGTTGACAGGGAGGATATTCTGTCCATCAACGCGATAGCCTCCCTGGCCGTCGCGTCAGACATCATCTCCGTGCGCGTGGGCCCGGCGTTCACATGGCAATGCCGGCAAACCTGATTGCACAGCCTGCCAAGATTGAGCTGCAGGACTTCCGGCGCGGTGCGGGAAAGCGGGATACTCTCCCGCTCCAGGATCCGGTCGAAGGCATTCCCGCGCCGGGTTTCAGGGCCGGATCGCGCGGCCCCACTTGCTTTCTTTTCCAACAACGACATCGTGTACAACTCCCGCGCGTTCTTTGTCCGGATGCGCTTACCGCAGTCCGGTGGCTTCCCGAAGCGGCATCAGGGGTTCGAGCCTGCCTCCGGCCTCGCTTCCTTATCCTCTTCGGGGACAGCTTCCGCAAGGGCTTTTCTGGCCACCTGGGTAACATACGCCGTAACCGCAATGGCTGCCAGCAGCCCGACCACGTTGATGATCATTCTTCCAGTCCCTCCTCCCTCCACGTCTCCGGCGGCCGCTTGCGCCACTGTGCCCGCAAGTGCCCCTATATAGACATAGACGAGCGTTCCCGGCATCAT
>SLMS01000102.1 GCA_007133495.1 Candidatus Sumerlaeota bacterium | reverse complement strand
GGCGGCACGGCCACCGCGCAGGCAACGACGATCCCCGAGGGAGCCGGGGCGGTGTACGCTTCGGTGGCATTGCAGGACTAGGAATCCGCCAAATTAACGCACTGTATAGACAACGGCGCTTTCACAAGGGAAGCGCCGTTGTCTTGTGGCCGCGGCGGTGGAAGGCCCCGCACGAAAAGCACGAGCGGGCTCGTCCCTACTCCCGCAGGGAGCCGGCAGGGTCCGGAGCACTCCCGACAGTTCTGTGTAGGGGGATTTTCTCGCGGAGGAGGGCGGCCAATTCACCCGCCTGTTGCGGTCCAGCCAGGGAAGAGACGGGTATCCAGTGGCACTTCGACGGGCCTTCGAAAAGGAGAAACCCGTCCGGGAAATGAACAACGCGGGCAAAGGCATTCCACTCTATCGTTTTGTCGTCCAACTCGGAGCGGATGTGGACGCCGTCCCCCGTGAATTCCATTTCGATATCCTTGTCGCGGTACGGAGACTCTTCCACGGAACGCTGAAGCCGCCACGAACCGGTACGGTCTATAAACAGGACGATCACGCCCAGTGCCACGTAGAAACCCATGTGCAGCAGCCTCCCCCCCGCCAGGGCGAACAAGGCAAGGAGTCCAAAGAGCACAATGCCGATGGCCTTCAGCGCGAGCACAGCCAACCCGGCGGGCGACTGCCGGTTGTACCGGGCAAGGGCGGTGGCGACGTGTTCGGGGGTGAGCTTGATGGTGGCCTTTGGCATGAGAGCCGGTCTCCCTGGCCAGTGATGGTTGCGGTCCACGATAGGCGGCCGGTGGGGGGAGGGCGCCGGCGCGGTACTCGGTCAATGGCGCCCGGTTGTCAAGCACCCCGTCCGCGGATGATGCTCCCCGGACGTATCTTGGAACTGTTACCCACTTGGCGGGATCGAGGGCGTTTGCCAGAATGGCGCCGCCCATGGAGTGCGAAGGCTTGCTTTCCTCTTCGGGGCGGTAGCCTGCTGCCGCCCCGTGAGGGTTCGTTCGCCGGAGCGCACGCGGGCAAGCCCGCTGCGTAAAGGCGGCGGCAAGCCGCCGCACTCCAAGAAAAGCCCGCACCCCAAACCCCCAGACCCTACTCCCCGTCCAGCGAGGCGGCGGCGGTGCGGCTGTCTCCGGTCTGGTCTATTTTTTCCTCGAGTGCATCGAGCTGGTCGAGCGCGGCGTCGCAGTCCACGAGGATTTCGCGCGGCTTGCTGCCCTTGTAGGGGCCGACGATGCCCATGTCCTCCAGCATGTCCATGAGCCGGCCGGCGCGGGCGAAGCCGACCTTGAGCCGACGCTGCACGAGCGAGGTGGAGCCCTTGCGTCCCTCCAGGATGACGCGGGCGGCGGCGCGCACGAGCGCCTCGTCTATCTGCTCGTCCCCGGCCCGTGCGGAACCGCCCTCGTGCGGGACGAACAGGCCGGCCTTCACGCGCCCCATGGTGCGGTTGGTGCCGCGGGTGACGCGCTCCTGCATGTCGAGGTCGTCCTCACCGACTGGCGATCCCATCATGCGGGCGAGTTCGCGCTGCTCCTTTTCGCTGAGGACGGGCTCGAACTCCTCCACCTCGTACATGGCCTGGGCCTGTTCGCGGCAGTGGGCGGCGAGGCGTTCCACCTCCTCGTCGGAAAGGAAAGCGCCCTGCAGGCGGATCGGCTTCTGTGCCCCGGCGGGTGCGAAGAGCATGTCCCCGCGGCCGAGCAGCGCTTCGGCGCCGTTGTGGTCGAGGATCGTGCGGGAATCGACCTTCTGCGAGACCTGGAACGCAATCCGGGTGGGAAAGTTCGCCTTGATGATGCCCGTGATGACGTTCACCGAAGGGCGCTGCGTGGCAAGGATCAGGTGAATGCCGACGGCGCGGGACATCTGCGCAAGGCGCTGGATGCTCTCCTCGACCTCGTTCTTGGCGACCACCATCAGGTCCGCCAGCTCGTCCACGACGATCACAAGGTGGGGCATCGGCTCCTCCGGCCAGCGGGCATGCCGGGACTGCTTTTCCGGATCGGTGGCGAGCTGGTTGTAGCTGTCTATATTCCTCACGCCGAACTCGACGAGGTTGCGGTAGCGTTCCTCCATCTGCTCGACGGCCCACTCCAGCGCGGCCGCGGCCCGTTTCGCGTCGCACACAACCGGCGAAATCAGGTGCGGTATATCCTGATAGATGGATAGCTCGACCCGCTTCGGGTCCACCATGATCATGCGCAGCCGGTCCGGCCGTTGGCGGTAGAGGAAGCTGGTGATGATGGTGTTGAGGCAGACGGACTTCCCCGCACCGGTGGCCCCCGCGATGAGCAGGTGTGGCATGCGCTTGAGGTCGGCCAGGTAGGGCTGCCCGTCGATCGTCTTGCCCAGGGCGAAGGCCAGCGGGCTCGGGTGGTCCCAGAACTCCTGGCAACTCACCAGCTCCTTCAGATAGACACCCGCGCGGTTTTTGTTCGGCACCTCGATGCCGACGGCGGCTTTGCCCGGAATGGGCGCGACGATGCGGACGCTGACCGCGCGCATGGCGAGCGCGATGTCGTGCTCCAGCGTGACGATGCGCGAGACCTTCACGCCGGGGGCGGGCTTCAGCTCGAAGCGCGTCACCACGGGGCCCTGCTTGACCTCGACGACCCGGACGGAGATGTTGAAGTCTGCGAAGGTCTGCTCAAGCGTCTGGGAGACCTCCAGCATCTCCTCGCGGGTCATGCGGTTGTCTATCCGCGGCGGTGTTTCGAGCAGTTCGATGTCAGGCAGGCGGTAGGCGGTCAGCTCCTCGCGCCGGCGGAGGGCCTCGTCCTCGTCAATGGCGCTTCGGCTTGCGGCCTCGCGGGCTGCGGCGGCGCCTGCCGGGCGCGTGTCGAGTTCTTCGTCGAAAAGCGGGTCGGTATCGGCCTCCTCCTCCGCCACCTCGTCTTCGATATCCTCATCGAAATCCTCCTCATCGTCATCGGCGGTCTCCTTCTTGAGTTTGCGGGCGGTGCGGCGCAGTTCGCGCTCCTCGCCGGCATCCCTGCCGCTGCGCGATCCATTCCTGCGGCGCACTTCGCCGCCGGTGTCCTCCCAGCGGGAGGGGAACAGGCGGGCGAGCTCGCTGCCAACGTCCGGGCTTGCCACCCCTTCCTCATCCTCTTCCTCTTCGTTTGCAGGATTGCCGGAGAGGAGAGGCAGGGGTGCGGTGGCGTCATGGAAGACGATTTCGGTCTGCTCGCCGGCGGTGGGCGTGGTGGTACCGGATTCGCGCAGGCGTGCCTGCTCCTCGCGAAGGGCCCGTTCGTACTCCTCGTCTATACGTGCCTCCTCCAGGGCGCGTGCGGCGGCAAGGGCGTCCTCGTCGAAGCCCTCGGAGGGGAGCGGCTCCACCTGTTCGTCCGGGTCGGGGTCGGCAAGGGCCCTGCTGCGCCTTCCGCGGCGGAAGAGACGGCCGAACAGCCCGGACCGCGGTGCGGGGGGCGCGGCGGGTGGGTCGGGTTCCTCCTCTTCGCCGTCGTCCTCGTCCACCGCCTCCTCCTCGGCGGGAAAGAGCGTCCTGCGGCGCGCCGGGCGGGCGGCGGAGACGGCCTCCTCCGCCACAATGACCTCCGCCTTCGGTTTGCGCGCGGGGAGCGCTTCCCACGCCGCCGCAGCAAGAGTCGTCAGGCTTACCTGCGTCAGCAGCACCAGTCCCACAAAACCGATCGCCAGCAGGATCATGGCGGCCCCGGCCGGGCCGAAGTGCATCACCAGCCCCAGCCCGTCGTGTTCGACCATGAAGGTGCCCAGCGCCCCGGCACGGGCGAAGGTGTCGTCCCGGAAGAGCGGATCGTCGGCGTGCGGCAGCGCCAGCATGCCCGTCACGGCCGGGAGCACCAGCGCGCCGCCGAGGGCCCGGGAGAAGGAGACGGAGAAGCTCTTCCCCATGAAGAGCAGCACCGCCACGGTCAGCAGCAATGCCGGCACGGCGAAGGCCATGATGCCGCCGAAGAGGAAGTTCAATGCCCGGGCGACGGCGAGCCCGGCGGGACCGGTGAGGTTGGTGCCCTCCGCCGCCGCGGCGAGGGACACGAAAAGAAAAGCGGCCAAAAGGGCGATCAGTACCGCGGCGGACTCCCACCACAGGCCACGAGGGCGTTCATCCTCCATGGGCGGAGGAGGAGGCTCCGGCACGACTCGTCTTTTTCGTGTTTTCTTTGCCGCCATGACGCAGGCTCGTCCCGATGGTATCCCTAACCGCGAAGCGTTGGGCCATGGCGGCAAACAGCGGCAAGTTGATTCTTCGCGTTTTCGCAGCCCGGCGGCCTCAGAACACCATCATCCTGTTCGAGGTCACCGGATGCCGGCCGGTCAGGTTCACCTGCGTGTACCCCACCGCGCCACCGTTTCCCAGCGAAATGGTTATCCCGACCTCGTCCCGCTCACGGAGAGGAATCGGGGTGGAGAACGTGTAGTTGGTGGTTCCGTGGCCGGAAAAGCTGAAAAAGTAGTCCACGGAACCCACGGTCAGAGTAACTCCGCCGCTGTTCGAGGGTGTGGAGCCGAAAAGCCCGTTTTCGATGGTCAGTGAGGAGACGTTGATTTCGTCCTCCGCCTGGATGCTGTGCACCTCGGTGACGCTGCTGCCGGTATACTCAAAGGAAAGGACCCTGATGCCGTCACGGTCGATGCGTTCGACGGTGAGGGCCTTGTCGCTGACTTGCTGCACCGGGAACGATTGTGACTGCCGGTCATCGGCAGCGGCGGGGCCGGTCTGGCTGAGGGCGGCGTAGGTGCCGGAGGCGGCAATGGCGGCTCCGAGGAGCAGGACGGCAAGGTGCCGGTGCATGAGATCGGTCTCCTTGTGGAGGTGGGGGTGGGCTCTGCCAATAATGGCATGCGAGCCGAACCCCACCCCACAAGGCGAGAAGAAAACGTACAGCCAAGGTCCGATTCAGTAAATCGCGAGCCTGTCCGAACGCACCGGCGGCTCGCCTACCAGGTGAACCTGCGTGAAGCCGGTCTGGGGGGGTGCATTGCCTCCCGGTATCGTGATCGAAATGTTGTCCCCCTGACGCACGGGGATCGGTGTGGGGAAGGTGAAGTGGAAAGCTCCGTACCCCTCAAAGGCGAAGAAGTAATTAACGATGGGCCCCGATGGAGTTTCCATCAGCCAGAGTGTCGCTCCCCCATCATTGGCCGCCAGACTGCCAAAGAGCCCGTTGTTGATGGTAAGCGCGGTGAGATCCATCTCGTCCTCAGCCGTGAAGGAATACAGCCGCACGGCATCAGAACTGTCATGGGTGACTGTAACAACCTTGGTCCCGGCGCGGGTGATCCGCTGGACGGTCAGTTGCTTTTCTTCCAGGTCGCCGGGGGCCATGGAAGGCACGGTTTGAGGTTCTGTGGCGGCGGAGGAACGGGGCTGGCCAAGGGCGGCAAAAAGCCCGCCGGCGGTGATGGCAAACGCAATGGCAAGGGGGATGAGTGGGCGCTTCATGGGGGAGCCTCGCAGTGGAGAGAAATGGGGGTTCTTCCATACAAACAAGAAAACACGGGCCCGCCATCGCGATGCGAGGAAAATGCGGCCCGCCCAGCCCTCGCTCGATTACGCCGCGGAACCCGATGGATAACCGCACGTTGGGCGCCGCAAAGGGAAGCCCCCATGAAGGGGGACCGCTCCCCGGGACGATAACCCACGGTCCCGGTCCGGGTTGACATGCGCGGGCGGACGGGGAACCTGAAAGGGTGCCGGGTGCGTCCCGGCCAATCCAAACGCAGGAGGAGGAAACCTTATGTTGGGCCCAAAACTGGACGCGCGTTCCTACGCGATCCTTGTCCTTGCCGCCTTGGGCGTCGGTCTGTCGGTGACGCTCGTGGCGCAGCAAGGCGACACCCAGCGGGTCGGAGTGGAGGACCCTGCCGAGGCAACCCGCCAAGTCGCTGAGGCCAATCGCGAGGTGGCCCGCTCCAACGAGATGATCGCCGAGGCCATCGGCGAACTGGCCGAAGCGGCACGCGAAATCGGCGACGCCGTCGAGTCGGTCGAACCGGGACTGCCGGACGCGCCGGCACCGCCCGACCCGCCGGGCCTGCCGGATGAACCCGACGCGCCGGTGATGCCGGACTCGCCAGATCTGCCGGACCTGCCGGAGGAGCCGGCCGAAACACCTGAACCCGACCCGGGCGTCTTCGAGTTCCAGCCCTAAGCCGGGAAATCGACCCTCTCCACTGGCCGGCCGCACCCCCGCGGCCGGCCAGAACCAAATCAGGGTTACCCAGAAGGAGCGGCGCCTTCCGCCCCAAAGCACACCCCTGCGTACAGGGCCCGGTTGACATTCCCCGCCCGGACACGGAGCGTCCAAACCCGCCGGGATCCACTCACGGCATACCAAAACCGGAGGACACTCCATGTCAGGCCCCAAGCTCGATGCCCGTTCTTACGCCATTCTGGTCCTAGCCGCGATCGGCGTCGCCCTCTCCGTCACCCTCGTTGCCCAGCAGCAACCGGCGGACACAACGGGAAGATACCGGGTGGAAGACCCAGCCGCCGCCACTCGCCAGGTGGCCGAGGCAAACCGTGAGATCGCCCGGGCCAACCAGATGATCGCCGAGTCGATCGGCGAGCTGGCCGCTGCCGTCCGCGATGTTGGGCAGGCGATTGACTCCCTCGAACTTCAACCTGCCGAGGCGCCGGCCGCTCCACCGGCACCGCCACCGGCAATTCAACCGCAGGAGACGCCCGATCCCGGCATCTTCGAGATGGGCACGCCGAACTGAGTCCGGCTCCGCCACCTGCCCGGCGGGCAGACCCGGCAGGCCCGCCCGCCGCAACGGCGCACGGCAAGATAAACCTCTGTCTCGACGTCCTCCGGCGCCGGGAAGATGGATATCATGACCTGCGGACGGTCTTCGCCCGCCTGGATTGTCACGACACGATCCGCCTCCTCCCCGGAACCCGGAACCGGGAACCGGGAACCCGGGTAACCGGCCCCTTCGCGGAAGGCGTCCCCGCCGGGGACGGCAACCTCGTGACGCAGGCACTGGCAGAGTACCGCCGCGGGAGCGGTGCCGGGGTATCCGTCACCGGGTGGGAGCTGGAAAAGAACATACCTCACGGCTCGGGGCTGGGCGCCGGAAGCTCGGACGCCGCGTCGGCGCTCCTGCTCGCGGCGCGCATGAGCGGCGGCGCGGAGGCCATGCGCCTGACGGAAGTGGCCGCACGCGTGGGAAGTGACTGTGCGTTCTTCGTGCACGGCTGGCCCGCGGCGGAGGCCACCGGCAGGGGGGAAGTGCTGCGGCCGGTGGCAATGCGACCAATGCCCGTGGTGGTTGTCTGGCCGGGCTTCCCGTGCGGAACGGCGGAGGCCTACCGGGCCCTGCGGCCGGAGGACCTCGGGGCGCGGTCGGACGTGCCGGCACTGGAGGCGTGGCTGGCGCGCCCGGAAGGCCCCGCTCCGGCAACGTTCAACGCCTTCGAGCTCGGGGCCTGTGAACGTCACCCGGTCATCGGGCGCATACTGAGCGAACTGCGCACAGCGGGCGCGGCCCTGACCCACCTGAGCGGCAGCGGCTCGGCCTGCTTCGGGATATACAGCGGCACCGCCGGCGCGGAAGAGGGACTGGCGCGGGTGGAAGCGCTCCGGAACAGGGAAACCAGCGGGCGGCGCTGGTGGACATGCCACACCACCGCGGCCAAGGCATAGATTCGGTTTCACCGCGGAGGCACTCTCCGTGGTGATTATCCAAGAACAAAGGGGCACCCGCCCGCGTTACGTCCTTGGCCGGGCGCCGTGGCTCTCTTCGAGAGCTCTGAGCACTTCGCCGTGCCGCTCGGTCACTTCAGCCTCGGTGAGCGTGCGCTCCGGGCTGCGGTAGGTGAGCGAGTAGGCAAGCGAGCGTTTACCCTCTTCGATTTTGTCGCCCTCGTACACGTCGAACAGCCGGACGGAGGCGAGCAGGTCCTTGCCGGTCTTGCGGATCGTGCGTTCGAGGTCCATGGAGCGGACGTGCCGGTCCACGACCAGTGCCACGTCGCGCGTGACGCTGGGGTAGCGGGGAATTTCACGGTATTTTTCGGGCGGAACCGGCTCCAGCGCCGGACCGGTCAGCGGAATTTCGAGATAGACAGCCTGCTTGCGTATATCCAGCTCCTTCAGGATCGCGGGGTGCACCTCCCCGAAAAGCGCCACGGGTTGGCCCTTGGCCAGGAAACGGGCGGCACGGCCCGGATGGAGCCACTTCACGTCGGTCACCGCCTCGACCACGAGCTTGGACATGCCGAGGAGCGAGAGGAACTCCTCCGTATAGCCCTTCACGCGGAAGAAGTCCGGCTCGCGGGCGGGTTCACGCCAGTTCGCGCGGGCCGCTCCGCAGAGCACGGCCGCAAAGAGCGGCAATTCCTCCGCAGGCGGGACCAGCGTGCGGGGATCGCGCTCCTCGTCCTCCTCCGGGAAGACGTAGCTGTGGCCGAGTTCGAAGAGCGCGATTTCCTCCACGCTCTGGTTCAGGTTGTGCGCCACGTTGCGGAGAAGCGATGGGAGAAGGCTGCGCCGCATGACCGTCTGGTCCGCGGTGATCGGATTGAGAAGGCGCACCTGTCCTTCGTCCGCGGCCCCGACAAGGGCGTTCTCGCTTTCCGCGACGAAGCTGAAATTCACCGCCTGATGAAACCCGAGCGAGACGGCGGCATCGGCGAGCCGTTCGCGCGCATGGTCCAGCGGCGCCGGCGGATGGTAAGCGCTGGGGAGCTTCACCCGCTGTTCGGGAATCCGGTCGTACCCGTATATACGGGCAACCTCCTCCACGATGTCCGCCTCGAGATTCACGTCCACGCGGTGCGAGGGGATGGCGAGCTGTATCTCCTCACGGTCGGAGCGCTGGACCTCGAAGCCGAGCGGCGTCAGCACATCGGTCACCTCCCGGCCGGAGAGCCGGACGCCGAGCGCCTCGTTCAGCCGGCCGAGCCGCAGCGTGACCGGGTCCTTCTCCGGCACGCGGCCGACTGCGTCTATATGCCCGCGAAGGACGGTGCCGCCAGCAAGCTCGGCCATGAGCTGCGCCGCGCGGTTGAGCGCCGCGGTCAGCTTCTTCGGGTCCATGCCGCGCTCGAACCGGTAGCTGGAGTCGGTGGACTTGTCCAGGCGCCGGCTCGTGCGGCGGATCGTCTGCGGCTTGAAGTAGGCAGCCTCCAGGAGAACGTGCCTCGTCTCCTCCCCGATTTCAGAATTGGCTCCACCCATGATCCCGGCAAGGGCGACGGGGTCCTCCGCGTCGCAGATAAGCAGGTCGGTTTCGGTGAGCTTGAGTTGCTGCTCGTCCAGAGTGGTGATTCTTTCCCCTTTGCGGGCGTTCCGGACGATGATCTGCCGGCCCTTGAGCCGGTCCAGATCGAACGCGTGGAGCGGGTGCCCCAGCTCCAGCATCACGAAGTTCGTAATGTCCACCAGGTTGTTGATCGGGCGCAGGCCGGCGCTTTCCAGCACGCGCTGCATCCAGCGGGGCGAGGGAGCCACCTTCACGTCCCGGACGACGCGTGCCGTATAGCGCGGGCAGTCCTCGCGCGCTTCGATCGTGACGCGTGCTGCGGACTCGGTCTTGTCGCCGCCTTCGGGCACCTGCAGGCCCGGCAGCTTGAGCGATGGCTTCCTGTCCGGATGGACAACGGCAAGCCGCGCGGCAAGGTCCCGCGCCACGCCAACGATGGAGAGCGCGTCCGGCCGGTTCGGCGTGATGGAAATTTCCACCACCGCGTCGTAGGGCTCGCCAACGGGCGTGTCCTCCGGCAGGAGCCAGATGCCGGCGGCGTCCTCCGCCACGCCGAGTTCCTTCGCGCTGCAGAGCATTCCCTGCCCTTCGATGCCCATGATTTTGCGGGGCTTGAGCACGAACCCGCCGGGAAAGGTCATCCCAAAATGCGCGACGGGGACCTTGTCGCCCACTTCAATATTCCAGGCACCGCAGACGATGGTGAGCGGCTCGGGCGCGTCCGCCTTCACCTTGCAGACGCGGATTTTGTCCGCCCCCTCGATGGGATCGATGGCAATGATTTCCCCGGTGACCAGCTTGCCGGAGAGCATGCCGAGGTCGAGGACCTCCTCGACTTCGAGCCCGCAATCGGTCAGGGCATCGATGATCGTCTGCGCGGGCAGATCGGTCTGGAGGTAGTTCTTCAGCCAACGAATGGAAAAGCGCATGTGTTGCCCTCGGCCCTGGCGTGATGGTGTTGTCTATACGACCCGGTTACTCGATGGGGAGGACAGTGCGGGGGAGTTCGCGGGCCCGCTGGATGCCCTCCTCGCGTTCCTGCTGGATGCGCTCTGCGCGCTGAAAATCGTCATCCTCGCCGGCGCGCGGAGCGGGTGCCGCTTCCACTGCCGTCCCGGCCTCCGGCGCTTCCGCCCGCTGCGAAGTGGCCACCCGGTAGATCGCCCCGCCAAGGAGCAGCATCACCACGACGGCCAGAACGGCGAGGAAAGCCTTCATCCCTGGAACTGCCTGAGGAACCGCAGGTCGTTTTCGAACAGCAGCCGCAGGTCCGGAATGCCGAACTTGATGCAGGTCATCCTGTCTATACCGAGCCCGAAGGCAAACCCGCCGTACTTCTCCGGGTCGATGCCGCCGTTCTGCAGCACCCGCGGATGGATCATGCCGCAGCCGAGCACCTCCATCCAGCCGCCGTGCGCCTCCGACCAGATATCGACTTCGGCGCTTGGCTCGGTGAAGGGGAAGAAGGAGGGGCGGAAACGTGTCCGCACCTCGCTCCCATAGAGCGCCCGCAGAAACTCATGCAGGGTGCCCTTCAGGTGCCCGAGCGATATGCCCTCGTCCACAAGGAACCCCTCCATCTGATGGAACATGGGGGAGTGGGTGGCGTCGCTGTCATGGCGATAGACCTTGCCGGTGGTGACGACGGCCATGGGCGGTTTCGCCGCGAGCATCGAGCGCAACTGCGTCGGCGAGGTGTGGGTACGCAGGACGTGGCCACGCTCCGTATAGAAGGTGTCCTGCATGTCGCGGGCGGGATGGTCCTCGGGCATGTTGAGCGCGTCGAAGTTGAGCCACTCCGTTTCCACTTCCGGACCCGATTCAAGGCGGAAGCCCATGCCGCGGAAGATGTCCGTTATTTCGCGTGCCACGCGGGTCACCGGGTGGAGCCCGCCGCGGGCCGGGCGGATGCCCGGGAGGGTCACATCGAGCGCCTCGGCGGCGATGCGCGCATCAAGTTCGCGGCTTTCAAGCTCCGCGGTGCGCTTTTCCAGCAACTCCGTAATTTCGGTGCGCTGGGTGTTGAGGAGCTTGCCGGCGATGGGGCGCTCCTCGGCCGAGAGCTTGCCGAGCCGCTGGTTCAGGCGGGTAATCTTGCCCTTCTTGCCAAGGAACTCCACGCGGAGTTGCTCGATGGCCTTTCGGTCCGGCGCTGCGGAGATCGCCTGGCGCGCCTGCGGAAGCACCGCCTCGATGCCGTCGATCAGGCTGGTTAGTTCCTTCGAGCGCTCGCCGGTGCCGGTGGTGGATTCTGAGAAGAGATCGCTCATGGATGCGCTTTTGGGCGTGTGTACTCCCCGGTGAGAATGGGCCGTCTTTCCGGGCGGGGAGTGTCCGGCCGCCCCGCCGGGACGGTCAAAGGGAAAGCGGCGAGGCGGCGGACGGACGCCGAATCAAGCGCGCTCCATTGTTGGTCCATTCTGTCCATGGTGTCCATGCAGTCCATCCTCCGGTCCATGCCACCGTGGCCCGCCACGCCGGTCCATTCCGTCCATGGTGTCCATCACGCGGGCGATGGAAATTCGGATTGCCACCAAGGCACCTGCCGCCACGGTCCAAATGAATGCTTCAGGAGGTGGGGCGTCACTCCCCGCGGCGCCGTTTGCTGCGGACGCGGTACAGCCGTTCAGTAAATCCGCCTTCCTCCTCAAATGCCTTCGCAAGCGACGCCAGTTGGCGGTCGAGCAATCCGGTGGCCACGGCGATGAGCGTGAGTGCGGCGTTCGCGGAAGCCTCGGAGTAGGATGCGGCAGCCGGCGGTTGGGTGGACG
>SLMS01000099.1 GCA_007133495.1 Candidatus Sumerlaeota bacterium | reverse complement strand
GGACGCGGGGGCGGTCTTCGCCGCGACGGAGGAGCTGGGCGATCGTGTCCGCACTCTCGGCAACCACGGCCGGACGACGCACTACGGCCACGGGTACGTGGGGTGGAACAGCCGCATGGCGGGCTTCGACGCCGGATTTCTCAATATCTCCCTGGACTATATAGACAGCCGGATGGAAAGCCGGCGCGCCGTAACGCAGCGCTACCGCGAGGCATTCAAGGAACTGGCTGTCCCCTATATGGCCCCACCCGCGGACTATATCGAAAACGGCTACCTCAGCGTCATGCTCCCGGGACCCGAAGTACGCCCGGTCATTGAACAGGCGCTCAAGCAGAGCGGCATTGGCTTTGGCACGGTCTATCCGGGTGCCATGTCGCAGCAGCCCGGTGCGGAGGGTTTTTTGGCAGGCCGCTATGGCGGAGAAAACGCCGACCGGCTTTGCCGCGGAGTCCTCAACCTGCCGGTCTTCGCCGGAATGACGGACGCCGAAGTGGAAGAAGTCATTGGAGCCTTTGCGGAGGCGTGGCAGTCCGTCCAGGCGGCGAAATAAGGAAAGCACAACCAGTGAATACAGACAAGAGTGCTCCCCGCCACGGAAGCACCAGGATTGTGCTTCGCACCTGCTGCTATATTAATTAACCGCTCTTGAGGCGCCCGGCGAGCTCCTTCCTGATCGCACGTGGATTGCCGGAAGCCACCAGGAAACCTGCTTCGAATTCATACATACGGCCGGAGAGCATGGTCAACCGCAGCACGACGAACGGAAAACCGGCGAGCTGCACAGTCTCCAGCTCCTCCGGCCTGGCGACGAACCGCTCCGCTCCCCCGCCTTCAGGTGAGAAAACGAACGTGGCGTCCTCGGTCAGCCCGGCCTTTCCGGCGACGGGTTTCTCGTAGCCATGCACGGCGCGGGTTTGGAACACGGCCCGGACCGGTTGAGCGTCCGCGTCCCGGGCACCAGCCGGTTGCATCCCGGGACGTTCTTCGGCGCGGGAGAGGATGCGCATGCGCGGCACCCAGGTGACCTTTTCGTCCTCGCCTGCGGGTTCGATTCCCTTTTCGAAAACATTCTCGCCGAGGAGCAGCTCGCGGGCGTGCTCCTCACCTTCGGCGCGGAGGACGCCGCGGACCACGCTGCCGGTTTCGTCAATGCCTCGAAAGCGGAACTTCATGGCCTGGCGAGCGGGTGCTCAGTAATCCTCCTCAAAATCGGGAGAGGAAATGACCTGCTCCAACTCCGCTTTTTCCATGATCTCCGGCTCTATAAATACATAGCGCGCGGTGTCGTCCATCAGCTCCACCAGCGGGCACAGCCGGCGCGGCTCTCCCTTGGCGGCCAGGTGCTTTTCGATTTCGTGGAGGAACCCGAGGTCCACCATGTCGTCGTCACAGGCGAGTTCGCATTCGTACCGCTGGCCGTCCAGCTTGAAACGCAGGCGGATAAGCCTTGCCGGTGCGGCATCGCTCGCCGGGCCTTCCATGAGCGAGGCATGCACCTCGGAGACGATGAAGACGCCTGCGCAGAAGTCCTGTATCTGCACGAGCAGGTCCTCGTAGTCCTCCGGCTCCATGGCGGCCTCGGCGGGGATTTCGAGAACCATCTCCGCGGCGAGGAGCAGCGCCGTGGCCGGTGCGTGTTCGGGGTCGCAGGGAGGGGTGTCCTCCACCTTGCGGCAGAGTTCCTCGGGTGATTCGGTGAGTCCGGCGCCGAAAAAACCGAGTTCCTTGAGGGCGTTGGCACGCTCGAGCAATTCCATGGCCGGGGGTCGCTTTCCTTTGGGATGATGCCCGGAGTTCCGGGCGCCGCATTTTATTCGAAGCGGCTGAAAAGCAGGTCCGTCATAATATAGTTGGCGATCAGAATGCCCGCCAACGAAACAACCACTGCCGAGGTGGTGGAGCGGCCCACGCCTTCTGCACCGCCCGTGGTGGTAATGCCCTTGTAGCAGCATACCGAGGAATAGATTGCGCCGAAAACAATGCCTTTCGAGAGGCCGCGAAGGAGTTCGCTCACGGTCACGAACCGGAAAGCCTCCGTCCGGTAAGTGACAAAATCGACGCCGAAATAGGTATAGGCCACCAGCCCTCCGCCGAGAAGCCCCATCACGGTGGCGTAGGCGGCGAGCATAGGCGTCATGGTAATCGCGGCAACAACGCGCGGCATGACGAGATACCGGTCCACCCTGATGCCGAGCACCCGCAGGACGTTGACCTCCTCGTTCACCGACATGGTGCCGAGTTCGGCCGTCATTGCGGCACCGACCCGCGCCGCAATGATGAACGCGGTGAAGACAGGGCCCATTTCCTTGATCATGGACTCGGCCACGATGGTGCCGATGAACGATTCCTGGTTGAACTGGGCAAGCACCAGACCGGTGCCGAGCGCCACCGTCATGCCGGTGAACATGCCCACCAGCATTGCCAGCGGCGCCGTCTCCCAACCCACCCGGGTCATCTGGGTCATGAGCCGGCTGACGTTCCGCCTGCCGAGGCGGAATTCCTTCAGCCCGGCGTAGAGCATGAGGAGCGTGCCCCCGCTCTGCAGGAAGAAGGATTCGAAACGCCGCTCGATTTTACCGAACATAGTCAAAGCCGAATTGGTATGGACCCGCGTGCTGCTCCTGCCGTGAACCGGTCACGCGGCGCGTGAGCTGATCTCCACCGCGTTCCTGGCGCCCTCGGACATTGTGGCCGCCAGATGGAGTTTCGTCCCTTCGAGCATTTTCCGGGCCTTTTCCTCGTTCGTTCCGGACAGACGGATGACGATCGGGTAACTGAAGTCCGGCAGCCGGTCCAGCGCGGTCAGGATGCCCTCCGCCACGAGGTCGCAGCGGACAATCCCGCCGAAGATATTAAAGAAGATCGTATTGACGGCCGGGTCCGCGGTGATGAGCTGCAGGGCGTCCGCCACCTGCTCCGCCTTGGCGCCCCCGCCGATGTCGAGAAAGTTGGCCGGCTCGCCGCCGAAGTGCTTCACAATGTCCATGGTGGCCATGGCAAGGCCGGCGCCGTTGACGATGCAACCGATCCTCCCGTCGAGCTTGACGTAGCTGAGCTTCTTGCTGCGGGCCTCGACCTCCAGGGGCTCCTCCTCGCCCTCGTC
>SLMS01000126.1 GCA_007133495.1 Candidatus Sumerlaeota bacterium | reverse complement strand
CAGTGGCCCCCTTCGGCCCCGTCCTCGCCGTCACCGCATGGGGAGCTGGCTGGCTCGTCTGGAGGGAGGCCGCCCACGGCGCCGCATTGCTGCCCGCCGGACTTGCCGCCGGCCTCGCCGTCCTTGCCGCGCGAAAGCCCCTCTCCGCCCTGCTCCTTCCCGCCACCTCCGTTGCGGGTTTCATAGCCGCGGTCGGAGCCGCCGGGCCCATCATGGCCCGCGACGCCATCGGTGATGGCCCGCAAGCCTACATGGCACTCGCCGCGGCTCTCCTGCTTGCTGCCTTCCTTCTCCTTCCGATTTACTGGCAGAAGGTTCCTGACTCCGAATCCGCGTGGGAAGTCCTCCGTACCTCCGAACTCTTCCGCATGATCGGCGTCGTGGGAGTTGGTCTCACTCTGGCCGTCCTCGGGCTGTCGGACCTTCTGATCGGCCCGGCCGTCACGCCCTCCTGGGGGGTGCTCGGCGCGGTGCTCCTCGGAGTTGGTTTGCTCCTTGCCGACCGCACGTTGCGCTATACGGCCCTCGCCGTCTTTGCCATCGCCATCGGCCGCATCTTCTTCCATGATCTCGTCGGGCTGGACGCGCTCACCCGCGCCGTCGCCTTCTTCGCCGTCGGGCTCCTCCTCGTCGTTGGCGGCATCGCCTACGGCCTTGCCCGCCGGCGCCTCACCGGAACAGAAACCGGAGAAGAGGAACCGTAATCTCCGCCGCCTGCCCCGGGCTCACGCGCCGGTGCGCGTCCAGTCCATCGTCTATACAAAGCCCCGCTCCGACCCGGAGCGGGGCTTTGGTCTTACGCCAACGGCGGGGGAGCATCCTGCCTCAGCAGCCCGCCCCCCAGTTCTCCAGCAGCGCGACGAAGTCCTGGAAGTCCATCGGCACGCCGCCGATCGGCACCCCCCAGTTCTCCAGCAGGAAGATGAAGTCCTGGAAGCCGACGCAGCCGTCCTCGTTGAAGTCACCGATTGCCCGCGCTTCCGGCGCGATGCCCGGCACCGGCGCCACCGTATAGGCGGCACCCTGCAGCGTGGAAGGAACGCCGATCAGCAGCGTCCCGTCAGTCACCCGCGGGTTGATCATCGCTTCCGCCACCGAGGCAAAACGCACCGGCGAAGGAAGTGACGATTCCCCGGTCGCCCGCAGCCGGAACGTGAACAGCGGCCCGCTGTAGGTCTCAGCGCTGCCGTCCGCCGACTCGAAACCAACCTCGAGGTATCCGGACGTGACCGCCGGGCTTCCCAGCTCGAACGGGCTGTCCCCGTGCTTCAGCGGAGTGCCCACGGAGCTGAAGACTCCCGTGTTCCACGCGACCGCCACGTTGCCCTCGGCACTTTCCTGCCCTTCATGCATCTCAAGGTTCACCGTAACGGTCACCGTATCGCCCACCTCGAAGCCGCCCTCGGGCGGATCGAGCGAGAAAACGGCGGCGGGCGGTGGCAGCGTCGTCCCCGCCACCGTGTTCGAATTCGGCCCCGTCTCCCAGTCGTTGTAGGCGCGGACCCGGTAGTAATACGTTGTATCGGGCGAAAGACCGGTCACCTCATGGCTCGTCACCGCGCCCACGTCCAGATCGTCGTAACCGCCCAGGACGTTCTCGAACGCCTCGTCCGAGGCCACGTCGAGCCGGTAACCCGAGGCACTCTCCGCCTCGGACCAGTTCGCCACGAAACTCGTGCTCGTCACCTCCGTGGCGTCCTGGGCCACCGGCGTTCCGGCCGGCTCGATCGGCGTTACGCGGAAGTTGTCGAAATATGCACTCCGTTCGACGCCCCCCGTATCGCCGTTCACGTACATGCCGATTCCCGCCATGCCGCCGTTTGCGAACTGCGCCTGGTTGACCGGGACCGGGCCGTCGTTGACGTCCACGCCGTTGACGAAAACCGACATCGTCATCTCGGTGTTCCGCACGTCTATACGCACGTGATACCAGCCCTCGTCGTCATGACCGAGCACGTCCGCCGTCGGCGTGTCGAACACCGTGTCGAACGAACCGTAACGGGTTTGCAGCCGCATCCGCGGCCCGCCGCTGAGCACGCCGCTGTCCGCGTTGTGATGGAAGTGGAACCGCGAATAGTCGGCCCCCGGCTGCACGCCCATGAAGAGCATCTGATACAGGAAGTTGTCCGGCGGCGAACCCGCGAACACCGTCGGGACGTAAACGTCCGCCTCCACCGTATAGTCAACGGCGTCATACGTACCCACCGTGCGCCGCACCGTCTGTCCCGTTTCCGGAGCAATCGCCAGCCGGCCGATCCACTCGCCGCTCCCGTCCGCCGGCTCGATCAACTGGTCGCGCCAGTCCGGCTCCCCTTCAGTCGCCGTCAGGGTTCCCGCCTGGTCCCATGCCGGGTTGGCGACCGAGTCCTGTGCCCAGTTCTCCGCCGGCTCTCCGGCCTCGAAATCGTCCGAGAACGGGAACACCGTCGAAGGCTCCGGCGTGGGCGTCGGTGTCGGAGTCGGCTCCGGTGTTGGTGTCGGTGTGGGGGTTGGCTCCGGGGTCGGAGTTGGTGTCGGGTCCGGCTCCTCCGGCAGCCCCAGCACCACGCTGAAGTCGTCCATATACAGGTCCAGCAGGTTGTTCGACCCCGTGAACGCTCCCAGCCTCATGCTGTCCCATGCGCCCACAGGGTCGTAGCTGTCCGTAAAGCCAAGCTCCCCGTTCACGTAGAACTCGACCTCGTCCGGATAGATGCGGAGCTGCATCTCGTGCCAGTCCGTCTCCCGCGGAATCGCCGTGGTGCCGTTCGAGCCGTCCAGCGCCACCCAACCCTGGTCCGGTGCCCCGCTCGCGCTCCCTCCGAACACAACACGCACCGAATAGTGATCGTGGCCGGACACATGATAGACGCCCATGGAGAAGAAATTCTCCAGTTCGCCGGCCCCCCACTCACCGCCGCTGAAGCTGCCGTACGTCAGACCCGACCACATGCTGATTTGATCAGAGGCCTGTGTGTGGTCCGCGTCGTAATACATCGCCGTGACGACGAGCGGCTTGTCCGGGCCGATCTCATCCGGATCGACCGGAGAGTGCCCCCCAGTAAGCTGACCATTGGTCCCCGCGGCGTGTTTCACCGCGTTTGTGCCGGAGAACGCCTCCTCATCCGT
>SLMS01000256.1 GCA_007133495.1 Candidatus Sumerlaeota bacterium | reverse complement strand
AGCCGGTCGTCGTTCACGTAAATGAGCGGCCCCATGAAGTTGTTCCAACTCGCCATGAAGGTGAAGATGGCGATCGTGGCGATGACGGGCTTCACAAGCGGGAGCATGACATGCCAATAGACGGCCAGGAACCCGCAACCGTCTATACGAGCGGCGTCCTCAAGGTCCGAGGGGATCGTCTTGAAGAACTGCCGGAGCAGGAAGATAAAGAAAGGGACACCGAACGCCGAGAGTATCCACAGCGGTATGAGCGTGTCGTACCAGCCAACCCACCGCACGATCAGGAACGTGGGGATCATGGTCACCTGCGGCGGAAGCATCATGGTGGCGAGGAGGAGCACGAAACAGAGGTCCCTGCCCGGCCACTGAAGCCGCGCGAACCCGTAGGCAACGAGGGTGCAAGAAAAGATGGCGAGGACGATGTTCAGGATGGCGAGCGAGAAACTGGTGGCCAGGTAGCGCGCATAGGGGACCTCGCGGAAGGACTGCCAGTAGTTCTGAATGCCCTTCGCCCACCAGGCGTACAGCGGGGTGCTCTTCCTCACGGTCAGAATGACGGCGAACTCCGGGGCACCCTCGGGGGCGGGGCCAGCCTGCTCGAGCGTCAAGTGGAGTCGGCGGGCGAGCGGATTTTCGCGCACCTCGGGCCAACGGAGTTCCTGCTCCACCCAGTCGCGCTCGGAAAGAGAGACAGAGGTGGGGGCGCGGTAGCGGAGCCCGTCACGATAGACCTCAAATTCGAGCTGTGCCCAGGACGCGTCTGAGCGATAGCTGATGAAGACTCTGTCCACTGTGGCTGGGTCGAAGCCGGGTTCCGGCCCGGCGGCGAGTTGGAAGCGGACGCTACGGTCCTGCTCGCCGAAGCGGATGCGGGCCTCCTGCACGTCCGGAGTGCTGTCCCACCTGCGTACCAGTTCCGCATTGCCCTCCAGGACTTCCCATTCGTCGCCGGTGTGGAGGGCGGCGAACTCGTACTCGTCGGTGCGGACACGCACGTCCCCGAGGCAGATGCGCCGGTAGGTTTCGTTGAAGACCCTTTGAAGGTCTTCTTCGCTCATGAGCCGGTGGACTTCTGCGAGGAGAGCCTGCACCCCGGCGTCCACGGCGGGGGAGTCCGGCGGGGGACTGTCGGGATTGGCCAGTCCGGCCTCACGGGCGTGGCGCTGGGCGGCGCCGCGGGCTTCATCCCTCATCCGGCGGTCGAAGAGGTCGTATAGACCTGCGTGCATGGCTTCCTGCAATTTGCTGGCGGGAACGGTTCCGGGCGGCGGATTGTCCGGTGGGCCGGGCGTTTGAGGCTGCCAATCGGCGAGGCGCTGTGTGACGGCCTCATCAACGAGCGGCTGGGCGGCCTGCCAGACGGTGCGGGGCACACCGCCGGGTTTGCGCGGTGGTTCGAATTCGCCGGTGTCCAGGTGGGGCGTGTTCCACTGCGGCGCGGGGGCACGGGGAAGGAGGCGGAGGTTTTCACGCACCATCTCGCGCGGGACTTTGAAGCTGGTTGCGATCATCCACACGAAGGGGAGCAGAAAGAGGAGGCTTCCCGCCAGCAGGGCGAGGTGGGTGACCACACGTTCGATTGCCTTGGCGCGGCGCCCGCCCATTATCGATCAGCCTCCGTAGTGGACCCAGCGTTTGCTGCTCCAGAGCTGGAGCATTGTGATGGCGAAGACCACCAGGAAGAGAATCCACGCCATGGCACTGGCCGCTCCCAGGTTGAGGAACCGGAACGCTTCGTTGAACAGCTTGTAGGCGTAGAAGAGCGTGGAGTCGGCTGGTCCGCCGTCCGTCATGATATACGCCTGCTCAAATATCTGGAAGATCACGATAAGGCCCATGATCGTGTTGAAGAGGATGTATGGCGTGAGCATGGGAATGGTGACGTGGATGAAGCTGCGGATCTTTCCCGCGCCGTCCACAGCGGCCGCTTCGTAGAGCGTTTCCGGAATGCCTTTCAGCCCGGCCAGCCAGATGATCATCGTCGTGCCCGAGGCCCAAACCATCATCAGAATAAGCGAGGGTTTTGACCAGCTCGGGTCTATCAACCAGTTGGGCGGGCTGCTCACTCCGATCATGCGCAGCAGGTGGTTCATCATCCCGCTGTTTGGGTCGAAAATCCAGAACCAGAGAATGAAGGCGGCCACGGCTGGGACGACGGCCGGCAAATAATAGATGGTGCGGTAGAGCTTCAGGCCGCGAATACCCGTGTTGAGCATCATGGCCATCGCGAGGCCCACTCCCATGGTGAGCGGGACACTGAGGGCCATGAAGGCGGTGTTCCAGAGGCTTCTCCAGAAAAGCGGGTCGTTCCAGACGCGCTGTTCCCGCTCCTCATCGTAGTGTGTGCCCATCAGGTCCCTGTAGTTCTCCAGCCCGGTAAAACGCGCCGGGTTCAGGACGTCGTAGCTCGAAAAACTGATGACAAGTGAGAACAAAATCGGCCCCGCACCGAATACGAGAAAGCCGGCAAGCCAGGGCGAGGCGCAGATGAATCCTTCAAACCAGCGGGTCCGGCTCCCGCCGCTGTGCCGCCGGCGTTTTTCCTGCACGTATATCAGCCCTGCTGCCCCCGCAAGCACCACGCCGGCGTACAGAGCGATAAGCAGTCCCCAGGGCACCCGTGGACCCTCGGGCGGCGTAAGCAACTCGTTCAGCGCGCGCTGCACGCGCCGTGCCCCGTAGTTCAGCGCGTCGTAGGGTTCCCGCTGATGGTTGACGGCTGCCTCCGCCGCGCGGACGTGTTCGGCCCAGAGGCGCTGGCCGACCGGTGTCACCGGGCGGTAGCGGCTCACCGGAAGCAGGTCTGCAAACGCGGCGTACCCTTCGCGCAGGCTGTCCCCGATCGCCGGGTTGCCATCGACAAAGCGCTCCTGCAGCCAGTCCATCATGTCCCGATTGGCGTGAAGACGGGGAAAATAGATACGCCCCTGGGCACGAAAATAGGAGGCTTCGGCCTCGGCGAGCAGTTCCGCCGCCTCGCGCGACGCGAGCCAGCGCGTGAGCTCCCAGGCCGCCTGCTTGTTCTCTGCCGTGGAGGGAATGGCGTGGGCCCAGCCGCCGCCCCAGCCGATTGGCTCGAACCCCTCGGCGAGGCGCTGCTCGGGAATGGGCGCCGGGACGACTCCGAAATCGAGGTTCGGGCGCAGCGAGACAATCGTCTGCATGAGCGCGTCCACGTCGATAATCATGGCGACGCGGCCGGTCAGGAACGGCTCGGTCCCGGCAACAGTGGCGCCGTACTGGAAGGCGTTCACCTCGTCCACGCCCCCCATGGCGTCGTGCACGTCGGTGAGCCACTGGAGCGCCTCGACGATTTCGGGCGAGTCGAGCAGCGCTTCGCTGCCGTCCTCGCTCATGAACTCGCCCGCGTTCGACCAGCCGTAGAGATAGAGCCATGAGTTGCCGAAGAACGGGATGAACCCGGCGGCGTCCAGCCTGCCCGTTTCGGGGTGGTACCGCGCCAGACGGTGGAGATAGCCGTCCTGATCGAATATCTTCACCTCGGAGGTGCCGCGCACGGAGGCGGGGACGTTCCGCAGCCGCGGAGACTGCTCCCTCTGCATGTCTATACGGAAGGAATCGGAGCCGGTGACCTCGGCAATGCGCCCGCGAAAGACGGAGGAGCCGGAGACGAGGGCCACCACGTCACCCGGCCGCACGCCCGTGGTGCTGCCGGGGATCAGCTCCGGATCAGTGATATCGAGCGGCGCGTCTTCGGGAAGTTGCTCATTCACTGCCTGCCGCCGCGTGTGGTCGGTGAGTGTCACTGTCCCGTCGGCGCTGACGACACCGCTCGCATGGACCAGCTTGCGGCAGATTTCCTCCCACGTTTGCGGCGGACGAGCGTCTCCGGCGCGCGCGTTGCCCGAGGCCACCTCCGGGTCGTCCTCCTCCCAGGCGAAGCCCGCGCGCAGGAGCGCGTCCGTATTGTAGTAGAGTGCGCGGGTATCCACGTCGGTGGGGATTGCGTACTGATTCCCCTCGTAGATGGCCTCGTTCCATGCGGGAGCAAAGAAGTCCTGGCCGCGGATGGCGTCTTCTCGCCCGGCATCTTCCTCAAGGTAGGGGGTGAGGTCCTCGAAGGCGCCGCGGCTGGCCCACTCGACGATGGCAAAACGGTCGAAAAGAATGAGGTCCGGGGGGACGCCGCCCGCCACGCCGAGGAGGAAACGCGTGGGGTCCCCCGTGGCGTCGCGCGTGGTGGCGGTGCCGATCAGGACACGGTACTCGGGGTTGCGGCGCTCGAACTCTTCCACGGCAGGAGCGATGGAGTCGCCATAGATGCCGGGAGAGACCCAGTAAAGTATTTCCGTGACGCCGGCCTCGCGTGCCTCCTGGTGTGGGCGGGGGTAGAGGACCCAGGCAAGCAACAGGGCCGAGGCCACCAGCAGGACAGTGCTCCACGAGCGGAGGTCGTGATGGTGTTGGAGAGTGGTGAGCCATTTCGGCTTCATTTGCTTGCCCCGTGAGGAATGCAATCGCTTACTTTGGAGCGTGATCCTGCCAGTGAGCCCTGCCGGGCAACACGATTCCGTCCGGACCCCGCGCGCGAGCATCACGTGACTCCAACTGCCTCCCGCAAAGACAGCCCCACCCTGTTCGTGACCGCCACGGCCCACCTGGACACCCAGTGGCGTTGGACCTGCCAGGACACGGTCCTCCGCTACCTTCCGGAAACGCTCAGGCGCAACTTCGCCCTGTTCGCCGAGTATCCCTCCTACCGATTTTCCTTCGAGGGGGCGTACCGGTACATGCTGGTGGAGGAGTACCACTCCGGCCTTTTCGCCGAACTGCGTGAGTGGATCGCCGAGGGGCGCTGGAACCTGACCGGTTCCGCCATCGAGGCAGGCGACGTGAACACGGTCTCACCAGAATCGCTCGTTCGGCAGTTTCTGTACGGCAACGGCTACTTCCGGGAAAAGTTCGGCAAGGAAAGCCGCGATGTGTTTCTGCCCGACTGTTTTGGCTTCGGGTGGGCGCTCCCCTCCGTGGCGGCCCACTGCGGGCTGGTGGGGTTTTCCACGTCGAAGCTCGAATGGGGATCGAGCGTGGGCATTCCCTTCAACCTCGGCTTCTGGGAGGGCGTGGACGGCAACGGGCTGGTGGCGGCAATCAACCCGGGGCAGTATTCGCTCGGGTTTGAGGGGAATCTTGCGCGCGACAGAAAGTGGGCCGCGCGACTCCGCCGGGACGGGAAGAAGTGCGGTGTCTATACGGACCTGAAGTACTTCGGCACCGGGGACACGGGCGGGGCACCGGACGAGGCGTCGGTGCGCTCCCTTGAGGAGAGCGCGGCGACTTCCGGCAGCTTGCGGGTGGTGAGCGCTCCGCCGGACGGCCTGTTTGCGGCGCTATCCCCCAGGGAGATCGGCCGGTTGCCACGGCACCGCGGGGAGTTCCTCCTGATCGAGCACGGTACAGGCACCTACACGGCGCACGGGGCGATGAAACGGTGGAACCGGTGGAACGAGCAGCTTGCCTTCGCCGCGGAGGCGGCGGCACTCATCGCGGACTGGCTTGGTGCGGCACCCTACCCGGAGGAAGTCCTCCGGCAGGCGTGGCTCCGGGTTCTGGCCAATCAGATGCACGACATCCTGCCGGGTACGTCCATACCGGAGGTGTACCGGTTTGCTTGGGGCGAGGAGGCGGCCTCGCTGAATCAGTTCGCCGGCGTGCTCGAGCGCAGCGTGGCGGCGGTGTCCTCGGGGATGACGCGGAGTGGACCGGGACAGCCGTTGGTGCTGTTCAACAGTCTGCCCCGGGAGCGGGACACACTTGTGCGCGCGCGGATTCCACGTTCGGAAGAGGAGCCGTTGCGGGTGGACGGCAGGCCGGTGCAGGTGCTGGCAGGGGACGGGGCCGAACTGGAGGTCCTTTTCCCGGCAAGGGTCCCGCCACTGGGCTTTCGGTCGATTTCCCTGACGGAGGGTGAGGAGGAGCCGCAAGAAGGCGGCCTGAAGGTAAGTGGGCACGTCCTGGAGAACGCCCTTCTCCGGGCAGAACTCGACAGCAACGGTGATCTTTCCCGTCTATACGACAAGCGCCGCGGGCGGGAGGTGCTGTCCGCCCCCATGCGCCTGGAGATGTTGGCCCATGCCCCCGCGGAGTGGCCCGCCTGGACAATCCCGTGGGACACCGTCTCGCGTCAGCCGCGTGAGACAGCCGGGGGCGGAGCGCAGTTCCGCATTGTGGAGAACGGCCCGTGGCGTGCTGCCGTGGAGGTTGTCCGCACACTGGCCGGCTCCACGTTCCGGCTTGTCTATCGGCTGTCGGAGGCTCCATGGGGCGACCGGCTGGAGGTGGCCGCGTCCATACGCTGGGAGACGCCGGGCACCGTCCTCAAGGTGGCCTTCCCGCTCGCCGCCGAAAACAAGCAGGCCGTGTACGATCTGGGCCTTGGGACAATCACGCGCGGCACCAACCATCCGAAGCTGCACGAGGTGCCGGCACAGCGCTGGGCGGCCCTGCTTGACCGGAAGTCCGGTGCAGGGGCGGCGATTCTGAGCGACTGCAAATACGGCTGGGACAAGCCGGACGGGCGGACGTTGCGGCTCACGCTGATTCACACTCCCGGACCAGCCGGGTTCACCTGCCATCTGGGCGGAGCGGAATATGTGGACGATTTTGCCGAGCAGTTCGAACTCGATTACGGCAACCATGAGATGAGCTGGGCCATCCGCCCGGTTGCCTCGCCGGGTGAGCTGGCGGACGTGGAACTGGCTGCCGAGGCGTGGGACCAGCCTGTCTATCCGTTTCTGGCGCCAGCAGGTGAGGGGCCCCTGGGGGAGCAGTTTTCGTTCATGAAGGCGCTCGGCAGGCGGGTGGGACTCATGGCTCTCAAGCGCGAGGAGACCGGCCGGCGCGCAGTGGTGCGCGTGCGGTCTCTCGACGGTGAGAAAGGCGTCCGCGTGCGCCTGTCACCCGCTGCGGGCGTTTCGAAGGCGGAGGAACTGCGGGGGGACGAGCAGCCATTGGCCCGCCTGCGCGCCGGGAAGTCCGGCGTGGGATTCGAGATTCCGCCGTATTCGTTGCGGACGGTGGCGCTGACGCTTTCCCCGCCGAAACAGCGGCTGAGCCCAATAGACGCGGAGCCGATCGTCCTGCCGTGGAACATGCGGGGGATCAGCACAAACGAGAACCGCCTGGACGGCGATTTCGACGGGCGCGGCCATTCGATCCCTTCGGAACTGCTGCCGGCGGATTTCCGCGCCGGAGGTGTTCTCTTCCGGACGGGGCCGCGCGGATACCGGGAGCGCAATGTACTCGCCTGCGAGGGACAGACGCTGGACACCGGCGCGGGAAAGTGGGACGCGATTGTGTTCCTCGCAGCGAGTATAGACGAAAAGACGGCGCTGGTTGAGTTTTTTCTGCGCGAGCAGAGGGTACCGCTGGCCGTTCCTTCATGGAGCCGGCCGGTGGGGCAGTGGGACAACCGGATAAAGGAGGGACGCTACGTGCGGACCGTGGCGGAAATGGACCCGGGATATACGGAGTTGACGCCGCTCGGCTGGTTCGGCACCCACCGGCACTCGCGCAACACCAACGCGGACGAGCCCTGCATAAGCTGCCACCTCCATCTGCTGACGGTGCCGCTCAAGCGCCGGGACAAGCGCATCGCCCTGCCCGCCGACCCACGGGTGCGCATTGTGGCTGCTTCGCTCGCGCGCGGTCCGGCGCTCGGCATCCGGTTTGCCGGCAGCCCGCTCGGCCGTGTCTAGCCCTGCGTGCCGGTCAGGAAGGCCGGGTCACCATCCAGCCCGTAGATGCCCTTGCCGTTGCCAAGCTCGATCGGGATGGCACCGACCAGCTTTCTATAGAAGTCCACCGGCCCCGCGTCGCCGATGATGGCGTATGTATAGCCAAGGTCCCGCAAGCCGTAAAGCGAGGCGATGAAGAGCACCTTGCCCAGGCCCTTGCCACGCTCGGCGGGATCGACGCCGGTCGGGCCGAAGTAGTTCTTCCGGGTGCATTCGTAATCGGCAAAGCCGAGGATTTCCTTCTCCCGCAGGGCGAGAAAGCAGGTGATGGGCTGTTGGAAGAAGGCCACCTCCGTCTCGTCGGCCCATCCGCGGGTGAAATGCTTGAGGACGAAATCGCGAGTGGGGGTGAGGTCCCATGGGTTGGCCCGGCGGATGGTGATGCCTTCGGCGCGAAGGCGATCGACTTCCGGGCGGATTTCGGGAAGACGGACGAGCGAGCAGAGCATGTCAGGCATGAATCGGTTCCTCTTGTTCGGGGCTATCGGCCGCCATTGGGCGTGCTCCCCAGAACATCGATCTCGAAAAGCGAGGGGGCAAGGTATGCCGGGCCCGCCCCGGTCACGTCCTTTTCCGGCTCGAGGACGGGGCACCACCGGTCCCGGAAATCCCCGTTGTAGGAGGTCACCGGCCAGACCACAATCTCAAGGGTCTCCACGCCCCTTGCTGCCTCCGCCAATTCCCCATCCTCCGGACCGGATTTCCAACTGACCATGGAGATGGCCGTGTCGTGCTCGTCGCGGATGGCTTGGCCGTAGTTGCCGGTGCGAAGGTCCTCCACAACCTGCACGCCGTTCAGATGGATTTCGTGGGACTGATAGGCGCGTTCACCGCGGCTTCCCCTGTGACCGGCAAAGATGCGGATTTCGTCTATATCCACCGGTTCGGCAAACGTGTAGCGCAGGTGGAGCGGCTTGCCCGGAGCGTCAACAGGCACGACAGGCTGAAAGTTGGGGTTGTAGATGTCGAAGATGCCGTTTGTCAGGGTTTCGAGCGAGCCCGACTGGATCTCGCCCTCGACAATCTCCGGGACCAGCCCTTGCAGCAGGTCGAGGGAGGTGGTGAACCTCGGAAGCAGTCCGAGGTGCTGGAGCATCCCCCGGGCGTCGAGCGGCCGGGCGTCAAACCGCACCGGCGCCCCCTCTCCCGGCTCCACCGGTGGCGGAGGCTCCGGTCCCGGCTCCGTGAGGCCGAGAAAGGCATAGTAGGCCGGCTTGCGCCGCGTGCGCTCGATGGAGACGAGGCCCCACTCCTCACTCGGGTCCCAGCTATCGTACTTGAACCAGGTGTAGAGTTCCACGTAGGGGGGGTCGTCCGGATATTCGGGATCACGCAGGTCGTCGAGCACGTTATAGGAGCGGATCAAGCCCAGGCGCTGTGTCTCCTCGTCGTTATGGGCGCTGTTCCAGCCGAGTTCAGTGACCCAGACCTTTTTGTGCCGGTCGCCAAAACGGTTCATGACGGCCTTGATCTTTTCGTTCATCAGGTCCGCAAGGCCCTCGTAGGGGTTGAAGTACGTCTCCGGATAGGGGTGCGCGCCGACCGCGTCGAAGGGGTAGCTGCCGTGCTCCTCGTAGTGGCGCTGCATGGTTTCCGTTTCGTAGAGTTCTTCCAGGTAATTTGGCCTGTCGTCGTAGGCGAATCCCTTGGGGGAGAGACCGCCAAGGACCACGAAGGCGTCCGGGTCGATCTCCTTGATGGCGTGATAGCTTTCCTTGAGCAGCTTCGCGTAGGCGTTCACCTCCACGTAGTACCAGGAGTTGGGGTCATCAAGGTCCGGTTCGTTCCAGATTTCCCAGTGCTTGATGGGGTTCTCGCGGTGGGCGTAGTGTTCCACGATCTCACGGGTGCGCTCGACGAAATCCGCGCGGAACTCGTCCGTGTTCCAATCCTCGGCCGTGTCGTAGGGGACCGACTGATAATCGATCAGGCCGAGCACCTTCATGCCGCGCTCGGCCAGTTCGTCGAAGATATAATCGTAGGCGGGGTAGTTGATGGACCCGTCGCGGTGGGCGTCGTGGATGAACTCGATGCGGATCATCCCGGCGTCGAGATAGGCCAGGTCGTCGAAGACAGCCGTCCCGACGTCTATACCGGTGAAATAGTGGTAGGGCTGTATGGTGGTGGACTTTATCCCGGGCCGGTCAAGGGGGCGTACCTCCTCCGCTTCCGGGGCGGCGGGGGCCACGAGGAGCAGCAGGAGCGCTCCTGTGCCGGCGGCGAGGGCCGCATTGGTCTTGCCAGGCATGTGTCGGGTACTCCTTCGGCGGATTGATCTGTTGTTGTAGCGGGTGGGGGAGGGGCACAAGTGAAACCGGTTACGAGCCAATTCCTTTTGCCCCGACGGCACGCTCCGTCCGCCTCTCAAGCGCACCGCAGACCGCCAACACCGGGGAGAAAACCGCCGTGAATCTCGGAATCCAGTACTACCGCCCCCCTTTTCCCCTGCCGCACCGGTGGGAGGACGACCTCTCGCGGATCCGCGATGCGGGGATGAACACCGTCCAGCTCTGGGTGCTCTGGTCCTGGGTGGAGGCAACGCCGGGGGAGTTCCGCTTTGAGGACTACGACCGGCTGATCGACGGCGCAGAGCAGCGCGGACTCGGGGTCGTCCTGAGCACCATCGCGGAGGTGCAGCCGCTGTGGATACACCGCGAAGTGGCGGGCAGCGAGATGATCGACCACATGGGCCGGCGTGTTGTCTCGTCCCAGCGGCTGGAATGTCATTTCGGCCTGACGCCAGGCGGCTGCACCGACCACCCGGGGGTGCAGGAGCGGATGCAGCAGTTCCTTGAGGCCGTGGTGACGCGCTACCGCGGAGCCAATGCCCTCCGGGGCTGGGACGCATGGAACGAATTGCGATGGAACGTCCAGGCGGATGGCTACGTGTGCTATTGCGGGCACACGCTTGCAGCGTTCCGGGATTGGCTGAAATCGCGTTACGGATCGCTGGACGGGCTGAACGAGGCGTGGCTGCGGCGCTACGCGTCGTGGGAGGACGTCACGCCGGGGAAGCTGCCGACCCGCCCGTTCACCGAACTGATGGCGTTCCAGCACTTCCTCACCTGGCGGGCGAACCGGCACGGCCGGTGGCGGTACAAGACGATGAAGGCGCTGGACCGGGAACGGCCGGTAACCGTCCATCCGGCCTCACCTTCGCCGCTGGAGACGGGCGGCATCACGGCCACGAACGAGTTCCTCCGTGAGTACAACCAGCCCATCAACCGTGGGAACGATTGGTTCTACGCTGATGATCTGGACGGCATCGGCTGTTCGAGCTTTCCGAAATGGGGCGGTGAGGACAGCGTGGACTTCGCGGTGCGGCTGAACTTCATGACCTCGGCGGCGCGGGGGAAGCCCACCTGGCTCAGTGAACTGCAGGGTGCCGCAGCGGCGACGGAGAACATCGTCCACCAGCCGGTCCGCGCGGGCGAGCAGCAGCGCTGGCTCTGGCAGGGTATCGCGGCAGGCGCGACGACGGTGCTCTTCTGGTGCTGGCGGGATGAGGTGTTCGGCCGCGAGGCAGGGGGATTCGGCATGGCCGGCAGCGACGGTTTCGCGGCGGAGCGGCTTGCGGCGATGGCACGCTCGGGGGAACTGCTCGTAAGCCACGGCGAGCTGCTGCGCGGCTTCCGGCCCGATCCGCCACGGGTGGGTGTGTTGTTCAGCCCGCAGTCCTATTACCTGAACTGGTCGCAGGAGGGCCATGCGGGGCTGGCAATGCAGTCAATACGGACATACTGCCGTTCGCTCTACCGGCAGGGGATTCCCTTCCGGGTGGTGGAGGAGGAGCACCTGGAGGAGCTGAACGGCATGCGGGTGCTGTTTCTTCCGCGGGTGAACGCCTTGAGCGCGAAAGTCGAGGAGCGGCTGCGCGCCTTCGTGGAGCAGGGCGGTGTGCTGTTCGCCGAATCGGAGACCGGTGCATTCGATGAGCGAGGTATCTGGCGCTATCCGGAGGAGCGGATGTTGGCGCGGCTGACGGGAATCAGGGAACTCGGCCGGCGCCCGCTGAGTGGGCGCGAGATGGAATGCCGTATAGACGGTGATGCACTGCGGCTTCCGCTGGCGCAGTGGACCACACCGATGGAACTGCCGGAAGGGGCGGAGAACTTATCTCTCTGCGATGACCACAGGGGCGGGGCGGGGCTTGGAGGCAATGGCAAGCAGGCCGTGCCATGCCATGCATTGCGCAGGGCCCCCCGGCCTGGGGGGTTTTGAGGGCGCGTTGGAGCCAGGGTGCAGGCCACAACACCAGGGTTGGCCAGAAGTGTATCAATGTACGATCTAACCGTATCACCTACGCTGACTTGTGCAGAGGAGCAGTTGTT
>SLMS01000302.1 GCA_007133495.1 Candidatus Sumerlaeota bacterium | reverse complement strand
GGTGACGGCCGAGTGCCGGGTTTGCGGCCGGCGTTGCTTCTGGATCGACTCGGGCCGGACCGACCGGCGCGCGGAGTGATTCGCGGCCGTCCCGCCTGAAACGGCACGCCCCCGGTGCCCTCGCGTTGCATCAGCGTGGCATCGCCGGGGTTTCTTTGTGGGATGCTCCGGGAGGGGCGGCGCGCCCTCGCTGATGCAACGCTGATGCAGGGCCGAAACCGGCCGGGGCGGCCCCGGGGGCCTTCTTACAGAAGCTTGATTTTGCTTGGTTTAGGTGGTGGAGGTAACCGGATTCGAACCGGTGACCCTCAGACTGCCAGCCTGATGCTCTACCAGCTGAGCTATACCCCCACCGAAGGGCGTTGGGAGTGAAGGGAAGGCCGCTCCGTGCGTCAAGCGCGAAGTGGCCACTTTTCCCGGGGAGCGCCGGTCCACGTTCTCGACGCCCACGCGATCACTCCCGCCAAGACGGATCAAGGGACTCCTGTCCCAGGTTTGGTGGGGGAGTAGGAACACTTCGCGGCCTTTGGAGCGTCCGGCCACGTGCCCGGCATCCTGCTTCGCGCCTGGATCAGCGGCGCCGGGCGGTCGTCTGGCGGACCGCTTCGGCCCACCTGGCCTCCCGCACGATTCGGATGTGGTGGCCTTCGCGGGCCAGCCTGAGAGTCCTCTCCCACTTGGCACCCAGCGGGTTGAACAGCTCGCCAACCAGCAGGTAGTCTACCTTTCTGCTCACCCCGGATTTCACGGTGCCGCCGAGGTTCAGGATGGTCTCCTGCACGGCTTCCCTCGGGCCGAACACGAAATCGCCGGTTAGGCAGAACGTGCGGCCGCTGATGGGGAGTTCCCCGGCGGCAGGAAGCTCCGGGAGCGGCTCACCGCCCGCTGCTGGATCCTCCTGGCGGGGCGGTTGCGGGGCTCGCGTGGCCAGGACGATCCGGGCGCACGCCTCGGCGTCGCTGGCCGCGTCGTGATGCTTGAGCGGAATGCGCAGGTACCGGCATACGGCCGACAGCGAATGCGACCGCAGCCTCGGAAAGCAGGTGCGCGAAAGCCGGCAGGTGCACTGGAGCGTCCGCGGCACCGGCAGCCGGTAATACCGGCCCAGCGCGTTCAGCACCCCCTGGTCAAAGGGGGCATAGTGCGCCCAGATGCCCGGGACAGAGAGGAACTCCCGGATTTCGGGGTACAGTTGCCTGAAGGTCGGGGCACCCTCCACCATCTCGGGCGTGATGCCGTGTATCGAAATATTCCACGGATCAAAATACATCTCCGGCGGACGGATAAGAAAGCTGCGCGTGACGATATCGGCCCCGTGGACTATCGAAATACCCACGGCGCACGCGTTCACCCGCCGGGAGTTGGCGGTCTCGAAATCGATCGCTACGAAATCGCATTCGGATTTCATGACGTGCAAGCGGTCCCTCTACGGCATGGGACGGCGCGCGGTGGCAAAGGCTTCGGCCCAGGTGGCTGAATAGTGCTCGCTGTCCGGGTCAAGGCTGGAAATGTGGACTTCGGGCGGGGAGGCGTGGATAAAGTCCAGACCGCCGAGCGAAATCCCCGAGTGGATCACCCTCCCCGACCTGTCTATAAAGAAGAGAACATCACCGGGCTGGAGAGCGTCCATGTACCACGGCGTGGCGACGAGCTGCCCCACGAGCGACTGCTGGTGCGCGTCGCGGGGAAGCTGTGCTCCGGCCGCCGCCCAGACCGCGCCGCTCAGCCCTGAACAATCGAGCCCGAGCGTGCTGCGGCCGCCGAAAAGGTAGGGCGTGTAGAGATACTCGTCGAGTGCGGTCCGGGCGGCGATCTCACCCGGGCTGGTTTCCGGCGGGAGATGGAGGCTTTCCGCAGGCATTTCCCAGGAGGAACCATCCGCCAGCGTGACGGCCACGCTCTCCCCGTTCACCTCCTCGACCATGACGCGGGATGCCGGCGGGATGCGGAAGTCGTCCTTCATCGTATTTTGCACGACGCGTGCTGCAGGACCGGTCATCAGTTCGGTGAATTCGTCCCGGTCAAGGTGACGGACGGCATCCTTGCGCACCCAGCCCGTATAGCCGTCTATACCCATGACGAGGAAGTACTGCTCCGACGCATCGCGACGGAGCAGGAAGAGCGGCTCTCCGTACAGAAGCTGCGTCTGCACCCAGGCGCCCTCGCGCGGCTCGCCCCAGGTGAGGGCCATCGGGATGTCCACGATGCCAAACGGTGAGACTCCGTCCGGAAGGTCCGGGAGAAGCTCCATCCCGTTGTTTATCTCCGTGCCGGCGGCGCGGGAGAGCTGCGTGGCCACGCCTTCGCGGAGGTTCGGATGAAAAGCCCAGCCGGTAAGGGCAAAACCGCCGTCCTCATTCTCCTCCACGCTGGCATCCACGTACATTGTGTTGCGGTCGGTCACTCTCGAATGTCGCCATGTATCGACAGCGAAGCGCAATTCCTCCGCGGTCCGGGCCGGACGGTCGAGCCCCCACACGGAACCGAGTGGCCGGCCAAGCGGGAACGCATCATCCCCCTCCGCCTCCGCTTCCGGCTCCTCGTCCGGAGGCGGAAGCAGCCGGTCGCGCAATGCCTCCAACTCCTCGCGGTGTTCCTGCCACATGCGGACGACCCCGTTGTAGGTCGCAATGGCCTCGGTCTTGTGCGCTGTCGGGCCGGAAACCCACTCGTCGAACTCGGCATTGGAGAGGAACCCGTACTCCAGAACGGCCGAAGGAAGGTCGCTGTTCATAACAAGCGGATGCTCAATCATATAGTGCCCGAACTCCTCTTCCCACGGCACCATTTTCATGAGTTCCTCCCGCATGATGTCAGCGAAGGCGCGCTCGAGCGGCTGGTCCTCCCCTTCGCTGTCCGTCGGCCAGATAAGAATCACGACGCCATGGGCTGTCCTGCGGGGCGCGGAATTGTGGTGAATTGAGAGGAACAGGTGCGAGTGTCAAGGCTCACCATTCCTTACGACCTTGGATTTCACCAACTGTTACGAGTTCAGGGGGTGGTTTCATGGTTCAGGGATCGGCGGTTTGGGGGTTCCTGGGCTTTTGGGAGGTGCCCTTGGGCTGGATCGTCTGGGGACGGGCTGCTCCCCGGTGGGTGGGGCGGAGTGGAGGGGGATTGGCCGGCGTCAGCCGGGCAATCACCCGGAACG
>SLMS01000279.1 GCA_007133495.1 Candidatus Sumerlaeota bacterium | reverse complement strand
CCTGGACCAAGGGAGTTCTGCATCATGATCCGCTCGACAACGATCCATTGGCTGGCAGCACTCTGCCTGCTTTTCTGCATCACCACTGCTGGCGCAGATTCCCCGGTGGGGACTCTCCACTCAATCCAGGTGGGCGCCTTTCACACTGAAAGCGAGGCCAACGAGCACGCTTTCGCTGTTCAGGCCGAGTGGGGGGCAAGCCCGGTGCACGTTATCGAGAACCCCGATAATCCGTCCTTCCGGTACCGGGTTGCTCTTGGGAATTTCCCCTACCTCGGTGAGGCGTGGGTCTATCGCAACCTCCTGCCGGAGGAAGCATTCCCCGGGGCGTTCATCGCCGTCTGGGAATGGGACGGAAGAAACCTCGAGCCCGCTTCGCTTCCGCTCGATCTGCCCTTTAGCGTGGAAGGACTGCAGCCGGCACAGGAGTTGAGTACGCCCGCTCCCTCGTACCAGGTGCCCGGAGACGGGGAGCTGATCAGCAACGTGACGGCATCGAGCGATCTTGATGAACTCGACGCGGAAGAGCTTCTCACCGTGGGTTTCCATACCACGAACAACCCACTGGGCAGAGAAGCCCTCCTTGAGTTCCTCGACGACCCCACCGGGACGGAAGCGGCACTGGCCGCATCGGCCAGACTCGTAAGGCGTGCCTTCGGCGGCCAGCTTTTCGAGATGGCGGACGAGCACATCGACCTTCTCCGGGACTCCGGCGTAGCGGAGTACGAGGCGCTGGGCGAGTGGCTTGCCGCCTACTCCATATATTATCAGGGCGGCAATGCCCTTGATGCTTTCCTGGAGTTGGCCAGCGATGAGGGCCTTCCCCCGTCCATACGCTACGACGGCCTGCGGATGGCCGCGGGGATTGCCCACTCGCAACGGAACTATCCGCTCGCTTACGTGGCTTTCGAGCAGCTGGAGCGCCTGAATCCGGACTCTGCCACGGCGGTGGAGGCGCGGATGCAGCGCGTGGGTTTCCTGTTCGAATTGGTCGGGCGTGAGATCGGCTCCTGGAGCGAGGTGCGAGCCAAGGCCGAATCAGTCGAGGAAATGTCCGGCCCCGAGACAGACTCCCAGGCCACGGCGCGGCTCATGTACCTCGAGACCTACTTCATGGAAGACAACTTGCGGCCAGTGATCCGTGAGGCGGACCGGCTTGTGGAGGACTTCCCGGACGTGACGCGCGAGGTTCACGCCGCCAAGTACTGGAAGGCCCGCGCCCTCCAGGAGCTCCTTCGCCACGAGGAGGCCATTGCGATCTTCGACGAACTTGCCGACTCAGGCCTCTCCTCAAGCGAGGTGTTCCCGGCACTCGATGTCCGGGCAAAGTCGCTCTACCACCTTGGGCGCATCCACCGGCGCACCGGCAACGATCAGGCGGCCGAGGCCGCAGAAACCCGGCTCCTCAACGAGTACCCGGACTCGGCGGAGGCCCGGATGGTTACCTCAGGAAGCGAGTAATCCTGGCACTTCTTCTCACTATGAAACCGACCAACCCCAACCCATCACACCACAAGGCGAGGACAGGCATCATGACCTTCAGGAAAACACTTCTCGGACTGATTCTACTCGCACTGGTGGCATCGCCAGCCGCGATCCGCCCCCAAGGGCAGACTCCCCTGGTGTCGGCCGGCACCGCCCCGCCCGCGGTCACCTCCTCCGACCAGGCCGTCGCCCAAGCGGTGGAGCTCAGGCGTCAGAACCGCCACGATGAGGAGCGGGAGCTGTTGCTCGACCACTTGGAATCCTCTCCCCGAGGGGCTGAGGCAACCGATACGGTTGTGTGGCGGCTGACTGACTTCTTCCCTGCGAACCGGGAGATTCGCCAGCAGACCTTTGATCAGATGGACGCTGCTCAGTTCCGCCGGATAATCGAGAGAAGCCACACGGCCGACAGGTTCGATTTGGAGGCGGTGCTTGCCGAAGAGTTCCTGGATCGCTATCCCACAGGGCCTGAGGCGCGCGAGGTGAAGCACTCGCTGGCTGTGGCCTACATGATGGTGGGGAGCGGTGCAGAGCGCTCACTTGAAATCTGGAACAATCTGGCCCAATTCGAAGCAGGAACCACCGAGGGCGAACTTGCCCAAGTTTACATCGAGGCCATCGAGGGACCGCAGTCCATCCCCGCCTTCGAGGTGGCATACGACATTCTCGTCATGCAGGCCCGCCGGGCCAACAACCACTATCGCTCGCTCTTCTCGAACAGGCGGGTCATGGATGCGGCGGAAAGGGATTTCTTCGCGAACTACCTCTCTCATCCTGCCGTCCCGCGGCAGGACAAGGTGGAGCTTCTCACAAAGCTGATGTTCGCCTATCACGAAGCCGGCCACAAGCAGGAGGCGATCGACTCCGCTCTCAAGGTTCTCGAACTGGCGGACTATGAAGGCCCGTTCGCCGAGAACGCCGCCCTCACCATCTGCCAGAACTACTGGACGAACAATGACTACCAGGACGCCCTCCAGAACTTCGAATGGTTCCTCGGCACCTACCCGGGCTCCCCAATGGCCCCGCGAGCGAACTACTACAAGAGCATGGCACACTTCGAAATGGGGAACTATGCCAGAGCCTACGTGGAGTTTGCCGTCCTCCAGGAGATGTATCCCGGCTCGAAATACGCCGGTCTTGCGGCGCGGTACACCGGCTCGTTGCAACAACACCAGGCAGAACGCATTCTTGCCCTTGGAGACGATCCCGCCGCGCCGGTCCAGCAGGCGCGCCTCGCAAACGACAACGACCCCCGCGAGTTCTGGAGGCTTGCGGACACTAACCCCATGAACCGGTTCTTCCAAGCATCGGTGGACCCCACCGAAGAATCCGAGAAGCGGTTGGCCTGGCTAGCCGACTCTCCGTGACAGCCCGCGCCGGCGGCACCATCTGAAACCATGCACCCCTCCGCACTGACTACAAATTGCGACGTGAGAGGATTATCATGAAGAAACGCACTCCGATTTCCGCTGCAGTCATTTCACTTTTTCTGGCAGCCCCCCTCAGCCTGCACGCGGGATGGGACCTGCCGGGGCTTGAAGAGACGGACATCAATCATGGCGATTGCAAGAACCTCAACCCCCCGCCAGCTCCGCCGCGCCCCCCGGATTGCGATGGCGGGGAGGAGGAATGCGATCCCGGTTGTGAAAGCGATGAAGGGGATTGCTGCCCAGAGTCAGGCCCAGGCGGT
>SLMS01000295.1 GCA_007133495.1 Candidatus Sumerlaeota bacterium | reverse complement strand
GGGTCCAAGATGGTAGCCGGTGGTTGAGCGAAGCGACACCACCGGTAACCGGGACGAAGGTGCCCACGACCCCGGCAGGCGGTCGCAGCCAATTGGACGACCGGAATCGGAGAACGGAAATGCCCTGTTCCGGACGTGGGGGTCCGTCAAATAGGGTTGTCCCGCGAGCGCGCCTCCGAGTAGCCAACCGCCCTCGCCCGGCGCGGGAGACCAGGCACGCGGGAGACACGGCCAAACCCGGCGCTCCCCGGACCGTTTCCGCCGTGCGGACCTTTGAGGACAAAGAGAGGAAAACAGGTGCCGGTTACCGTCCTGGTTGGTTGTCAGTGGGGGGATGAAGGAAAGGGAAAGATTGTGGACGTCCTCGCCTCGCGAATGGACGTCGTCGCCCGCTACCAGGGCGGGAACAACGCCGGCCACACCGTCGTCATACACGGCGACAAATACGTGCTCCACACCCTGCCTTCGGGGATACTGCACGAGGGCGTCACCAGCGTGATCGGCAACGGCATGGTGGTGGACGTGGTGGGGCTGATCCGGGAAATACAGGAGATCGAATCCCAAGGCTTTGACGCGCTGGGCAAGCTCCTTGTCAGCGAACAGGCCCACCTGATCCTCCCCCAACATGGCGTGCTGGACAAGGCGCGGGAGAAAGCCCTCGGCAACGAGCGCATCGGCACCACCGGCAAGGGCATCGGCGCGGCCTACGCCGAGAAGATGGCCCGCCGCGGCCTGCGCGCGTGCGATTTCCGCAACAGGGACCACTTCGCCACCCGCTACCGCGAGTACGCGCGCCACTGCAACGACGTCCTGACCAAGTTCTACGGCATGGAGCCACTCGAAACCGAGTCGATCCTGGAGGAACTCCAGGACTGTGGCGACGTCATCCGCAAGGTCACCGGTGATTCGGTCAGCTTCCTGAACAAGGCCGTGCGTGAGAAGAAGCAGATCCTGGCCGAGGGAGCCCAGGGGGTGCTGCTGGACGTGGACTTTGGCACCTATCCGTTCGTAACCTCCTCGAACCCCTCGCCGGGTGGGGCCTGCACGGGGCTGGGCATCTCGCCGCGCCATATCGATTCGATCACCGGGATCGTGAAAGCCTACACCACGCGCGTGGGCCAGGGGCCGCTGCCCACGGAGCTTCTCGACGAGGTAGGCGAGACGCTGCGTCAGCAGGGGGGCGAGTTCGGCGCCACGACGGGTCGGCCGCGCCGCTGCGGCTGGTTCGACGCACCCGCTGTCCGCCGGGCGCTTCAGGTCGCCGGATGCACCGAAATCACCCTCACCAAGCTCGACGTGCTGAGCATCTTCGACGAGATCAAGGTCTGCACCTCCTACAAGACAAGCCAGGGGCCGATGGAGCTGCTGCCCTTCGACCTGGAAGTGCTCAAGAGCGCCGAACCCGTTTACGAAACCCTCCCGGGCTGGGGGGCGGACCTGTCCGAGGTGCGCGAGGCATCCGCACTCCCCGAAGCCGCCCACGCCTATATCGTCCGCCTGCAGGAAATCCTTGAGACCCCCATCAACATGGTAAGCCTTGGACCGGACCGAAAACAGACGATCTGTTTCTGACGAGGACGAAACCGCGGGTATCCCCCCACCCCAACATGGAGCCTCCTACATGATCACCCGGCGCGGTGACCTGGAACAGGAAGAGAAAGGCTTGGCGCCATACGCCTGCCGGGCCGCCAGCAGCAAGGGACGCGACAACCCCATCGCCCCGGACCAGTTGCGCACTGATTTCCAGCGCGACCGCGACCGCATCATCCACTGCTCGGCCTTCCGTAAGCTGGAGTTCAAGACGCAGGTCTTCGTCACCACCGCCGGCGATTACCACCGCACGCGCCTGACCCATACAATGGAAGTGGCGCAGATAGGGCGCGCCCTGGCCCGCGCCCTCGGCCTGAACACCGACCTCACCGAGGCCATCGCCCTGGCCCATGACCTTGGCCACACCCCCTTCGGCCATGCGGGAGAGCAGGCCATGGCCGCTTGCATGGCGGACCACGGCGGTTTCGAGCACAACGCCCAGGGCCTCCGCATCGTCGAGTACATCGAGGAGCGCTACCCAGAGTACCCGGGCCTGAACCTGACCTTCGAAGTGCGCGAAGGCATCATCAAACACGACACCGCCTACGACCAGCCGGCGTCAGACCCGCGTTTTCTCCCCGACCTGCGTCCGCCTCTCGAAGCGCAGGTGTGCGACCTGGCCGACCAGATCGCCTACAACGCCGCCGACCTGGACGATGCGCTCAAGATGGGCTACCTCCAGGAGGACGACCTGAGCGAAATCCCCTGGCTGCGCGAGCTGTTCGAAACCGCGCGCCGGCAGGCAGGAGTCACCGCACGCGACAAGTACGTCCGTTACCGCGCAATCGGGAACCTCTACGATGCGCATGTGGATGACCTGCTCGCCACCACGGCCATCGCACTCGAGAAGAGCGGCGTCTCCACGGTGAACGAGGTTCGCGAGTACCCCGAACGGCTGGTGCGTTTTTCCGACGAGTTCAGTGAGCGGCTCGCCACGCTCCAGCAGTTCCTGATGGACCGCGTCTATATGCACCCCAAGACGGTGACGAACTCCGAGCGCGGGAAGAAGTTCGTCCGCGATCTGTTTGCCGCTTACGTGATGAACCCCCGGCTGCTCCCGTTCAAGTACCAGGCAAAGATTCACTCCGACGGGGCCGAGCGGGTCGTCTGCGATTACATCTCCGGCATGACGGACCGCTACCTGCACGAGCAGTACCGCAGCCTTTTCCATCCGGAAATCTACAAGTAGGAAGGAGCGCGATGACTCCCCCGCCGCGCGAAAAGCCGCCCGGGATGCCGGAGGAAATGCAGGCCGGCACCGGCACGGCGCTCGAGGAATTCCGCCTCGATGCGCTCCGCCAGGCACTCTCGGCCGAGCTGGCGAACGCGGAGGCCCTCCTGCCCGGGCTTCTCCGTGCCGCCAGGACCGACGCGCGCCGGCTCTTCCGCCGCTCGGAGAAGGCAGCGGCCGAAGCCGTCCGCCAGGATGGCCCCGGGGCGAAGGGCCTGCCGGAGTTGCTCGAGAAGACGGCCTCCCGGCTCGCTGGCTTCCGTCAGGGGAACGCGCCCACCCTCGCGGACCTGGTGGCGCTGCTGGAGAGGCTGGAGAAGGCAACCGCGAAGCTGGAGAAACGTGCCGCCGGCCGGCGGCGCTGAACCACAAGCCATGCTGAAGGATATCCTCCAAGCCCGCGGCCTGCTCTGGATGCTCGTCAAACGCGAGTTCCGGGCGCGCTACGCCGGCGCGCACCTGGGCGCCCTTTGGAACATCATCCACCCGATTGTGCTGATCGGGATATACGTCGTCATCTTCTCCCAGGTGATGGGGGCGCGGATGGGGGCGGAGGGTACCGGACGGTTTGCCTACGCCGTCCATCTTTGCAGTGCCATCGTTCCTTGGTTGCTCTTCGCGGAGGTGATCTCCCGCAGCTCGAGCGTGCTGGTGGAGAACAGCAGCCTGCTGAAGAAGCTGGCCCTGCCGGAGGAAATCCTCTTCCTGGGTGTGTTCATCACCTCCATGACGGTGTACAGCATCGGGATGGGTGCGCTGATCCTGTTCCTGCTGGCGTTCGGGGCGGACCTTGGTTGGACCGTGATCTTCGCCTTCCCGATCATGTTGATGCTGGGGCTGACGGCCGTGGGGGCGGGGATGTTCCTGAGCGTCCTGACTCTGCTGATCCGCGACGTGGGGCAGTTCGTCCAGATCGCACTGCAACTGCTCTTCTGGTCGCTTCCGATCGTGTGGGTCCCATCGATCATCGAATCGGACCGTATAAACGCGGTGCTGGAGCTGAACCCGCTCAGGGGGTTCATCACGCTGACGCAGTGGCTTTTCGGCTCGCCGGAGGCGCGGTTCACGCCCGACGCATACTGGCTGATGGTCCTTTTGCCGTTCGCCGCGGGGGTACTGGGCATATACTTCCTCAGGAGGAATCGGGGCGAGATACTCGATTCACTGTAGAATCCGCCAAAAGGGGTTTATCCCTTGGAGCGGTCAGAAGATGCGAAAGCGCCCTGAACTGCTTGCCACCCGGCGCACCGGAGTGGCTGCGTTCGGGTTGGTGGGGGCGGGGAAGGCCCCCTCCACCGTCCTTGGAAGGAGTGGGTGACATGGAAGCGATGAATCCTGTGTTCGGCGTGGCACGAAGCGGCTGGAAGTTCGTCCTCCCCCTTGGTGCGGCGTTTCTTCTGGCACTGGCGCTCGGGTGGGGCATCGTGGCGGCCGTGCTGGCGGTGCTGACCGCCTACATGGCGTGGTTTTTCCGGGACCCGGAGCGCAAGACCCCGGGCATCCCCAACTCGATCTGCTCGCCCGCGGACGGGAAGGTGGCCTCCGTGCTGGAGGTGCCCGAGCCGCACATCCCCGGGGGCAAGGCGCTGCGGGTGGCGATCTTCCTGAACATCTTCAACGTCCACGTCCAGCGGGTCCCCGCCAGTGGGCGGGTCATGAGTGTGGAGCACCGCACCGGCAGACACCTGAACGCGTTGAACGAGAAATGCTCCGAGGAGAACGAGGCCTGCACGATGTGGCTCGGTACCGAGCACGGCCCGATCGGAGTGCGGCAGATCGCCGGCGCCCTGGCGCGCCGGATTGTGTGCGCCGCACAGGAAGACAGCCAACTACGCCGCGGCCAGCGCTACGGCATCATCCAGTTCGGATCGCGGGTGGAGCTGTTCCTGCCGCCCGGCGCTTCGGTGAAGGTGAAGCCGGGCCAGACGGTTACCGGAGGGCTTACCTGCATCGCCGTCCTCCAGGAGGAACAGGTGCGCAAGGGGCAGGTCTCCACCCCTCCGCTCCAGCGCGAAGAGCGCCCCATCGCCAAGGCCTGCTGACACCAGAGCGCCTCAGAACGCACGCCCATGACCCTGCGGAGCCCAGCACTCTGCAGGGGTGGGTAGTTTCTTGCAATACCGGGCCCGTGGTAGCTGTTGACTCTGCCCCCCCCCTCAACAACTCTGCCTCTCTCGACAGGGGGGCGGGTCACGCTCTCCAAGCGACCCCGGAAAGGAATCACCGATGACCGTTCCGTTCTTACAATTGAGCGCCGTCAACGACAGCATCCTGGAGGAGTTCTACGAAGACCTCAAACAACTCTTCGAATCATCGCACTTTATTCACGGGCCGGCCGTTCAGCGGTTCGAGGAGCAATTCGCCCGGTACTGCGGCTCGCGGTTCGGGATCGGAGTCAACTCCGGGACCGATGCGCTTCTGCTTTCCTTGGCCGCGATGGACGTCGGCCCCGGGGACGAGGTGATCTGCCCGGCCTTCACCTATGGCCGCTGCGGCGACGTCGTGGCACGGCTGGGGGCGACTCCCATCCTCGCTGACGTGCGTGCCGACAGCTACTGCATTGACCCGGACCTTGCGATGGCCTCGATCGGCTCGCGCACCAAGGCCATCATTGCCGTGCACCTTTTCGGGCAGGCCTGCGAGATCGACCGGCTCGTCACCATCGCGCGCACCTACTCCGTGAGCATCCTGGAGGACATGCGCCACGCGACGGGAGCCCGCATCGGCAATCGCCGGCTCGGCTCGTTCGGGCGCTTTGGCTGCTTCAGCTTCTACCCCACGCGCCCGCTCGGCGGCATAGGGGACGGCGGAATGATCACCACGCACGAGGAGGCGGCCGTCGAGAAGCTCCGCCAACTGCGCGAGCACGGGCGTTCGACCGCCGACGGCAGCCACCAGCTCATCGGCTACAACAGCCGGTTGGACGCTGTACAGGCGATGCTCCTGCATCGAAAGCTTCAGGAACTCGACGAGAATAACCTCGAACGGGTGGAGAACGCCCGGCTCTACACCCAGCTCTTCAAGGACTCGCCGGTCACCACGCCGACGTTCCGGGACGACCTCTCCCACGTCTATAACATGTACACCGTGCTGGCGCCGGACCGGGAGAAGCTCGTGGAACACCTCACCGCCAAGGGCATCGGCCATAGGATCTACTACCCCACGCCGCTGCACCTTCACCCGGCGTTCCGTTACTTGGAGTACAAGGAAGGCGCCTTCCCGGTGTCCGAGGACCTGGCGCGGCGGGCGATCTCGCTCCCCATCGCCCCGGGGCTCAAGAAGCACCACGTGGAGGAAGTGGCCAGCACCGTCCTGGAGTTCTACGGCGTGACGACAGGGTAGGCTGTCAACGCTCCCACAAGCCTCCAGCCCGAAGGAACCGGCCATGAGCGAGAGCAGAACCAACCGGGTGCTTGTCTGCGACGACGAGAAGAACATGCGGCGCGTCCTGCAGGATATCCTGCAGGACGACGATTGGGAGGTCCTCGCCGTGGCCACCGGCGAGGAGGTCCTCGACTTGGCTGTGCAGAAGCGCGAGAGCTTCGACGCGATCGTGCTCGACCTCTCGCTGCCCGGAATGAACGGACTGGAGGTGCTGGACCGGCTCCGGGAGGCCGACGTCGCAGCGGGGCTTGTCGTCATCACTGCCTACGGCAGCGTCGATGCGGCCGTGCGCGCCATGCAGCGCGGGGCGGTGGACTTCCTGATCAAGCCATTCGACAACGCACGCATCCGGGGGGCGCTGCGCAAAATCCGCGAGAGCCGCAACCTGCTGAGCCAGGCAGAGATGAGCCACCCGACGCTGGTGGGGGCGGATAACCTGCCGCTGAGTTTCGTGGGCCGCGACCCGCGCCTGGCGGACATTTTCCGCGTGGTGCAGCAGATCGCTTCGCTCAAGACGAGTGTCCTGATCCACGGTGAGTCCGGCACCGGCAAGGAGCTGGTCGCGCAGGCGATTCACTACAACGGCAGCCGGCGCCACCAGCCCTTCGTTGCGGTGAACTGCGCCGCCCTGCCCGAGACGCTGCTGGAGAGCGAATTCTTCGGCCACGAGCGTGGCGCCTACACGGGGGCCCACTCGATGGTGCGCGGCAAGTTTGAGCAGGCACACACCGGGACGCTCTTCCTCGACGAGATCGGGGACATGCCGCTGTCGCTCCAGGTCAAGCTGCTGCGCGTCCTCCAGGAGCAGAAGTTCACGCGCGTCGGTGGGGAGAAGGAAATCGAGGTGGACGTGCGCATCATCGCCGCCACGAACCGCGAACTCTCCGAGCTGGTGGCCCTCAAGCTCTTCCGCGAGGACCTTTACTACCGCCTGAACGTCATCCCGATTCACCTGCCGGCCTTGCGCGAGCGCCGCGAGGATATCCCCCACCTCGTCGAGGCTTTCCTGATGCGCTTTGCCAAGCGCCACAAGGTGCCGAAACTCCAGCTCCCCCCCAAGGACATGGAAGCGCTCAAGGGCCACAACTGGCCGGGCAACATCCGCCAGCTTCAGAACACGCTGGAGAAAGCGACCATACTGCAGGACTTGTCCGGGCCGCTGCGCGAGCTGTACAACGAGGGAGCGCCGGCCGGGACGGCGCCTCCCGCCGGAACCGCACCGGCCGCTCCCCCGCCCCAGACAGCAAGCGCGAATGCGCAGCCCGACGGCAGGAAGGAGGGCGGCGGTGAGGCGGCCGGCAGTATCTACGACCTCAAGCTGGGCGAGGAGGGCACCATCCGCGAGCTTTCCGAAGTAGCCGCCGACGCGCAGCGCGCCGCGGTCATTCGCGCGCTCAAGCTCTGCCGCGGCAACAAGTCCGAGGCGGCAAAGAAGCTCGGGGTTTCCTACAAGACGCTCTTCAACAAAATCGACGATCTGCAGATTCAGATTTCCACCAAGGTGGAGTAGGCCACATCTCCGTGTCCATATAGACGCCGGACCGGTCCACTTGGGACCGGCCCGGCTGGTTTTCGGGTGCCCGGCGCGCGGTCAGTTCGTGCCGATGAGCTGCGGAATGTTGAACAGGGGCAGGTAAAGCGCGATGACGATGAACCCGACGATCGCGCCGAGGAACACGATCAGGAGCGGTTCGATAATCGACGCCAGCGCGTTCACGGTGTCGTCCACCTCGCGGTCGTAGGCCTCGGCCACCTTGTTGAGCATGTGGTCGATGGCGCCGGTTTCCTCGCCGACGGCAACCATGTGGACGACCAGGGGGGGGAAGACGTGACAGCGGGCCAGCGGCTCGTGGATCGTGTCGCCGTCGCGCACCGAGTTGTACACGTCGTCCATCGCGCGGGCGACGACCTCGTTGCCGGAGCTGTCCCGGACAATGTCCAGCGCCTGCAGGATCGGCACGCCGGAGTGGATCAACGTCGCCAGGGTGCTGGAGAAGCGCACGATGGCGATCTTCTTCAGCAGCGGGCCGAAGATGAATATCTTCAGCTTGATGGTATCGAAAACAAACTTCCCGTTTCGCGTCTGGTTTATCTTCCGGTAGATCACGAAGAGCAGAACGATGCCCAGGATGACCCAGATCGTCTGTTCCGCGATGATGTTCGATATCTGGATGAGGAGTTCGGTCATGTAGGGCAATTCTTCCGCCCCCAACTGCTCGAAAATATCCCGGAACGCCGGGATAATGTAGATCATGATGAAGGCGACGATGATGGTGGCGAGCACTGACACTACGACCGGATACATCATCGCGGACTTGATCTTGCCCTTCAGGGCCTGGCGCTTTTCGAGGAATTCGGCGACCTTGTTGAGCACGACTTCGAGCACACCGCCGATCTCACCGGCCCGCACCATGTTGACGTATAGATTATCGAACACACGGGGGTGGCGGGCGAGCGCCTCGGAGAGCGATCCGCCGCCCTCGATGGTGTCGATCATGTCCTGAATTTTTTCGGAGAAGATGACCGACTCGACCTGCTCGCGGAGAATGGTCAGGGAGCGCACGATGGGCAGGCCCGCGTCGATCAGCGTGGCAAGCTGCCGGGTAAACGTCATGAGCTGCTTGGCGGTGATGCGGTGGAAGACTGACTTCAGGATGGGGAGCGCGCTCAGGTCGGCGCTGGCAGCACTTTTTTTGTGCGGCCGCACCTTGAGCGGGTAGTACCCCATGCCACGGAGGCGCTCGACGATCTGGTCCTCGTTGGCCGCCTCGATCACGCCTTTGACCTGTTTCCCGGCCTTGTCCAGCGCTTCGTATGTAAACTCAGCCATCCCAATGGCTCCCGGCTTGTGGCATGTTGCGTGCCCAGCTAGGGCACCATCGAAGCGTCCCCCCGGCCGCCGGTGCTGTCAAGGCCAGCCCTTGGAGCTCTCCTTCCGCCGGTTCTCCTTGCCGGGAGGGCGCCTGCGCACCATCCTTGCCGCGGAGGATGGACCGATGATCCGTCAGCTTCTGGCCCTCGTTACCGCACTGCTTCTGCTCGCCACCGCCGCGCCCGCGCTCCAGGCGGAATCCTCGCGCGAGGGAACCCACTCCCCCCGCGAGCGCGCAGGGCACCTCACCGGCTGGCTCGACGGGCAGTATCTTTGGGCCCACACCCACACCCGCTCGTTCGGCACCCACGAGATCACCACTTTCCGGGGTTCGGCCGGGACGGAGTACCTTCACGGCCGGACGGTCCGCTTCCCCACCGCCCGCGAGGGCACCCAAAGCTACACCACCCACGGCTGGCTTGGCCAACGGCCCTTCCACCTCCGCGGAACCGAGCGCACCACGGCACCCGGACGCACTCGCGCCACCGGCCACGGCCCGGACGGGAGCCGCACCGAAACACGCCGCGAGCGGCGAACGGACCCCACCCTCGAAAGCCTCACCACCACAACCCGCATCGACGGCATGGGCATTACGTTCAACGGGGTCATCAATCACCTCGACAGCCGGCCGGGGATGACCGGCTACGCGGACCCGCGCGTGCGCCTTGGCACGCTCCGCCCCTCGGCCGCGCGTGAGCACTTGGGCGCCCGCCAGTTCGAGGGCCGCGACAACGCCGCTTCCCACATCAGCGGCAGGCAGACCCCCGCCACAGAACGCCCGGCGGCCAGCACTCCGCGGCCGCGCATCGAAACCACCGCACAGCCCCAACGCCGGCAAGCGGTACGCACCCCGCAGTCCACCTCCGTCCCTGACCGCTCGCGCATCGAGGTCCGGCGGGACAACATCCAGCCCTCCCGGGGCACTTCCTCGACCGGCGCCGGGAGTTCGCGTGTGAACACGGGCACGCAGCGCTCCGGCGGGGCCTCGGCCGGGAGCAGCAGTCCCTTCCCGAGCCGCTGAACACCGCCCCATCCTCCCTGGGTTTTCGACTGCCTCGCTAACCGGTTGACGTTCTGCGGGAGGGGGGCGCACTCCTGCCTGCCATGCCTGCATGGCAACCCCACCTCAAAGGCAGGAAGCCCGGATGATCCCCAATACCAACGACGGCTCGAACACGCCACCCCGCCTCGCCCCCTTCATGAACATGGGGACGATGATGGACCTGCCGCCGGATTCCGGTGCGCCCACCGGAGAGGGGGCCGAACTCCTCCGCGGCTTGCGCGAGGCAGACTACGAAGGCGCCCAATCCGCCAACCCGGAGCACTGCCGCGAGGCGGGCATCAAAGCCGCCGCTTTCGTCCGTGCCGACAAGCCGGGCGAACTGCTGCCAAAGGCCGAGAAGGCAAAGGCAGAAGGCAACGTCTGCCTCACCCTCCACTGTGGCAGGGGCTTCGAGTCCGACGCCGAGGCCGTCGCCATCTGCGAGGACATCGTCGCCGTCTCCCAACAGCTCAGCTTCCCGATCTACCTGGAAACGCACCGGGCCACGATAACGCAGGACCCCTGGCGCACGCTTCAGTTCATCAAGGAAGTGCCGGATATACGCATCAACGGCGACTTCAGCCACTGGTACACCGGCCTCGAACTGCCCTACGGGGGGATTGACTGGAAGCTGGACCTGCTGGAGCCCGTTTTCGACCGTGTCCGCTTCATGCACGGGCGCATCGGCGACGCCAGCAACATGCAGGTGGCCGTGCAGGCCGATGGAACGGCGGACCACCTGGTGCACTTCCGCGAAATGTGGACGCGTGCGATGGCGGGCTTTCTCCGGAACGCGGCAGGGGGCGACTACCTCGTCTTCGCCCCCGAACTGCTCCCGCCGCGCTCGCTTTACGCCCGTGTGTTCGAGACGGCACCGGGCCAGTTCCGCGAAGAGTCCAACCGCTGGCAACAGGCCAGCGTCTATACACAGATCGCCCGCGAATGCTTCGCCGAGGCGGAAAAGAGAACCTAATGATGAGATGGCTTGCCGGTCTGGTGACCACCCTCCTCCCCGCAGCAGCCGCGGCGGATATCGTCCTCGGCACCGTCCTGCAGGACCCGTTTCCCTGCGCCAGCGGCGAGGAGTTCACCGTCCGCATCTTCCTCGACACAGAACGCGAGGACCTGCGCAGCGTGAGCAGCGGCTTCACCTACAACGCCAACCGGTACGAATACGTCTCCACCGATGCGGCGCCCGGGTTCGAGGGGAACGCCAACGGCACGGCGCTCGAAGTCTTCAACATAGGCACCTACACCTTCACCATCGGTGCTTCCAGCGACGAGGAGTTCCTCCCGCCGATGTTCCTTGCGGACGTGACCTTCCGCACCAAGGAGTCCAACCTCACGGGCCGGACCTTCACCAACGAGCCGCCGACGGACCCGCTCTTCGTCCGCGAGGGCGGCAGCACCTTCACCCGCCCGTTCGACCTTTCCCGCACCGAGAGTATCACCTGCGGCCAGGGCGGGCTGGTGGAAACGGGCGGTGTGACTGTTCGGAGTGAGCTTGCCGAGGGAGCCACCTGCGGCGCGGCCGGCACCTTCCGTGTGCGCCTGTCCCTCGATACAGAATCGCCGTTCGTGCATTCGGTGTCTCTCACAGCCTTGTACGACCAGGAGAACTTCCGTCTGGCCGATACCATTTTCCTGGAGGACTACGGGCCGGTGGACGGGTCCGTGCAGCCGGCTGACCCTTTCGATCCGGGTCAGGAGGTGGAGATATCGCTCCGCCGGCCGGACGGGAAGGGGATGCTGGCGCCCGGGAGCTTTCTGGAGCTTCATTTCGAGGCCAGAGAGCAGCTCGCTGAGGGGGAGAGCCACCCCGTCCTACGGGCGGAGGAAGATTCGGTCCGCTACGGCTTCCAGGGCATGGAGGAACTGGATGGCGAGGAGGATTTCTCCGCCACGGAGGAAGTCTTCTGCACTCAGGCACCGGAGTCCCAACCAACCGGGTGGTTTTTCTACTGAGGAGGGCAGCAAGCCCAGGAATAGGACGGAGGGCCGGGTATGCCCCGGCCCTTCGCCAATTGTGCCTCACGGTGCGGCAGGTCAGACGTCGGCCGACAGCCGACGCCACCTATTGCACGCGGAGGAGCGGAGCATCCGGTACACCTTC
>SLMS01000015.1 GCA_007133495.1 Candidatus Sumerlaeota bacterium | reverse complement strand
TCGCCCCCAAGCCCCGGCAGGAGGACAAGCGGGAGGCTGCCTGTGTGGGCGGGACTTGTCTGGCTTGCGGAAGTCATACGGGAAACGTCAGGTGGGCATCTGGCGTTTGAGCCAGCGCCTCATGCGGTCCATGGAACTGGGGGCCCAAGGGGTGCCCATGCCGCGATGGAGCATGTGGGCGATACCGGCGAGGTCTTCGGGCATGATGGGAAAGAGCGTACCTCCGCCGGCGATTTCTTCGCGGCGGTGTGCGTCGGAGCCGCCGAACTCCGGAAGCCCGTAGGCGTCTATAAGGAGCCGGGAGCGGCGGGCCACCTCCTTGCCGTAGCGGCCGTTCCATGACTCCGCGGCGAGGATGGGAAAGTTCCCCAGGTCCTCTTCGAAGCCGATGCGCGGCACTCCGGGGTGCGGGGCCAGGCAGAACCCGCCATGCTGGCTGATCAGGCGGAAGACCTCCCCCGGCTCGGTGTCGTCCGGCAGGCACTCCGGCACGCCGAAGACGAGAAGGTCGCCACGGACGATGCCCTCGCGGGCGGTGCGGACCTCCTGCCCGGAGAAGAGACGAAAGTGCTCGGGCAGCCCCGCCTCGTGGTGGAGTTCGGACAGCTCCTCCTCCGGCCAGACGTAGCTATGATCGGTAAAGGCGATTCCATTGAAGCCCTTGGCCAGCGTGGCCCGGCATATCTCCCCGGCGGGCACCTGGCCATCGTAGCTGTGCTCCAGCGTGTGGCAGTGCAGATCGATCAGGAAGCCGCTCATATCCGGGGAGCGGGGTGCTCCCTGCCCTTCTTAGAGTATCGTCTTTCGGTTCATGCGCCGGCCCGTGCCAGCATCAGTTCGATGGATTCGAAAACCCTGCGGCCCTCCACGCTGCCGAGCTGTTCCTCCATCGCCCGCTCCGGATGGGGCATCATGCCCAGAATGGAGCCTGCCTCGTTGGCGATGCCTGCGATGTTGTCCATGGACCCGTTGGGGTTGGCATCGGGGGGTACTTCGCCGGTTTCGTCTGCGTAGCGGAAAACGATCTGCCCGCCGGCCCGGAGGCGCTCAAGGTCCTCCGCGTGGCACTGATAGTTCCCCTCGCCGTGGGCGATGGGGATGCGGAGCACGGCGCCGGGATGGAGGCCCCCGGCGATCGATGCCGAGCTGTGCTCGACGCGCAGGTGCGTCCAGATGCAGCGGAACTTGAGCCCGGCGTTGCGCGTGAGGGCACCCGGCAGGAGCCCCGCTTCGCAGAGAATCTGGAACCCGTTGCACACGCCGAGAATCGCGCCGCCGCGGCGGGCGTGTTCGTGTATAGACGCCATGGCGGGGGAGAAGCGCGCCAGCGCCCCGCAGCGCAGATAGTCCCCGTAGCTGAACCCGCCCGGGATCAGGATCATGTCCACCGGTTCGTCAAGCGTGTTGCCGTGCCAGAGCTTGACGAGCTGCCACTCCATCAGGTGCACGGCCCGGTGCATGTCCTGATCGCAGTTCGAGCCCGGGAAGCTCACCACGGCCGCCTTTATCGTCATGTCCCCACCGTCCCCGGCATGGTCTCCGTGATTCTCGCCGTCTCCACTCCGTCCTCATTTCCCGTCACGAGCAGGTCGCAAAGCCCGATGAAAAGCCCGTGTTCGATGACTCCGACGATACCGTCGAGGGCGCTGGCCACTGCCTCCGGGTCGGCGATGCCGGTGGGGAAGTGACAGTCGTAAACGAACCCTCCGTTATCGGTTGTGACCGGGGTGCCTGTCTTGTCAACCCGCAGGACCGGCTCGGCCCCGGTGCAGTCGTGCAGGTGTGCCGCCGTAAGCGCATGACCGAAGGGCACCACTTCAACGGGCAGCGGGAAGGCCCTGCCGAGGGTCTCCACGTGCTTGGAAGGGTCGGCCACGATCACCCGGTAGCGCGAATGCACGGCGACGACCTTCTCCCGGAGGAGCGCTCCGCCGCCGCCCTTGATCAGGCGCCCGGCCGCGTCCACCTCGTCCGCCCCGTCGATGTAGAGGTCCACGTAGCGGTCCGGCCGGGGTTGTTCAAGAGGGATGCCGGCCTTGCGGGCCAGCTCCTCGCTCGACCGGGAGGTGGGTATTCCGGTGATTCGAAGTCCCTCCTCGCTGATGCGCTCACCGAGCCGCCCGATGGCGCAGGCGGCCGTGCTGCCGGTGCCGAGCCCAAGCAGCATTCCGCCCCTGGCGAGGTTGGCGGCGTACTCGCCCGCGTGCCGCTTGGCTTTTGCGCTCATCGTGTGGCCGCCCGCTCCTCAGCTTTTCTCTTCTTCGGTCTTCTTGGTTTCTTCGGTTTCTTCGGCCTTCTCGGAGGTGCCTTCCCCGCCCTCGGCGGACTCCGGGTCGTCCTCGTACCCGAGGATACCCATGTCCACCTCGACGCCGCTCTTCTTGGCGCGCTCCTTGTCCTTCTGGACCTTCTTCTTGTACATCTGGCGGAGCGATTCATTGATTTGCTCGGTGACCTGCGACTTGCTGACCTGGCGGATGTAGGAGATTTCGTCGCAGAGGAACTTCTTCGCCTGGTCCATGATCTCCTTTTCCTTCCCCTTCAGGTCGTCCATCTGATCGAGGATGTAGAGGTCCCGCAGCAGGCGCGCGATCTTCATGGGGTCGCCGGACTTCATGATGTCGCGGTAGTTGTTGTACTGCAGCCGTGCGTCCTCACGGTTGGGGGAGACGGGCTGCTTGAGCGATGCAAGGACCTTCTTCACCTCCTCGCGCTCCATCGGCCGGCGAATGTTCCGGCGTTCGACCTGGTCGGCGGGCACGTACACCTTGGCGTTGGCCGCCTGGAAGATGTACACGGTCATTTCCTGGTTATCGACGGTCATGCGGCGCATGCCTTCCATCGTGCAGATGCCGTTTGTGGGCTCGATGATGGTCTCGCCGATGTTGAATTTCATCATGGATGCGTTCGTCCTGGGAGGAGTGTACGGGTCCCGTCCTCGGGGAATCATCCACGAAAAGAATGACCCAAGCCGACCCTGAAAAAGGATGTTAGCACACCTTTGGGGGCGGCCTAAAGGGGAAACTGCCATCCTTTTCGTTGATCCAGCAGGCCCGGAGACCAACCCTCCCCCGGTCCGCCCGGCCGAAGTGAATCGTTGCCACACTCTTCCGGGCGGGCCTACCCCTTTCCCGTCCGCAGCATTGCCCAACCGCCCTCACTCCAGAAGGAAGCCGTGACCCACCTGC
>SLMS01000253.1 GCA_007133495.1 Candidatus Sumerlaeota bacterium | reverse complement strand
TTGTAGGCGCCCTGGTACTGGCCGACTTCCTCGCCCATCAGGAAGATGCGCTCGTCGCGCTCCATTTCCTCGGCGAGGGCCTCGTTGAGCGCCTCGCGAAACGTCATCTCCGCCATGTTGCGTCGTCCTTTCGTCTATCGGGTGTGATGGAGACTTGCCGCGTTGTGTGGCGGCCGGTGGGCCGCCCGGCGGCCGGCTACTTGTACTCGTCGTAAGGGAAGGCGTACTTGTTGGGACTCACGTCCCCCTTTGGATAGCCGGGGCAATCGACGTAAACGTGCGTCCAGATTTCCGACTGGCCGGGGAACTCGGACTCCTCGGCGAACTTGATCGCGTCCTCGACCTCCTGACGGACTTCCTTGTCCACGTCCTTTACGTAGTCTTCGGAGAACAGGCCGGGGAACTGGATCTTGAGCCGCTCGATGGGATCCTTCTTCTGCCACTCGCCGACCTCGTCCTTGGTGCGGTAGCTGGTGGCGGGGTCGGACATCGAGTGGCCCCGGTAACGGTAGGTGACCATTTCGAGGAAGGTGGGGCGCGATTCCTTGCGGGCTCGCTCGACGGCCTCGCTCGTTGCCTCGTAAACCTCCAGCATATCCATGCCGTTTACCTGGAAGCCCGGGATGCCGTAGGCGCATTCGGTGCGCTTGTAGAGATCGGGCTCGGCGTGGGAGCGCACCACCGATGTCCCCATGCCGTAGAGGTTGTTCTCGGCGATGTAGATGCAGGGAAGGTCCCACAGCCCGGCCATGTTGAGCGATTCATGGAAGGTGCCCTGGTTCACGGCGGCGTCGCCAAGGAGGCAGAGCACGACGGCGCCCTCCTTGCGGTACTTGCTGGCGAAGGCCGCCCCGGTGGCCGGAGGGATATGCCCGCCGACGATGCCGTTGCCGCCCATGAAGCGGAGCTTGCCGTTGTATAGGTGCATCGAGCCGCCCTTGCCCTTCGAGCAGCCCGACTCGCGCATGAACAGCTCAGCCATCACCTCGCCTGCCGGAATGCCCATCAGCAGGCCGTGGGCATGGTCACGATAGGTGGTGAAGACGTAGTCCTTACCCAGCTCAATGGCCAGGGTGGACCCCACCGCGACCGCCTCCTGCCCCACATAAAGGTGGCAGAAGCCGGAAAACTTCCTCATCTGGTACTGCTGACCGGTCTTCTCCTCGAAGCGCCGGATCAGGAGCATCTGCCGGAAAGACTCCTTCAGTTCCTTCTCGGAGAGGGGGACTTCGGAGACCTGCAATTCTTTGCTGCCGGAGGACTTCTTCCCACCGGATTGCTTGCTCGCTGCCATAGTTACCTTCCAGTTCGATGAGTTTGGTTGAGACTCACTGTGCTGCCGGGGGCGGAGAGGGTTGGTTGGCAAGCCCAACCGCCCGGACCCCGTGGCCGGGGCCGCGAAAGCTTGGGACTCTTAGACGCGGAGTCAGCCCGGACGCAAGCCAATGTGCGCCCATCCGCCGCGCGGGGGGACGCATCGCACGAAGCTGCGGGATGGTGGTTGTGGTCTGTTTCGCCCTTTCAGGGCTTCGGTCCCTCCTGGTCGTTTCTTCCGAGGGCGTTGCCCTGGGCTATTATCTCGCCCCCCGTTGGGGCTTCACCCGGTGGTCAGTTCGCAATGGGAGGGAGCTGAAGAACGCTGCTCCAGCCCGCACTCAGCGGCCCAACCGGCCAAAATATGACAGCCCCGGGCAACGCCCGGGGTATCCGGTCCGGACAGGCATGACGCCCTGAAGAGGCACAACAAAGGCACCGCAAGTCCACCCGAAGACGATGGGAGCACATGATCCCCGGGAGGCCGGGGTACGTCCACCGCGCGGGGCTCCGTTCCGGCGCGTTATTGAGCCAGAAGCTCGACCCCGGCGCGGCCTGTTTCCTCATCCACCACCCGCCGTGCCACGTCCGGCACGTCTGTCGTGATGGCGTGGACACCAAGCCGAACCATGTCCCGGATGTCCTCCTCAGGGTTCACGGTCCAGACGGAAAGCGTAATCCCCGCCGCGTCGCAGGCCTCCTTCAGCTCCCGCGTGACGCCGTTGATGTTCACGTTGATGCCGGCGAAGCCCGCCTCGGCGGCCTCATCAACATACTCAAGCGGCAGCGGCTGCCAGTTGCCGTCCTCATCCTGCGGTGCATTGAGCAGCCAGAGCACCGGTATGTCCGGCGCAATGCGGACGGCCTCCTCGCAGACGGCCTTGACGAACGCAATAATCACCGTGTCCTCCCTCCGGCCGATGCCATCCACGATCTCCACGACACGGTGCACGGCGCGCACGTCGGAGCGCTTGATCTCAACGAACATGGGCGTCCCGGGGGGCATGGTCTCGTAAAGCTCCTCAAGGAGGGGGAGCTTCGTTCCTGCCCACTCCTCGCCCATCCAGGACCCGGCATCGAGTTCCCGCAGCTCCGGGATGGTCATCTCGAAGACGATGCCCTCGTGTCCGGTGGTGCGATCGGTTGTATAGTCATGGATGCAGATGATGCCGTCATCGGCGGTGATATAGACATCCACTTCGCCCGCGTCGGCGCCCATCTCCCAGGCGAGTTCGTAGGCGGGGACGGTGTTCTCGGGGGCGTAGGCGGAGGCTCCGCGGTGAGCGACGACAAGGGGTCTTTCCATTGCAGCAACCCCCGGGGCGGGGGCGCACCCTGTGATGACGGCGGCGCAGAGTGCTGCGCAGGCGAGCGTGGCGAGGAACCTCATTTGGGCTCTCCCTTGATTTAATTTGTTTCCTTAGTAATTCGAGGGTGGAGGGCAGCCCGGTGTCGAGCGGGAAAAGAGCTTCCCGGCGCCTTTACGCCGGAAGTCAGCCGGGCGGCGGCCCGATGCCGTCATCGGCGCGATGGGCCACCCGCCCAGGTTCACCTGCCGCTCTTCTCAGAGGCACCCCAAGCCAATACCCCAGTTCTCCAGCAGGGCCAGAAAGTCATCAAACCCAAGCGCCTCTCCGTCGAACTCATCGCCCCAGTTCTCGAGCAGGAAGACGAAGTCCTCGAAGTCCACGCACCCGTCGTTGTTGAAGTCCCCCATCTCGCGGGCAGCGGAGATGATATCGTAGGCAGGCCCGGGGAACACCGAGTCCCATATCCATCCGGCCCCAAAGGCGTCACCCGCCAGCACCTTCGTGTCGTTTGGATGAAAGTCCACGGCGTTGACGGCCATTGATCCGGACCCGGGGAGGCTGTATTTCGCGAGTGGGACCTGCTCCCCGTCCCAAAGCCATGCAAGCCCATCTTCATTAAAGTCCGAGCTTCCTGTCAGAAAATAGCCACCGGAGTTTGAGTGGGCCACGCCCCAGATGCTGTCTTCGTGACCAGCAAGGCTGAATGGCGACCCTTCACCGTCCAACGGCCAGACAACGGCAACACTGTCGGAGCCCCCGGAAATCAGGCGGTCTCCGTCGGGCGAGAAGGCGAGGTCGTTGACCGCATCGTTGTGTCCGAAGAAGGTATCCAGGTGGGCACCATTCTTCGGATTCCAAAGCCTCACGGTCTCGTCGCTGCTCGCGGTGGCGACGATATCCCCATCGGGGGAGAAGGCCACAGCCCTGACCGGGCCGAGGTGCAGGTCCATGGAGACGATGAATGCACCGTTATTGGCGTCCCAGAGGCGGGCGCTTCCGTCCTCGCTTGCCGTGATGACGGTCTGGCCATCAGGTGAAAAAGCTGCATCGTTCAAGGTGTTTGAGTGGCCCTCGAAGGTTTGGAGAATTGCACCTGTCTGGATGTCCCAGAGCCGAGCCTTGTGGCCGGGCCCCGCTGTCAGGGCTTCCATTGCGGTGGGGGAGAAGGCAACACTGTTGACCCACCCTGGGCCGTGATCGAACAGCCGGACCACTCCGCCGTTGCGCGCGTCCCACAGCCTGGCCGTGCCGTCGAAGCTCGCGGTAAGGACGTGCGTGCCCGCCGGAGAAAAGACGGCGTCACTGATACTGAACTGATGCCCGCCATAACTTCGGATGGTGCGTCCGGTGTCGATGTCCAAGAGGCGGGAGGGCTGTGAGGAACCACTGGCGGCCAGAACGGTTTCCCCATCCGGGGCAATGACTGCATCATCGACAGAGGACCACCGTTCTGTTTCGAAAGTGGTGATGATCTCCGGGCCGGTCCGTATGCTCCACAGATGTAAGGTTCCGTTCTCGCCGCCGGTCAGTATCCAGGGCTGGCTCTGTGATACGTCCAAGGAGTGGATGGGGTTGTCGTGCGCCTCGATCGTTTCGTGTAGCGTGCCAGTCTGTGTATCCCAGAGGCGGACGTTCCCATCTGATCCGGCAGTGTAAGATCCTTGGCCGTTGGGTGTGAAGGCAACTGCGTGGACCTCGTCACCGTGGCCGGTGAAGGTATGCAGCAAGTTGCCTGTGTTGGTGTCCCACAGCTTGGCGGCTCCATCAGCGCCTGCCGTCAGGGCGCGGCTCTGGTTCGGAGCGTAGGCGACGGCATTTATCTCGTCCCCGTGCTCGTCGAGTTCGTGAACAACACTGCCTGTGTCTATATCCCAGATGCGGGCGGTGTTGTCGGCGCTCCCGGTGAGGACCCGCTCCTCGTCACGCGAGAAGGCCACGGAGGTCACTTCATCCGAATGGCCGCTGAAGGTACGCAGCACTGCACCTGTGTCCAGATCCCAGAGGCGCGCAGTGTTGTCTGCACTCCCGGTCAGGAGACGTGAGCCATCCTCCGAAAACACAGCGTCCTGTACACGGGCGCCGTGACCTTCGAGTGTATCCAGCCGCACGCCCGTGTGGGTATCCCAGATGCGCGCGGTGCGCCCGGAGTTCCCGGTGACGACCTTCGACCCATCGGCCGAGTAGGCCACCGAGTGCGCAGAGCCGCCGTAACGATTCAGCGTCTGGGCGATGTCATCGAAAACAGGGGGGTCGGCGGCCAGTGGGGTTGTGGCAAACAGGAGCAGGAGAGTGCCTGTGCCAAAGGTGGTGATGCGTGAATGGGTCAACGGGGTCCATGGGTGGGGCATGGTGAGTTTCCTCCGATGGAGTGGAAACGCCCCGCCCCCGCTGGCTCGGCGGCTGGGTACAGCCTCCCGCGTGGGGGGCGCTTCCTCATTATGTCGATGAAGAAGCGTTGCACCCTACTTTGAGGTAGGTCAATCGAAGCTTTTCCGGGGTCGATCGAGGACCCCCGCCCTCAGACCGTCGCCGTCTTCTCCACCACGAAGATGTTATTGTCGGTTTCCTGGATGAGGACTTCGATGGTGTATTCAATGCCGTGGCCGGGGAACTTGTCCCGGATGTGCTCGACGACTTTCTCCCAGACGTAGTGGGCGACGTTTTCCACCGAGGGGCCCTTGCCCTTGAGGACGACCACGCCTTCGGGCTCGAACAGGTCGCTGTCCAGGAAGGTCCTGTCGTTCTCGACGACCATCATCTTGTGATCGAGAAAGCGCATGATGGCCTTCAGGTCGCCGAAATCGAGCGCCATGTCCAGGTCGTCGCGCGGGAACTCCTCGCAGCGGACGGTGATTGTGCCCCTCCATGTGTGGCCGTGGACGAATTTACACTTCCCGGGGTAGCCGAGCTGGCGGTGCCCCGTGTGGAAGTAGGAGTGGACGATGATCTTTTCCATGGAGGGTGGTGCTCCCTTTGTTTGTGTTGGCGGACCGTGAGTGTGGCTGTTGCCGCCTGCTTTGGCATTGCCCGCGGGGAGCACGGACTATGCCTTGGAGGCGATTTTCGATTCCAGTGAGGTCTGGCTTTCTTTGACCCCTTCGGCGCGGCTATTCGGCGATTGTGCCCTCATCGTGGTGGCGGCGGGCGAGGGCACTCGTTTCGGAGGGAGAAAGCAGCTCGCGCGGGTGGGAGGCAAGCCCCTCCTTGTGCGGACGCTGGAGGCGTTCGCCGGGTTGCCTTTTGCGGCGCGGATTCTCGTCCTGCCTGCGGACCTGGCGGTGGGGGCGGCTTGGGAGGAGCTGCGGGAGAGTCACTCGGTGTTGCGCGGCTTCGTGCCGGTTCCCGGCGGCGCAACGCGTGCGCAATCCGTGCGCAACGGCCTTGCGCAGGTGCCCGAAGGCGTGGCGTTCGCGGCGGTGCAGGACGGTGCCCGGCCGTTGCCGCCGCTTGCACAGGTCGGGGAGGCGCTGGAGTTGCTCGCGCGCGACCCGGAGTTGGCCGGGGTAGCCGTCTGTTCCCCGGCGACCGACGCGATCAAACGCCTTGGCCCCGGCGGGCACATCGAGGCGAACGTGCCGCGAGAGGGCCTCGTCCGGGCCGAAACGCCCCAGGTGGTCCGGGTGGAGTCGCTCCGCCGCGCCTTGGAGGCACCGGGAGCCGGCAAGGCTCCGGACGACATGCAGGCGTTGGAGCTGGCCGGGCTGCGGACGGCGGCCGTGGTCCATTCGGGATACAATCCGAAGATCACTCATCCCGCGGATATTGCGCTTCTGGAGGCATGGTTGAAGATGAATGGAGAGCAGCAGCCTTCCGGGAAACGCGAAGTGGCCTCCTGCCCGTTTTCGATCGGTTTCGGGTACGACGTGCATCGCTTTGCGCCGGGGCGCCGGCTTGTACTTGGCGGGGTGGAGATCGAAAGCGACGTGGGTCTGCTCGGCCACAGCGACGCGGACGTGTTGCTGCACGCGGTGTGCGATGCGCTGCTGGGCGCCGCGGGGCTGGGAGACATCGGGCATTACTTCCCGAATACGGATGCGAAGTGGAAGGATGCGGACTCGCGGGTGCTGCTGCGGGAGAGCGTGCGGCTGGTCCGTGAGGCAGGATGGAGCCCGGCGAACCTGGACATTTCGGTGGTGGCGGAGCGGCCGAAAATCGCTCCGCACGTCGAGCGGATGCGCTCCTGCCTGGCGGAGGACACGGGGCTGCCCCCCGCCCGCATCGGCCTGAAGGCGACGACGAACGAGGGGATGGGCTTCATCGGCAGGGGAGAGGGCATCGCCGCGATGGCGACGGCGTTGCTCTGGCGCGGGGAGGACTGAGCGGGCTACGCGGGCAGGCCGAAGTCCGCGCGCTCGATGCGCTCCTTCACGTAGAGCATGAACTTGTCGGCCTCCCAGCCGTCCACCAGCCGGTGGTCGATGCCGAGGGTGAGGTGGGCGCGCTGGCGCACGGCGATGCAGTCCTCGCCATCCGGGCCGGTGACGACGACGGGGACCTTCTGGATGGCGCCGAAGTGCAGGATGGCGCCTTGCGGGTAGTTCACGAGCGGCACGGCCATCGTTGCGCCGAGTTGCCCGGTGCTGGTGACGGTAAAGGTGCCCCCTTCCATGTCCTCGGGGTGGAGCTTGCCACTGCGGGCGCGCCGGGCCAGGTCCACGATGCCGCGTGCCATGCCGGCAAGGCTCATGGCCTCGGCGCCCTTGAGCACCGGCACGACAAGCCCTTCGCGCAGGGCTACGGCGATGCCGATGTTGATGTTCTGGTGCATGAGGATGCGGTCCTCGGCCCAGGTGGAGTTGATCGAGGGCGCATGCAGCAGGGCATCCTTGACGGCAGAGATCATGAAGACGAGCGGGGTGAGGCGCGTGTCGAACTGGGCCTCGAAGACGGGTTTGTAGCGCAGGCGGACCTTTTCCAGGTGGGTGAAGTCCACTTCGTGGACGGTGTAGGCCTGGGGGATGGTCTGGACGCTGCGGACCATCTGTTCGGCGACGTGCCGGCGCATCACGGAGACGGGGATCTCCCGCGGGGGGAGCTGCGGGGTCTTGGGGAACGGGCCCCTTGCGGTGTCCAGCTTGAGGGAACCGTGGGGCGGCAGGCTGCCGGGCCGCTGATAGGTTTTGGGCGGGGCCGTTGTGGGAATCTCGTGGGAGGATTCCTGAAATTCCTTCTGGTTGGCAATGTACTGCTCGATGTCCTTGCGGGTGACGCGGCCGTGGACTCCTGTGCCTTCGACAGCGGCGATATCGACGCCGAACTCGTTGGCTATACGGCGGACCAGGGGCGTGCTGCGCCGGCGGAGGAGGTGCTGGCGTTCGCGCTCGGTTTCCTCGCGTGGGGCCTGTGTCTGGACCGGGCGGGCCGGTTCGGGTTCGGGCTTCCTGGGGGGTGCGGACTTGGGCGGCGGCGGAGCGGATTCCGCCTTGGGGGCCGGTGGCGGCTCCGTGGAGGCGGCCGGCTCGGAGGGCGCTTCCTCCGTGGCCGGCGGCGCGGCAGCTTGAGCGGGCGCCTCGGGCAGCTCGTTCTCGGCGGGCATGCCGTTCTTTGAGATCAGCGCGATGACCGTATTGACGGGGACCGTCTCGCCTTCGGGGTAGAAGACGCGGGCGAGCACTCCTGCCGAGGGGGCGGGCAGCTCCACCTCCACCTTGGCGGTGGAGATGTCGAGGAGCGGCTCCTCTTCTTCGAGGGGCTCGCCGACCTGCTTGCGCCAGTTGGTGATCGTTGCGTCGGCAATCGATTCGCCCATCTGGGGCATGATGACTTCGACGATGTCCTGCTTTTTCATGGCCCTCCTGCCGGCGGGTTCCGGCGCGTCGGTATGGGGTCTCAGTATCGAGCCAACTCTTCGAGTGCTTTCTCGATATCCTTCACCTGGGGCAAGAGTGCTTCTTCAAGCGGCGGGGAGTAGGCGATCCAGCAGTCCTTCGATGCAACGCGGCGGACGGGGGCGTCGAGCCATTCGAAGCATTCCTCAGCCACCTGCGTGGCGATCTCGGCGCCGAAGCCGCCTGTTTTCTGCTCCTCGTGGACGACCAGGAGGCGGCCGGTTTTCCGGACGCTGTTCCGGATCAGCTCGGAATCAAGCGGGACGAGGGTGCGGATGTCAACCACCTCGGCCTCGATGCCGTGCCGACGGGAGATGCCCTGGGCGGCTTCGAGGCTGCGTTGCACGAGTGCACCCCAGGTGACGATCGTTGCATCGGTGCCGTGCCGGCGGACGGCGCCCTTGCCGAATTGCACCACGTGGTCGTGGCCGGGGTCGTTGGAGCGGTTGTAGCCTTGGTAGTAGAGGTGTTTGTGCTCCAGGAAGAGCACCGGGTCCTCCATGCGCAGGGCCGCGCGCATCAGGCCCATGGCGTCGCTCGCGTTGGAGGGATAGGCGATCTTGATTCCCGGGCAGGCGACGAAAATGGATTCGCCGGTCTGGGAGTGATAAATGGCGCCGCCGGTGAGGTAGCCGCCCACAGGGACGCGGACGACGGCGGCGGCGGACCACTGGCCGTTCGAGCGGTACCGCATGGTGGCCATCTCGTTGCGTATCTGGTGGAAGGCGGGCCATATATAGTCGAAGAACTGAATTTCGGCCACGGGTTTGAGGTCGCGGCAGGCCCATCCTATGGCACGTCCGACGATGCTGGCCTCCGAGAGGAGGGTGTTGAAGACGCGCTCGGAGCCGTATTTCTGTTGGAGGCCGTAGGTGATCTTGAAGACGCCGCCCTTGCCCTTGCACTCGCCGAGGATGGCCTCGCGGCTGGCGTCGGCGACGTCCTGGCCGAAGAGCACAATAGCTTCGTTGCGGTCCATCTCCTGGTGAAGGGTGCGGTTGATGGCCTGGCCCATGGCGATTGGCTCGCCGCCACCGGGGGCGCGGGCCTCGCTGTCCGGCAGAGGCGATTCGGGGTCCCTGCCGGAGTAGAGATTGGCGGTGCAGGTCTTCGGGTCTGGCTTGTTGGCGGCGAGGGCCTTCTCGCTGGCTTTGCGGACGAGGGCGAGGCACTCCTTGCGGACCTTTTCGAGGTCGGCTTCGGAGAGCAGCCCGCTGTCCAGGAAGTGCCTTTCCATCTTTACGAGGCAGTCGCGGTTTTTCTCGATTTCGAGTTCTTCGCGTGTGCGGTAGTACACTTGGTCGTCAGAGAGCGAGTGTGAGTAGGGACGGGTGACCTGGGCGCGCAGGAGGACGGGGCCCTTGCCGGCGCGGGCGTGGCCGGCGGCGGCCTCCATGCTGTCGAGCGAGTCGAGCAGGTCCGTCCCGTCGCAGCGCATGACCGAGAGGCCGGGCACGGATTCGAAGCAGCGCGCCACGTCGCCGCCGGCGGTGGTGATCTCGCGCGGGACGGATATGGCGTATTCGTTGTCCTCGACGAGGAAGATGACCGGGAGGCGTTTGTTGGCGGCGACGTTGATGGCTTCCCAGAATTCGCCTTCGCTGGTGGCGCCCTCGCCGGAGGTGACGAGGACGACCTCGTCGGGGGCGGCCTTCAGCGGCAGGCCTTTGGAGGCGATGTACTTGCCCCCCTCGGCACAGCCGACGGCCTGGTTGTACTGGGTGCCGGTGGGGGAGGACTGGGAGACGATGTTGAGTTCGCGGCTGCTCCAGTGGCAGGGCATCTGCCTGCCGCCGGAGAGCGGGTCTTCGGCGGCGGCGACCGCCTGAAGGAGCTGCTGGTAGGGGGTCAGGCCGAGCTGGAGCGCCAGCGCCCGGTCGCGATAGTAGGGGTAAAACCAGTCGTGACCCGGCTGGAGGACGTATCCGGCGGCGGTGCCGATGGCTTCGTGTCCGGCGCCGCTGACCTGGAAATAGACCTGGTTGCGCTTTTTGAGGCGGATTTCCTCGTCGTCGAGCTGCCGGGACTGGAGCATCGTGCGATAGAGGTTGAGCAGCTCCTCGGGCTCGATCCGCCGGGAAAGGGGTGTGGCGGCGGCACGTGTGCGGGAGGCTTTCTGGCTGATACCCATCCGGTTGGCGGGTCTCCTGGGGGAAAGGGCTGGGAATGGCTCCGGCGGCGGGCTGCGGGCTGACCGAAGGAGCCATTCTAGGGCTGAAAACGTCGGCGCCATGCGGCAAGTGTGGCAAGTGAAACCACGTGGCGGGTCTGCTAGGCGGCGAGCGGCCAAGGGCAAGCTGGTTGCAGAGGTTTGGACTGGCTTTGCTCTGGGGGGCACAGTTGGCCGGCGACATAAAATGACCGAGGGGGCGATTTTGTGGAGCGTTGTCCTTGACACACCCTTCCGCCAGCGAGCAAGACTGGTGGCAGTCGGATAATTCATTTCTGGCTCCGCCCGCATTGACGAAGGCTGGAGTGTTTCAGCCCTTTGCGTGGCGGAAAATTGCCCTCAAGGAGGCGAGAAGGATGAGAAGGCTCGCAGCTATTTCGACGGCGGCATTTGTGGCCATGGGGTCATATGCTGCCGCCCAGGCAGTCTTGCTGGACGATTTCGAAGCCGACACCAGCGACTGGGGTCCCGTAAATGCTTGGACCACAATCGTTCACGTCACAGATGATGGAGCCGCAGGAACCAACGCTTCTCTGCAGGCGCAGGACGCTGGATGGGGGATGGATGCAGGGAAGGAATACGAAGGGGTGATCCCCGAGGACGGCAACTACAAGATCACGTTCTGGTACAAGAACGGCATGGACGGTGGTGAGCCTTGGCCGAACTTCAGAGTGCGTGTTGACGGCAATCATGAGGTCAACCTTGGCTCGGACACTGTCCTCGAGTGGACGGAGGCCGAAACCGGCGTCGGATGGTTCGAAGAAGACGACAGCTTCCTGCTGGAGGCCTACACCAGCTACTCCGGCACGGTGGACGAGCTCTTCCGTATGCGGTTGGACGAGATTTACCTTGTGCCGGTTGATGTTGCTCCCATCGGGGGGCGGATTGCTCCTCCCAACAATCTGATCGTGGGCGGCACCCAGACGGTGGAGGTGTTCCCGACCGGAGGCTCGGGGAACTACGTTCAGGCGGATTTCTATCTCGACGACACGCTGGTTCACACCGACGACACGCCGGGGGACAGCTTCACATGGGAGTTTGACACCACCGCCGAGCCCGATGTGACCGTGGACGTCCGGGTGGAGGTCACCGATGACGATGCCAACACCGGCGAGATCGAGGCGTCCTACGTCATTGATAACCTGATGGGACGTACGGATAACCTTGTGGAGAATGGTCTGTTCGAAAGCTGGGATGCAGGGCTCCCCACTTCGTGGACGGTGGTGAATCTTGATCCAGACGGTGATGAGAATCCGGCCATCGAACCGGTCATTACCGAGGAGACGGAGAACCCCTTCGTCGGGACATCTGCCCTCAGTATGGAGTACGCCGAAAACCCCTCTCCTCACCGCTATACGCTTCTCTCGAACCCGATTCCGGCGGACCGCTTCGACTACCAGATCTGGTGCGCGGTGCGCGGCAGCACTCATGTGCGCCTGTTCTACTTCCAGACGGAGGACGGTGTGACATGGACGAGCACGTGGGCGTCGAACAGCCCGGGCGCGGGACCTGTCTGGGTCGAGGACGTATCCAGCCCCTATACTCCTGAGGGTGACGACCGGCCGCAGAATTTGGCGGTTGCGACCCACTACTTCGGAACCGGAACGGGCTACTGGGATGCC
>SLMS01000289.1 GCA_007133495.1 Candidatus Sumerlaeota bacterium | reverse complement strand
CCGGCAGGTCAGCCCGTTCCAGTTGAAGAGTCCGCCCTATGCCGTTTCGTTCCGGCGCCCTGAGCGTCCGCAGGTTCCAGGTTGTCGAAGACATCCCCGAGACGTTGCCCAAGACCGCCACGGTCGCCTTGCGGCGCTACCTGTGGCGTCCGATCGACGATGCCCGCGGGGAACGCGAAAGCTTCGGGTGGGTCAACCCCCGCCGGCTGCTCGCCGAGACGTTCACGTGGGAGGACGTCATCGACGGGCCCTACGCGCTCCTCGGCGTGCGGCGCGACAGGAAGAACTTCTCCCAGGTACTCTTCCGCGCCCGGCGCGAGGAGTTGTTCGACCGCACGAAGTCAGAACGCAACATCACACGCCTCAGCCGCCAGCAGCGCCTCGCCCTTGAGGAGCAGCTCACCATCGAAATGCTCAAGGAAACCTCCCCCCAGAGCACCTTCGCGGAGGTCGTCTGGGACACGAACAGCAACCTGCTCCTCGTCGGCACCACCGCCAACGCCTTCTGCGAGCGCACGATCGAGATATTCGAGGCGACCTTCGACCTCAGGGTCCGGCCGCTCTACCCTGCGCTGATCGGCGCGGACGCCATCGCGGCGCAGGGCCTGGAGGAGGAGTTCCGCCTCGCGGGCGCCGGCAGCGGGCAGGGTCCCGCCACCTCCGGCGGGGGAGAGGAGTAATCATGGCCAGCGAACTCGCCCCGCTCGAAGCATTCGAACGCTACGGCTCTCTCGGGCCGGACTTTCTCACCTGGCTGCTCGTCCGCGTCCTCGACGACGACGTGCCCGGCATCCCCAGCGAACCCGGCCTCAAGCTGGACGTGCAGGGGCCCCTGCAGTTCGCCTCCGAGGCGGGAGAGGCCCGCAAGATCACCCTCTCCGGCGAGGAGGCCGCCACGGCCCCAGAGGTCATCAGCGCCCTGCGTCAGGGCAAGCGCCTCATGCGCGGCAAGTTCCTCCTTACCGCCGTGGAGGATACCTGGACCTTCTCGCTCGACGGGGAGACGTTCGACCTCCGCTCGCTCAAACTACCCGTCCCCTCCATCCCGGACCCGGAGTCCTACCTGGAGGCCCGCATCGAGGCCACCCTGCGCATCTACACGCTGCTCGACGAGTTGTTCGAGGTCTTCCTCTCCGTGCGCCTCGCCCCCGAGGTCTGGCAGGAGGAACTCCAGCGCCGGGCAAAGGGCATTTGACCGCCCCAATCCTTTGGCTTGGCCCGCGTCGGCCCAACGGGCGTTCCTCGGGGGACTTTTCCTTTCGGAGCCCGTCCTCCACCTGTGCCTGATCAAGTCACCGTCGCGGAAACCCTGCTCGCCTGCGTCGAGGCGATCGGGAAGCTCTTCCTCGTCGCCCTCATCGGCTTTCTCAGCATCCGCCTGCGTTTCCTCTCCAACGAGGGGCTGGAGAGCCTCACCAAACTGATGATCGACGTCATCGTCCCCGCGATGCTCTGCCTCGCGATGGTTCGCGGCTTCGACATGAAGACGCTGGCGGACGCCTCCCCGCTCATTCTGCTGCCCGCGCTGTATATACCGCTCACCGTCGCCCTCTGCCTGCTGTACTTCCGCCTCCGGCCCGCGGAAACGCCGGGCACTGACCGCGCCGTCTCCGCCATGGCCGCCCTGCCCAACAGCTTCTACGTCCCCCTGCCGCTGGCCCTCGCCGTGACCACCGAAGACCAGCACGTCCTCATCGGCGTCCTCATCGGGGTCGGCGTCTTCGCCATCAACCCCTTCCAGTGGACGCTCGGCACCTGGCTCGTGACCGGCAACGGCGGCAGGACCCGCAACTGGCGCGAGTCGCTCGTCTCCACCTTCAACGGCCCCGTCCTCGGCGTCGTCGTCGGAGCCGGCATCGCCCTCATCCCCGGCATGCCCGAGGCCGCCCGTGGCGAGACCGAAGCCTTCGCCCCCGCCCGCATGGTCTTCGGAGCCATGGGCGTCGCCGCCGCCGCGATGCCCCCGCTTGCCATGATCATTGTCGGCGCCCTCATCGCCCAGTGCCGCATCGGCCACGCGCTGAACCTCCGCGCCCTCGTTCCCGTCATGCTCTTCCGCTTCCTTCTTGTTCCCGGCATCATCTTCCTGCTGCTCCGGGCCGGGTACATCCCCGCCGACCCCATCACCGCCTTCGTCCTGCTCCTGGTCGCTGCTGCGCCTCCGGCCATGAACCTCGCCCTGGCCGCCCGCCGTTACGGAGGCGAGTGGGAAGTCACCTCCGGCGTGCAGCTCATCACCAGCCTCGTCGCCCTCATCATCCTGCCGGTCTGGATGACGATCGGGTTGCACCTTGGCTGAGCAGGCCCGACAGTGAAACCCTATCCCACCGCAGGGAGGCCGTACCCATGACATCCACCAAACCGCGCCGGCTCCTCCTGCTGCCCGCCGCCGTGCTCCTGGCGCTCTTCGCCTCGGCGTGCGCCTCCACCCCGGTCAAGGTCGTGGCCACGCCCATCACTGTCACGCGAGACGTGGTGGACGCCCCGCTCGTCACAGTCACCAACGCCTTCGAAACCTGGTCCTGGATGACCCGCCCCGACCCCGTCCCCCGCGTCACCGGCGGATGGACCATACGCCGCGGCTTCGACGCCGGCGTCGGCATGGACTTCAGCCACTACGTCTTCAAGGCCCTTTCCGGCGTCTTCGGCGTCGTCACCTATATACCGTGCCGCTCCATTTGGCCGAACTTCCCCGCCGGTGTCAGCCCATGGCGCAAGCGCGGCGAATCGTGGTGGAGCATGTACTTCCCCAACACACGCGCGCTCTGGAGCAGCCCGGAAGAAACCCAGCAACGCGATCCACCGCCCGATTGAACAGGCACCACAAAGAAAGGGGCCCTTCGCTTCCGCGCGAAGAGCCCCCCCTTCTCCACCATTTCCTTTGTTGCAGGCTTACTGCATCGGCCCGATGCGGTAGATGTCTCCCGTGCTCGTGGTGCCGTTCGTCGGATCGTAGGAGAGGTCCTCCAGCGCATTCGTCAGCGAACCGTACTCTTGGTCCACCACCTGGCGCAGGTTCCCTCCCGTGCCCTCCATGTAGTGGATCACCGCCCGCTCGTTGATGTCACCCAGCCGCGCCGGAGTGCCCGGGTCGGACCAAGTGGAAAGCGGGTTCGGGTTGCGCGTGCCGACACCCGGCCGGCCGTCCAGGCTGGTCAGCACGTTCGCCGCCGGCCCGAAGCTCGTGAT
>SLMS01000072.1 GCA_007133495.1 Candidatus Sumerlaeota bacterium | reverse complement strand
TGTGCGTCACCCCGCCCCAGAAGTCCACGCCCCGCACCCGCGCGTCGTCCCGGTCACTCAGCGTGTTGAAGCCCGAGTCCAGACTGTCGAACGCGTTCGCCTCGAAGCGGTAGAACAACGGGGTCGTCCCGAGATTGAGCAGCCGCGTGCTCCAGCGGAAACTGGCATTTTCGCTCACCGTCCCGAATCGGTCGCCCGAAATCCCGTCGTCGCGGAATCGCTCTCCCAGCTCGAAATCCGGCTGCGGGTCGAAGTCCAGATCGTCGTCAAAAGGGTTCGAGAAGTCCGTATAGCGGTCCCGCCCCAGCCGGTCGCGCTGGTCCACCATCACCCGCGCGATCCAGTCCGAGTCCCGGTACGTCAGCGCCGCCCGCATCCGCCGCTCGAACAGCCGGCCCGTGCGCCAGGCCCGGTCGGGCTCGAACACGTCCAGAATGTCGTAGTAAAGGTCGGGATCGCTCGCCTGATTGATGTCCAACTGGAACACGTAGCGCCAACGAATGAAAGAGTTGTGCCGGTGCCGGTATATCCACCGGGTCGTCTCGTCGCCGTCCTGATCCCGCAGCTCCCTGTCCCGGTCCTGGTCCCGGATGCCGTACACTCGCACGTCGCCGATGTGATTCCGGTAATCGAACCGGTAACGATAATGCGCCCCGATGCCGATGCCGCGCTGGCTCATCAGGTGCAACTCGGTATCCAGAATGCCGTCGCTCTGCTCTTCCGTTTCCTCCGGCTCCTCCCACTTCGGCACTCGCACGCGGTGGTTGTACCGGTACCCGAGGCGGAAATACGCTCCCAGCCGGCTGTGGTAGCCCACCTCGGTGGTCCACGGCGAGCCCTCCACAAGGTCACGCGTATAGAACGGGAACCAGAACACCGGCCAGCCGCGAACGTACAGTACCGGGTTGCGGAAGTATATCCGCTGGTTCTTGTGCAGGATCACCTCCTGCGAGGCGATGTGGTAGAACGGCACCGGGAACGTGCTCGTCGTGAAATGCGTCCCCCGGAAGACCGACTCCTGCTCGCTGAGCTGCCGGAACGCCGGGCCATACTCCTCCTCGTCATGCACGGCGCGGAAGAAAATGTCCCCACTCTGGCCCTCCACCCCGTAGGCCACACCCTCCGAGCGCGTCAGGTTGAACCGGCCCCTCTCCGCAAGGATGATCTCCTCCCCTGCCCGGAACACTACGTTCCCCTCTGCGGTGATGTCCTCGGAAATGAAATCGATCACCATCCGATCCGCTTCGAGGATCGTCCCTTCGAACTCGATCCGCGTCCGCCCCTCTGCATAGGCCACGTTGTCGTCGAACCGGATAGCCTCCTCCGACCAGAACCGCGCCCTCTCGCCGAAGTCCGTTGCCTGTTCCGCCGGGCCGAACGTCCCCACCCGCGGAGCCATCGGAGCCCTTGGAATCCGCTGAAGGTCCTGCCCGGGGGCGTGAACCGCCACCAGCAGAAGGCCCAGCACTGTCAGACAAAAACCAGGCCCCGGGCAGGGGCGCCGCAAAACCGGCATTCGCTCCGGCTCCTACGCAAAATGGGAGGCACGCGATCAAACGCGCGCCCTGTATGGACACCCGCCCGCGGAGCCGCAAGCCGGAAATAGAAGCACTTGGCCAATCGTTGGCACCCAGGCCCCCGCGCCTCTCAACGGCTGTCCTGTGGCATTGTGGACTGAGTGGACACCACGGGCGGCACACACGCCGGACCGCAGGACCGGCTGCCGGCCGCACCCTCCCTGGGAGCGCCACTCTCCGATTGGCGCCTTTCCCCCCGCCCGCACACCCGCGCCCCCCCAACTCACCACTGGCCACCAACGCCGGCGCCCCGGCCGCTGGGACCGGGGCGCCGTTGCTGCAAGGTCTGTCTGTTCGCGCCGAAGCGCCGGTTTCTTAGTGGACGATCTCCATCCAGTCCATCACGCCGACAACGCCGCCAACCCAGTTGGCTCCGCCACCGAGCGGCTCTCCGCCGGAGCCGGCATCCGAGTACCCCTCGCTCTGCACGTCGAGGAAGTCCTCATCCTCCGGGTCCGTCGAGACAAAGTGCGGATCGTACTCCACCGTGTCCGTCACGTTGTACGCCGCATCGCCTGTGTTCGCCGGGTCGGCCAGCGCGTGCGGGCCATGCTGCACCAGCGCGCTGTCGGAGATGTTCACCGTCACGTTGGCCGTCCCCACGTTCACGTTCCCGTCGCCGGCAAAGATCGTGTCGGTCACGTTCACCGTCAGTGGATTGCCGCTGTCCAGGTCAAGCAGATGGCCCAACCCCTGTGAATCGAAGAACGTCACGTCGGAGATGTTCACTTCACCCTCGGTGATCGTGCCCGAGCCCGTCACGAAGGCAAGCTCGCCCGACCTTGTGGCATGAACGGCCTGATTGCCGTGGAAAATCACGTTGTTGATGTCCATGCCGTCGGAAAGGTCGATGCCGAAGATCGCAATACCCTGCGAGGCGCTCCCACCGATCCGCGCGTGGGCGAGCGTCGGGAAGGTTGCCGTCGGGGGAGAGGATGCGTCCCAGAAGAACACACCGGCGCCGCTCGAGGAGGCTCCGGGCTGCCCCGCGTTGGTGATCAGAACAGGGTTCTCGTCCGTTCCCTCGATGTTCAACACACCGTTGGGCACCCGGAACCCGATACCGTGCCAGCCGTTGTCCGCACCGCTGACGATATGCGTGCCCGGCCCGATGTTCAGGACAAGGCCGTCAGCATCGGCATGCGTCTCGATACCTGCCGAGCCCTGGTGCCCGATCACCGTATCACTCACGTTGATCACGAAACCGCCGGTGCTGGCGCCGAGGACCTGGATGCCGCGCCGGGCGTTGTACCAGAAGCCGGAGTTCGTAACGTTCATCGTTCCCGAGTCGGCGTACAGCGTGATCGCCCCGACACTGCCCGAGTGCGAGTAGTGCGCAATCACCAAGCCGTCGAAGTTATACACCGTGTCCGAGCCTTCCTCGTTAAACCCGATGAACGGGGAGGACGTGCCCCAACGTGTCGTCACACCCTGCCCGCCGGGAAGCTCCTCGTCCGGCGTGACCGGCTCGTTGGCCGAATCGCTGGCCGTTATCAGCACGTTGCTCAGCGTGATCGTGTTCCCCGTGTTCAAGTCGTTCCCCGCGATGGTGAACGGGCGCCCGCGGGCCGCGTCGTCCGCATCGAATTCGGGAATGAGGATGATGTCTTCGA
>SLMS01000286.1 GCA_007133495.1 Candidatus Sumerlaeota bacterium | reverse complement strand
TTCCGCGCCTCGAAGAAAAGCCGCAGCATGTTGCAGACATCACGGTCCCTGTCGATCAGGCAGACGGTCATGGCTCCACCGCGAAGACCGCGCGGGCTTTCCGCCCGCGGGCGGCCGTATAGACGTGCAGAGTTTCAGGCCCCGGCGCGGCGGGCCTCCTCAGTCCCTCATGTCCAGCATGCGGTCGAGTGCGATCAGGGCCCACCGGGTCGTCTCCGGGTCCACGGGAATGACGTTGCGTTCCTCTCCGCGGGCAAGCTCCTCCAGCCGGTCCGCGAGCGCCTCGGCCGAAATCCGGAACATGGTCGAGCACTGGCAGGCGAACGGCGCAAGCGTCGAGACGAACTGCTCCGGGTGCTCCTGCCGCAGCCGGTTCACAAGGTGATGCTCCGTCCCGATGGCCCACTTCGTTCCCGGCGGGGCGTTGCGCACTGTCTCCACGATCACCCTCGTGGAGCCCGCCACATCGGCCTTCCGCACCACCTCGAAGCGGCACTCCGGGTGCACCAGGACCTTGATCCCCGGGTAGCGCTGCCGCATGATGTCCGGGTGGTTCTCCATGAAGTTCGTATGCACGCTGCAGTGTCCGCGCCACAGGATGACGCGGCTTTCGTCGTACACCTTCGGGTCATTTCCGCCCGTCATCTCGTGCGGATCGTGCGGGTCGTACACCACCATTTCGTCGAGCCCGATGCCCAGGTCGTAGCAGGTGTTCCGCCCAAGGTGCTGGTCGGGGAAGAAGAGCACCTTCTCTCCCTGCTCGAAGGCCCAGCGCACCACCGCCTTGGCGTTCGAACTCGTGCACACCGCCCCGCCGTGCCGGCCGCAGAAAGCCTTCAGCGCCGCGGTCGAGTTGATATAAGTGATCGGGACGATCTTCTTGTCCGTGGCTCCGGTCAGCACGTCCCAGGCGATCTCCACCTGGTCAATGTCCGCCATATCGGCCATCGAGCAGCCCGCCCGCATGTCCGGCAGAATCACCTTCACCCCGTCGGGGGTGAGCATGTCCGCCGTCTCCGCCATGAAGTGGACGCCGCAGAAGACGACATGGCGCACGTCGCCCGAATCCCGGGCCCGCATGGCAAGGTCAAGGCTGTCACCGCGAAAATCCGCGAATTGAATCACCTCGTCCCGCTGATAGTGGTGTCCGAGGACAAGGACGTGCTTGCCGAGCGCCTCACGCGCGCGCGCGATCCGCCCGATCACCTCCTCCGGCACCGGATCGTTCCCGATCAGCGGCGAAGTCTGCATGGGGGTTTCAAGGGTCACTACTCCATCTCCTCACCGGATGCACTCCGGTCAATGGTCCCATGGTCCCCCCACGCCCCCCGCCCGGTCAAACCGGAATGGGAGCGCCTTGCCCTGTTGGGCGCATGTCAGCCTTGCTACCGGGTCTTCCCGCCGGGAGTGCCGCGTACCCTTGGAGTGCGCGCGGCTTGCCGCCGCCTTCCCGCCGCGGGCTTGCCCGCGCGCTCTCCGGCTGGCGGGGCCATCACCGGAGCGCGGAAAGACCCCCAGAGGGTTGCTCCACCGCGGATTTCGGTTTGCATCCGTGAGGATGCCCACTATTCCTACCGGTGAGGCTTGGTATTGCAGGGTGCCCCAGGATGCCCATGGAAATCGTTATCCCCAGCGTCGAGTTCCTCATTGCCGGCTACGTCGCCGGACTGCTGGCGGGCGTGGCCACCGTCGCTGTGCTGCGCACGGCATTCCGTGTCGGGTCGGCCGGCAACTGGTTCCTTCTCGCCGTTCTCCTTCCTCTCCCCATTCTCGCCGCCGTTCCGCTTACCAGCATCGTCTTCCTCCCCACGGAGGCCGCCCTCCCCTCTGTCGGGATGACCATTGTCGTCGGCTTTTTCGTCATCCATTGGCTCTTTCCGGCCTTGTTGCCGGACTTTCAGACTGATTCCTTCTCTGCAAGTGCCTTCCTGGCACTCATCCTCGGGCTGGTGCTCATGGCCGTTGGGCTGGTCATGGGGGAATTCCCTGAAGGGCTCATCACCGACCCCATGGACCCTTTCGCCACTACGGGACCGGGCCTTGACGAGTTCGACATGCCCGATTAACGGCAAAGGCGGAGAGCAGCACTTGCCGCTCTCCGCCCCACAGTACCATTCAGCTGCACGGGGAAGGGGTGTTACTTCTTCCCGCCGTCCTTCTCCCCTTTGCTTCCCTTGTCGTTCTTCCCGTCCTCTGCCTCCTCCTTGCCCAGCACGCGCTTGCTTTCCACCACCTTGTCGATCAGGTTGTATTCGAGCGCCTGCTCCGAGGACATGAAGAAGTCCCGGTCGCTGTCCTTCTCGATCCGGTCGAGGGTCTGCCCGGTGTGCTTCACCAGTATTTCGTTCAACATGCGGCGGATGCGGAGGATTTCCTTCGCCTGGATTTCGATGTCCGCCGCCTGCCCCTGCATGCCGCCTTGTGGCTGGTGGATCATGATGCGGCTGTTTGGAAGCGCTGCGCGTTTTCCCTTCGCGCCGGCAGCCAGCAGAACCGCCCCCATGCTCGCTGCCTGGCCGATGCACGTCGTCGCCACGTCCGGCTTCACGAACTGCATCGTGTCGTAGATCGCGAGCCCCGCCGTGACGCTCCCGCCCGGCGAGTTGATGTATAGATTGATATCCTTCCCCGGGTCCTGCACTTCCAGGAAGAGGAGTTGCGCTGTCACCAGCGTGGCCACCGTGTCATTGATCGGCGTACCGATGAAGATGATCCGGTCAACCAGCAACCGGCTGAAGATGTCGAGCCCGCGCTCTCCGCGCTCGGTCTGCTCGATCACCATGGGCACGTCCATCATTGTTGGCGAGAACATGTTTGTGCCGGGTCCCTTCAAATCAGGAATCTTCCTTCTTCTCTTGTCCGTCTGCGGGGGAGGTCACCCCCGGGGTCCGCTCGATGATATTGTCGATAATGCCGAATTCCTTCGCCTGCTCGGGGGACATGAAATTGTCCCGGTCCGAAGCAGCTTCGATCTCCTCGAACGTTCTCCCTGTGTGGCGGACGGTAATCTCGTACACCATCTTCCGCACCCGCATCATCTCTTCGTACTGAATCTGCAGGTCACTTGCCGTGCCGCTTCCTCCGCCGGCCGGCTGATGGATCATTATCCGTGCGTGCGGCAACGCTCCGCGCTTGCCCTTCGTGCCGGCAAGCAGGAGCAGCGCCCCCATGCTGGCCGCCTGTCCGATGCACACTGTCGCCACTTCACAGGCGATGAACTGCATCG
>SLMS01000007.1 GCA_007133495.1 Candidatus Sumerlaeota bacterium | reverse complement strand
GTGGGAGTGGGATGGTGCGGAGTGGGAACTGGTTGCGGCCGATGGCGAGGGCCCCGAGGCGCGGTATTACCACAGCATGGCCTACGACGAGGTGCGTGGGCGGGTGGTGCTGTTCGGAGGAGGTACCACAAGCGGGGACTACGGAGACACGTGGGAGTGGGACGGGGAGGAATGGGAGCAGGTAGGCACGGCCGGTCCTGGCGGGCGCCGCGGTCAGGCGATGGTCTGGGACAGCGGCCGGCAGCAGGTGGTGCTCTACGGCGGAAGGGCTGGTCAGAATCGCCAGGGTGACACTTGGCAGTGGGACGGTGCAGGGTGGAGGCAGGTGGAGGGGGAGGGTCCGTCGCCGAGAACCATGTCTGCGATGGCGTATGACGGGGCCAGGGGGAGGATGGTTCTCTTCGGCGGAACCGGCGCGGATTACCTCGGCGACACGTGGGAGCGGACGCTGTGGGACCACCGGGGGGACTTTGTGGAAATGCCGCCGGGGCGAAGCGGGTCGGCGATGGCCTACGACAGCGGCCGGGGGCGGACGGTGCTCTTCGGCGGATGGGACGGGGAGGACCGGTTCGGAGATACCTGGGAATGGGATGGCGAGCAGTGGGAGTTGGTGTCCACCACCGGGCCGCCAGCGCGAACGCGGTCTGCAATGGTTTACGACAGTGCGCGGGGACGGGTGGTGCTTTTCGGCGGCAATGGAGGCACCGGGAGTTCGATCATGAACGACACGTGGGAGTGGAACGGTGCGCAGTGGACGCAGGTTTTCACGGCAACGAGCCCGCCTGGAAGGAATCGGCACGCGATGGCTTACGACAGCGTCCGGGGGCGGGTGGTACTTTTCGGCGGAAGATCGGGCCTAACACTGCGAGGCGACACTTGGGAATACAACGGGACAAACTGGACAGAGGTGGCGGATTCTGGCCCGCCAGCGCGCAGCAGTCACGCGATGGCCTTCCATGAAGGGATAGAGCGGGTGGTGCTCTTCGGAGGAATCGACGGAAGCAATTATTCCGACACGTGGCATTGGAACGGCAGCAGTTGGTCGTTGCGGGACAACGACATGTTCACAAGCCCTGGTGGACGGCACGGCCATGCGATGGCCTACGACGCGAGCCGCGGCCGGGTGGTGCTCTTCGGCGGGACGGCCGGAGGCACGGACACTTGGGAGTGGAGTGGCTCCTCGTGGACACGGTTCCAGGAGGACGGCAGGGTGCATTTCCTCACCCATCACCGCATGGTGTACGACAGCGAACGCGAACGGATCGTGATGTTCGGTGGTTCACGCACGCCCGATCATTTGGACGAGCTGTGGGAGCGCGAGGGCACGGAGTGGCAAGGTATAGACGTCCGCCCGCGGGCACGGAATTCCCACGCGATGGTGCACCTTGAAGCGAGGGGGGAAACATTCCTGTTCGGAGGCATCGGGCCGGACGGCGAACGGCGCCGGGATACGTGGGTCAGGCGCGGCGGGCAGTGGTTCAGCCCGAGCATTACAGGCCCTGCAGCGAGGAGCGGTCATGCCCTGGCCTACGATGAGGAGCGCGATTGGGTGCTGCTATTCGGCGGACACGACGGGTCGTCCCCGTTGGACGATATGTGGCGCTGGACGGGCACGCAGTGGTTGCCCATTCAAGCTGCCGCCCCCCCGGCGCGGAGCGGGGCGGCAATGGCGTGGGACAGTGCACGCGGCCGGGCGGTGCTCTTCGGCGGTGCGGAAGGCGCCCTCCGGCTTGACGACACGTGGGAGTGGAACGGCAGTGAATGGCACCATATAGACATCGAAGGGCCACCCGCGCGAAACGGCCATGCGCTTGTCTATGACAGCGAAAGGGAAGTGATGGTGCTGTACGGCGGGACAGATATTATGTTTACCAACCGGCACGATACGTGGGAGTACGACGGGACAGCCTGGGTGCAGGTGGCGAGCAATGATCCACCTGCCCGGACCAGTTTCGCGGCGGCTTACGACAGCAAGCGCGGGGAAGTGGTCATCCAGGGCGGAGGTGCGGGCCTGCTCCGCCGGGGTGATACATGGAGCTGGGATGGCAGCGAATGGCGCAAGCTGGCAGACGCGCCGCCCGCCGGCCGAAACGGGCACGCGATGGCATACAATCCGGATACTTCAGGGCTCGTGTTGTTCGGTGGCCTGGACGCCGTATCGCAGAGACGCTCGGACACTTGGGTAATGGAGAGTTCGGCTCCGCCACAGATTCCCGCCCGCGCGCGGGGAGCGGGTGATTTCAACAACGACGGGTGCACGAACTTCCAGGACTTCGTCTTCCTGCTCGAGAACTGGGGCGAAGAGATAGACGGCGAGCCAATCGGTTTCGGGGACTTCGTGGCGCTGCTGGAGAACTGGGGAGTGGGGTGTTAGAATGACCAGCGGTTGGTGGTGTGTCTTGAAGAAATGAGACCGACCGAGGCCATACGCAGTCCACCACGTCCGCTCTGGCCACTACCCCCTGAGGACTGATTCTCAGGGGGTAGTGTATAGATGGGCCCGGCCGTGACGGCCTGACCGGGGAGAAACGCCAATCGGGAAATTGCCGCTCCCGGGGGATCGGCGGGAGAGCGGCCGGCGGGCACTCGTTGAGTGTGCGAATGCGCTTGACTGGTTCTGTGCGGAGGGGGGGGAATCTTTTGAGCTTCGCCCAGAGGGCCTTTGGCCTTCCGGTTATCCCGCCCGCCCCCAAGGTGCTCCCTGAGATGAGAATCCTTGCTTTCTTCACGCTGGCATCCATTTTCCTGATGCCATGGTCTGGTATCCTGGCGGAGCAACCCGGCGCAAAGGACGCTCCCGAACTCCGTCCGCTCTGGCAGCAGGTGGGCAGCCTCGGGCCCGTGCCGCGCTACGGCCACGGGATGGTTTACGACGCGGAGCGCGAGCGGGTCCTGCTGTTCGGCGGCGCGTACGGCTTTCAACGATTGCGCATGGATACATGGGAATGGGATGGCGGGGTCTGGCACGAGGCCGCCACTACAGGCCCGGAGGCGCGAAACCGGTTCGCCATTGCCTATGATGAGGGGCGCGGCCGCACGGTGTTGTTTGGCGGGAGCACGGGGTCCGGGAACGGTGCGCAAGCCGACACGTGGGAGTGGGATGGCGTGCAGTGGCAGGAGATGGAGCCGGTGCTGGCCCCCGACCAGCGGTCCGGTGCGGCGATGGCGTATGACAGCAAGAAGGGGCGCGTGGTCCTTTTCGGAGGGTCGAACCACACAGGTGGGCTTGAGGACACTTGGGAGTGGAACGGGACGTCGTGGGTGCCGGTGGCGATTGCGGGTCCGCCCGCGCGAACCCGTCATGCGATGGCGTGGGACAGCAAACGTGAACGGCTGGTGCTGTTCGGCGGGCTGGAGTCCCCCGCGACCCGCCTCCACGACACCTGGGAGTGGGACGGCCTGCAGTGGCACGAGATAACGGTGGAGGGGTCCCGTCCGGCGGCGCGTCACGATCATGCGATGGTCTGGAACAGCGAGACCGAGCGGGTGATGCTTTTCGGCGGCTCCGGCAATTCCGGCCGGCTGGCGGACACATGGGAGTGGGACGGCCAGACATGGGTACCGCTGGCATCCGGCGGCATGGCAACGCGCCAGGACCATGCAATGGCCTTCGACGCGAAGCGCGGCAGGGCGGTGGTGTTCGGGGGCGGGATCGTGAGTTTCGATGTGCTTGGCGGCGGGACGCACGAGTGGAACGGGGAGGCGTGGGAGCGCGTCACGACCTCCGGTCCTCCGGCGCGCTGGGGGCACAACATGGTCTTTAATCCCGTGCGTAATCGCTCGGTGCTTTTCGGCGGCACGGACGAATCCGCCATTAATGCGCGGCTGGACGACACCTGGGAGTGGGATGGGGTGCGCTGGCAGAGGTTCTTCAGCGCTCCGCCTCCCGGGCGGCAGGCCTTCGCCATGGCCTTCGACGCGGAGCGCGAACACGTGGTGGTACACGGCGGAGCCGGCGTGACCGCCGGCAGGCTCGATGACACGTGGCTGCGAGCGGGCACGACCTGGACGGAGGCCGAATCGGAGGAGGCTCCCAGTTCGCGTGCAAATCACGCAATGGCCTACGACGCGGCGCGGGAGGAGACGGTTCTGTTCGGCGGCTTCGCGCCGGTAATTCTGGGCGATACATGGACCTGGGATGGCAGCGATTGGGACGAGAAACAGACAGGGGGAGGACCTTCTGCACGGTATATGCATGCGGTGGCTTACGATGCGCAGCGCCAGCGGGTGGTGCTGTTCGGTGGTTTCGAGAATACCTGGCTTGGCGATACGTGGGAATGGGACGGCACGGAGTGGGAGCTTGTATCCACCGGGGGGCCTCCGAACCGGAGCTGGCCGGCGATGACGTATGACGCCGGACGAGGCACGGTGATACTCTTTGGAGGACAGGCCGGCGCCAGCCGGCTGGCCGACACTTGGGAATGGGACGGAACGGAGTGGCGCCAGCTCGCCGCCAACGGGCCGCCGGGCCGGTTCGCCCATGCGATGACTTACGACAGTACGCGGGGCCGCGTCGTCCTGGCGGCGGGTCAGGGAGACGATCCGCGCCTGCTCGCCGACGTGTGGGAACTGCACTGGGTGCCATACGAGATTCCTCCCTCCGCGCGGTTGGCCGGTGATTTCAATAATGATGGCTGCACGAACTTCCACGACTTCCTCTTCCTGCTCGAGAACTGGGGCGTGGAGATCGACGGCACTCCCATCAGCTTCGGGGATTTTCTGGCGCTGCTGGAGAACTGGGGATCGGGATGTTAGAGTAGTCGGCGGTTGGTGGTGTGTTTTGAAAGAATGAGACTGACGCGGAGTTGCTGATCCCGGAGCGGTACGCAGTCAACCACGTCCACGCCTTTTGATGACATGGCGCTCGCTTTCGGTATTCCCTGTTTTTGGACGATATTCCGGGAATTCCTTGACTGCCGCGGTGGCTGGGCACTACCCGGTGCAGGTTGAGGTGAATTACGTTCGCCTCCCGGAACCCCCACCGGAGCTGTCCGCATCCGTGTCCGTCCGGTACTCCAAACTGTCCGGCAACTGGTGTCACTCTGGGCTTCACCAGACCCGCCCCGCAAGGCTTTGCGGGGTGGGGCGGCACATGCACGGCTCCGGCGACTCCACGGAGCATCCCGCAAGCACCCCTTATGAGCAAAGGAGCGTATCATGAGTAATTTCAAGCCCGAAGCCCACGAAAACACGAACCGGTTTGTTGCCCGGATTGCCACCGCACTCCTCGCGCCGGTGGTGGCATTGGCCTTCGTGGGGTGCACCCCCGAAGGAGAGCTTCACGTCCATGAAGAGACCGAAATGGATCCGCACGAGCACATGATGGACCGGCAGGATCACATGATGGATCCGCAGGAGCACATGCGGGAACACGAGCACGGTATCGTGGATTTCCCGATATCGTGCAACGATGAGGCACAGGTGGAGTTCGAGACAGCCTTGGGGCACCTGCATCACATGATGTACGAGCAGGCGCGGCCCCACTTCGAGGCGGCGGCGGAGGCCGACCCCGATTGCGCAATGGCGCACTGGGGAATCGCGATGACGAGTTTCCAGCCGCTGTGGCACCCGACCAGCCCGGAGGACCTGGAGCGCGGCAAGGCGGCCATCGAGCGCGCCCATGAACTCGATGCTCCGACGGACCGTGAGCGCGCCTACATCGCCGCCGCGGATGCCTTCTTCACCGATCCCGAACCGGCGCTCGACAGCCGGGCCGAGGATCACGAAGCACGCGTGCAAGCCTGGAAGACCGCCCAGCGGGAGCTGCACGAGGAGTATTCCGAGGACGTGGATGCAGCGGCATTCTATGCCCTGGCGGAAGTTTCCTACGCACAAACGCAGTTCTCCCCTCACAGGGAGCGTGACTATACGCGCCAGCTGCGGGCAGGCGAAATCATGGAGGATTTCCTCCAGGAATATCCCGAGCACCCCGGGCTGTTCCACTATCTGATTCACGCGTATGACAGCCCTCAACTCGCCCACCGGGCCGAGGAGGTTGCGCGGGAGTATGACAAGCTCGCCCCCGACACGGTCCACGCCCTGCACATGCCGAGCCACATCTTCGTCCGCCTTGGACATTGGGAGGAGACCGCGGAGTGGAATGAACGGTCAGCCGCGGCGGCACTGCGGGATATGGATGAGGACTTCCACGCCACGGCGCATTACGTGCACGCCCTGGACTATATGATGTACGCCTACCTGCAAATGGACGAGTTGGAAAAGGCACAGGAGACACTCCAAAGAGTGCAGGAGGTGGACGAGCTTTGGGGCGCCTCCTTCGCGGCCTACAATACAGCGGCACCACAGGCCCGTTACTATCTGGAGCAACAGAAGTGGGAGGGCGCGGCGGCGCTCGAACCGCGGCAACCGGATGTCATTGATTGGGACGATTTTCCCGCCGGGGAAGCGCTCTTCTACTATGCCCGGGGGGTCGGTGCCGCACGGATAGGAGACCTGGACCAGGCGGAACAGGAAATCGCGGAACTCGAACGCCGCGTCCAGACACTTCGGGACGACGGGGACGCCTATTGGGCCTACATGACGGAGGCGCTCGCCAAAGCCGTGGAGGCCTGGACGCTCCATGAACGCGGGGAGACGGAACAGGCGCTCGCGCTCATGAGCGAGGCGGCAGACCTTGAGGACTCCATGGACAAGCACCCGACAACGCCCGGCGAGGTGCTTCCGGTGCGCGAGCTGTATGGTGAGCTGCTGCTGGAAACGGGCCGCCATGACGAGGCACGGCAGGCCTTCGAGGCCTCGCTCGAGCGCACGCCAAACCGACGGTACGCCCAGCAGGGCCTGGAGTGGGTGGCCGGCGCGGGCCGATAGCAGCAGCGTCAGGCCCCACACCCACCACAAGGAGAAGCAGTGATGTCCATCGTACTCGAGCGACACCAGAAGGCCGTGGATGCCTTCAATGATCATGATCCGGACAGGGTCGTGGAGCTATACGCCACTGATGCTGTTCTCCACGACCCTCAACACCCCAAGCCGGTGCATGGGAGAGCGGAAATCAGGGAGGTTTACGCAGAGGCGATGCGGTCTTTTTCCGACATGCGTGTTGCCATCGTCAGCCGTCACCTGGACGGGGACCGGATGATGTACGAGATCCGGGTGACGGGGACGAATGACGGGCCCGTGCCCGCGCCGGAGGGAGAGATTCCCGCCACGGGCCGCCGTATAGACCTTCCAATGGCCGTGTTTGCCGATCTGAGCCCCGACGGCCACTTCCAGCACGTGCGGCGGTATTACGACGTTGCGGAAATGACTAGACAACTCGGCTTGACCGGCTGAAACCCACGGCGCCGTGCGCATCACGGCGCCAGAAGAAAGGAAGAGTGGAGAAATGAGCACAGTTGACGAAAAGGAATTGATCAGTGCGGCCCGGGAGCTTGGCCCCCTGATCCGGGAGCACGCGGAGGAGGCTGAGCGGGAACGGCGCCCTTCGAAAGCCGTCATGGACGCGCTGAGGGAAGCCGGGCTGCAACGTATGTACACTCCGCGCTCCCTGGGCGGACTGGAAGTGGACCCGGTGACGTATGCCCGGGTTGCCGAGGAGATAGCCAGTCACGACAGCGTTGCGGGCTGGGCCCTGCAAACGGGCAACCACATGGCCTGGTGGGTGTCACGGCTCCCGGACGAGGGAGTCGAGAAGATATACGCCAACGGACCGGATGCCCTCATTGCCGGGGCGTTTCACCCTCCCCTGCCGGCAGCCGCAGCGGACGGCGGCTATCACCTCAGCGGACAGGCCCCGCTGGCGAGCAACATCCACGATGCCGATTGGCTGAACATGAGCGGAATGGTCATGGACGGGGACCAGCCCAGAATGCAGAACGGAGCACCTGTGATCCTCGCGGTCTTTTTCCCCGCAGACGAGGCGAAGATTATAGACACCTGGGATGCCCTCGGGATGCGCGGCACGGACAGCAACGACCTCGCGGCGGAGGAAGTCTTCATACCGTCTTCGCGGACGTTTGCCATGGCGCCCGAGTTCGAGCTGGGAAAGCACTACCAGGGGCCGCTATACAAATTTCCCGCCATGGGCGCCGTGATGACCATTTTCACGCCCGTGCTGCTGGCGATGGGCCGCGGTGCACTCGACGAGTTCCGCGGGCTTGCGATGGAGAAAACCCCTCTTGGTTTCAACAGAACGTTGAGGGAAAGGCCCGTTGTGCAGGCGGCTTTGGCGCGGGCGGAGGCGATGTTCCGTGCTGCACGCACGCACTTCTACGATTCGATCGCACAGGCGTGGGAGCGGACAAAGGCGGGGCGGACTCCCACGCTCGAGGAAAAAGCGGACCTGCTCCTGGCGGGAACCCATGCGTCGAATACCGCGGCGAAAGTCACGGAAATGATGCATGGACTGGCAGGCACGTCCGGCATCTATACGGGAAGCCGGCTGGAGCGCCACTTCCGCGACGCGCATACGCTGCGCCACCACGGCCTGATCTCCGCGAACCGCTTCGAGACGGCGGGGCAGGTACAGCTCGGTGTGGCGCCGGAGTTCCCGCTGGTGGCCCTTTGAGTTTCCCAGACCATCGTGCCAAGGGGAAGTGGAGCGCCCTCGCGGGGGCGCTCCACTTCGTATAGACGATTGACTGCCAGGCTAGTAAAGCATCCAGCCCTCGACGCTGGTCGGTTGGGATTCGCCCTTGGCGGCGAGGGCGAAGTAGCCGGTTGCGGTGGCGTCGCCGCGCACTGTCCGTGCTTCCGTGTTCACCACGACGTTGTCCAGCTCAAAGGTCCCTCCGGCGCCGTCGCTGCCGTATATGGTGAGGTCCCCGTCGGGGATCGCCGTCCCGTCAACCACGCCGTCATGGTCCGCGTCCGGGTAGGACATGATCACGGTGAAGAGTCCGCCGGCGTTCTTGCCGCCGTCCTGCATCGAGACATGAACGGCAATGCCGGCTTGCTCCGCCGGCAGGCCGGCGAACTCGTCCGTCCCGGTGAAGGAGACGTTGAGCACGCCGCCATCCGGCATCGCCCCGACATCGTAGCGGATGCGCACGTTGGCAGACGTTGTGGAATCTGGTTCCGCCGTTGCGATATCGCCGAAGCCGGAGCGCGTGCGGTGGGCAAGAAGTATCGCCCCTTCGGTGGTCAGCTCCTCGACCGTCGCCGCTTCCTCGTGATCTATATATACGGTGATGAATTCGGGTCCGGGATCGATGACGTTGCCGGTGGCCGCGGCCACGGCGCGTATATCCACGGGACCTTCGGTGAGGGGGGTGACGTCCCAGTGAATGAAGTAGGGGTGGGTGGTGTCGGGGTTGGGGTGGTTCGGGTTGGCGGGTGGTATATCAGTCCAGGTGCCTTCCAGGCTCGGCTGGCGATACTGGAACCGGACAGAGAGCGTGCCCTCGGGGGTGCCGTGGGTGAGTTCGGCCATGACGGTGACGCTGTTGCCACCGATTCTGCGGCGGTGCTGCGGGTTGCGTATGACGGCGCGGGCGGGCGGCGGGCCGTTGACCATCTGACCGGCGAAAAGAATGATGCGGCGGTTTGACTCGTCGAAGACGGCGGCGGGCATGCGCCGGATGACGGGCCGGGGGCCGGTGGTGATCTCCTCCCGCCAGGACTGAGTGGCGCTGTCGTACACCCAGACATCGTTGTATGTCGAGATGCTGTCATAGTCGAAGGTCGTCCTGTATAGACCACAGAGAATATACATGCGGCGTTCCTGCGGGTCCCACACGGAGGCATACTGACCTCGGGGCGAGGGGGACGCGTCCGGCTCGGCCTGGATCCAGGAGAGCGTGTCGAGATCGAGTTCGAAGGTGCTGCCTTCGTAGTTGGGGTGGATGGCGTGTTCGCCGATATTGCCGCCGAAGATGATCATGCGGTCGCGTACGGGGTCTATTTCCGCGCCGTGGAAGTCGTACGTCGGTGGCACATCGCCAATAAGGGGCAGGAGCGCGGCGGTGGTTTCCGTTTCGCCGATGTCGTAGGTGACCAGCCGCTGCTGGCCGAAATCGACGAGGCGGGTGCGGGCTTCATCGACGGCGCGGCTGCCGACCATGCCGGTCCATTGCCAGTTGGATACGGGCATGGTGCCGCTTTCACCGGTGGTGAGATTCCAATAATGGAGTGTGGCGGAGATGGCGCGGTAGAGTGTATTGCTTGTGGTATCGTGATGTGTTCCGTAGATGTGGCCTTCGGGAGGCTCGAGGGGTGTCCACTCCTCCTCGCCGGGGACAAGGCTGAGGGCCATGCCACCGTCAGCGTTGGTGAGCATCCGCTGGTTTTCCGCGTCGTAGTAAGCGCGATAGCCGTAATCCGCGCTGGGAGGAGTGCCGGCGGGGTGAAGCTGTTCCCATGTCTGCGTATCGACGTGATAGGCCCAGGTGTCGTTGAACAGCTCGGTCGCTGCCGGGGCATGCTGCCCGGCACCGAGGATTGTGAGGAAGGCAAGTCCGGCCAGAGCCGGTCCGCCTGCCAACGCATGAACTACACTTCGCATCCCAGTGTCCCTCCTGTGGAGACAAGATCGGGTGAACGCCGAAGCCGCCTGGTGGTCAGAGGGGTGGCTGCCAGTTCCCGGGAACTGGACGGGGATAGACAGGACCGGTGGGACCGGCCTCCCCGGTCCGGGAGGTGGCTGGAAGGTGTTTCTTCCACGAGGTTCGGACTCCTCTGCCGTTTGCGGACGTACTTCGGCAATACTCGTGTGGGGATTATATGGCATGGGGGGGATATTGTCCCATTTTTTTTAGGAAAAAGGAGGGAGAGCGGGGGAAGCCTCAGGGCCCCAGCCGCCAGCCAGCGGGTAAGTCTTGTCAATACAACGTTCCGCGGCGGGACGTATCGAGGCGGTTCCCGGCGCGGGAAAGGGTTGACCGTTATCCGCCGGTGGGGCCAACTGCCGCCAAGGCTGCCCCATAGCACGCGCTCTCCTTCCACCGGCGCGGCCAGAAACCGGGGCCGGAGATTCAGTGATGCAGCAGTGTTTCCCGCTTTCGCACACCGCAGGCGGCTTGATGCTCTTGGCCGCGGGACTGGGTGTCCCCGATAGGGCCCCGGCGGACCTGATCGCCACTCCCCCGCCGGGATGGCACGAAATGGAGGAGGAAGGTCCACCGGCGCTGGGCAGCCCGGCCATGGTGTGGGACCCCGTGCGCGAACGGGTCTTACTGGTGGGCAGAGACCTGGACGAGTGGACGCTGGAGACGTGGGAGCTGGACGGCAGCGACTGGGAGAAAATGGAGCCGGAAAACTCGCCTTCCGGCCGGGCGGACCACGCGATGGTCTTTGATCATGTGCGGGAGACGGTGCTGCTGTTCGGCGGGCGCGAGCAAAATGGAAATCACCCCGACAGCCTGTGGGAATGGGACGGCGAGGACTGGAGCCTGATAGACGGCGGAGCGGCGCCGCCCGGCCGGTCCAGTCACGCCATGGCTTCGGACAGCGCACGCAACCGGGTGCTCGTTTTCGGTGGCACGGGGAACGACGAGAAGATTTTTTCCGGCGGGACGTGGGAATGGGACGGCACACAGTGGCACGAAATCAACGCGGCGGCCCCGGGGGAAAGATTCAGCCACGCAATGGCTTTCGACACCGTGCGCGGGGAGGTGGTGATGTATGGCGGTTTCGACGGGCAGCGGCTGGACGACACGTGGACATGGGATGGTTCGGAGTGGAGCGAGTTGGACACGACCGGCCCGCCGGAGCGAAGCGATCACGCTATGGTGTGGGATGCCGAGCGGGGCAGGATCGTCCTGTTCGGCGGACAGGGCGGAGGCACGACCCGCTCAGACACCTGGGAGTGGGACGGTTCTGCCTGGGAGGAGATAGACAAGACGGGTCCTTCGGGACGGGTGCGCCACGGCATGGCGTGGGATGGCACCCACGGACGGACGGTGCTTTTCGGCGGCACGTTGCTTTCCCCCCTGGACGACGCATGGGTTTATTTTGGTGAAGAGGTGCCGGACATTCCTCCGGACGCGCGTGCAAGGGGTGATTTCGATAACGACGGGTGCACGGGCTTCCAGGACTTCACCTTCCTCCTTGAGAACTGGGGGGTGGAGTTCGACGGAGAGCCGCTCGGCTTCCCGGACTTCACCGCACTGCTGGAGCACTGGGGGGAGGGGTGTTAGAGTGAATGGTTGGTGGCCAGTGGCGAGTCGCGGGTTGAGGGTGCTGGCTGGCCGGGGAAAAGCGCCAATCGGGAGTTTGGCGGTCCCAGGGAGTGACAGAAAAATACTGGGCGGGTGGCATTCCGCCACCGCATGGTGTGCTTTGTATATACGTGCGTGAATTATTGCCGTTTCAGGTACGGAATGGTGCAATGTGGGGGGCTTTCGTGTCTCCTGATGTGGAGAGACGGGGTCCTTCTTTTTCCCGCTTCCTGATGTATAGATCAGGTATAGTTCCATTTTTT
>SLMS01000131.1 GCA_007133495.1 Candidatus Sumerlaeota bacterium | reverse complement strand
CCGTGGACGGAGGCGCGCTGGGCGGAGCTTCGGGAGAAGATCAAGCCGGAGGAGAAGAAGTACGAGTTGATGGACCTGCTGCCGGACGCGTTTGCGGCGATGAAGGAGGTGTGCCGGCGCCACGTGGGGAAGAAGTGGGTCGTGGCGGAGCAGGAAATGGAATGGATCGCGGTCCCCTTCGACGTGCAGCTTATGGGGGCGATCTCACTGGCGGAGGGGCACATCTCCGAGATGGCGACGGGCGAGGGGAAGACGCTGACGGCGATCATGCCCCTTTATCTGCACGCGCTGCTCTGCCGGGGTTCGCACCTTGTGACGGTGAACGATTACCTTGCGCGGCGCGACTCGGAGTGGAACGAGCCACTGTTCAGCTTCCTGGGGATGACGGTGGGCTGCCTGGACAAGACGCAGCCGCATACGCCGGAGCGGCGGGCGATGTACCTTAGCGATGTGAGCTACGGTACGGTGAACGAGTTCGGTTTCGATTATCTGCGCGACAACATGGCACGGCACCGCAACCAGCTCTCGCAGCGCGAGCCGTACTTCTGCATCGTGGACGAGGTGGACTCGGTGCTGATCGACGAGGCGCGGACTCCGCTGATCATCTCGGGCCCCGTTGACCGGTCCATCGACCAGTATGACCGCATTCTGCCAAGTATCCGGGACCTTACGGCGAAGCAGAACATGGTGGTGAGCCGGCTGGCGAAGGAAGCGGAGGAGTTGCTGGAAAAGGAAGAGATGACGAATGACGAGGCATTCGAGGCAGGCGTGCGGCTGCTGCAGTGCTACAAGGGCCTGCCAAAACACAAGCGGTACATGAAGCTGCGGCAGGAGCCTTCGTGGGCGCGGATGCAGGACCGGGTGGAGATGGAGCTGATCCGCGAGAAGCGGATGCCGGAGATCGAGCGCGATCTTTACTTTATTGTGGACGAGAAGAACCGCTCGATCGAGCTGACGGAGAAGGGGCGCAATGAGCTCTCGCCGGAGAACCCGGAGTACTTCGTCCTGAGCGACGTGGTGGACGAGTTCGCGCGTATAGAATCGGACGAGGAACTGACGGACGAGGACAAGGAGGAGAAGAAGAAGGAGGCCCGTGCCGCCCATGACAAAAAGGCGGAGGAGCTGCACACGATCAGCCAGTTGCTGCACGCCTACGTGTTGAAGGTCCGCGACGTGGATTACGTCGTGGAGGACAACAAGGTGGTGATCGTGGACGAGAACACCGGCCGGAAAATGACGGGCCGGCGCTGGAGCGACGGGCTGCACCAGGCGGTGGAGGCGAAGGAAGGGGTGAAGATCGAGTCGGAGACGCAGACGCTGGCGACGATCACGATCCAGAACTACTTCCGTATGTACAAGGTGCTGTCCGGCATGACGGGCACGGCGGAGACGGAGGCGGCCGAGTTCCACGCGACGTACAAGATGGACGTCGTGACGATCCCCACCAACAAGCCGATGATCCGGGTGGACATGGATGACGTGGTGTTCCGGACGAAGCGGGAGAAGTACGCGGCGGTGCTGGAGGAGGTGGAACGGCTGCACAAGATGAACCTGCCGATCCTTGTGGGTACGACGAACGTGCTGGACTCGGAGAAGCTGAGCAAGATGTTCACTTCGCGCAAGCTGCATCACAACGTGCTGAACGCGAAGAACCACCTGCAGGAGGCGCAGATCGTGGCCGAGGCCGGCCGGCCCGGAGCGATCACGATCGCCACCAACATGGCGGGGCGCGGCACGGACATCCGGCTCGGGCCGGGCGTGGCGGAGACACATACGGACCCCGAGTCGGGCGAGGAATGGCCGGGCGGCCTGCAGATTGTGGGTACGGAACGGCACGAGGCGCGGCGTATAGACAGACAGCTCCGCGGCCGTTCGGGCCGGCAGGGCGACCCGGGGACGTCGCGGTTTTTCGTCTCGCTGGAGGACAACCTGATGCTGTGGTTCGGGTCGGACCGTATATCGGTCTGGCTGGAACGGCTGGGGATGAAGGAAGGCGAGGCTATCGAGAACCGGATGGTGACGCGGTCGATCACGAAGGCGCAAAAGAAGGTGGAGATGATCAACCACGAGCGCCGGCAGCGGACGCTGCAGTTCGACAACGTGATGAACCGCCAGCGGCTGCAGGTGTACGGGCTGCGGCGGGACATCCTGCTGGAGGAGGACCTCCGGCCGATCTACCTTGGTATTTTCGAGGACGCGATCGATGCGGAGTTCACGGCGTATTTCGGCGAGAAGTCCAACATGGGGGACGCCGATATAGACGGCTGGCTGGACTGGATCGAGTCCACGATCGTGACGGAATCGGTCGATCCGCTGCGCGGAAAGAGCTGGGGCGATTACGAGGAGCTGCACGACGCGGCGATGGAGCATATCGTGAACGCCTACGACGAGAAGATTTCGAGCCTTGGGGATATTGCGGTGCCGTTCGGCCGTTACATCGGGCTGCAGATGATCGATACGGATTGGCAGGATCACCTTCTGGCGATCGACGAGCTGCGCGAGGGCATTGGGCTGCGGTCCTACGCGCAGAAGGACCCGCTGGTGGAGTTCACGCGGGACGCGACGGCGGCGTTCGAGGACTTCATGCTGCGGGTGAACAAAAACGTGTTCCAGACGTTCTTCCGGGCGCAGCCGGTGTCCGAGGAGGAGGCGCGGCAGCGTCAGCGGGTGCAGCGGATGGTGACGCAGAAGGCCTCGGCTCTCTCCCCCGCCGAGGCGCAGGCGGCGGCCCAGCAGGCGAAGGCGGGACAGCAGGAGAAGCGCCCGCAAAGGCCTCGGACGGGGCTGGGCACGTACCGGCGGGAGACGCCGAAAGTGGGCCGGAACGACCCGTGCCCGTGCGGCAGCGGCAAGAAGTACAAGGACTGCCACGGCGACCCGAAGCAGAAGGAGCGGCTGCAGCACACGGTCCAAAGCCCTCCGGGAGAAGAGGAACCTCGGTAAGAGGGCCTTGCCGCCAATCAAAAGCCGCAAATGAGAGGGAGCCGGACCTTGCGTCCGGCTCCCTTCTGTTGTAAGCGGCAGGACAATGATCGTTGCCGGGAGTGGCAGGCCATGATGATGAAAGAAATGGAGCTGGTGGAAATTCAGATTCGCGGGGACGCGGGTCCGCACACCGTCGTGCTGCGGGAGAAGGAGGGGACGCGCTCGTTTCCGATCTACATCGGACCCTACGAGGTGCTGGCGCTGGACCAGTCCCTGCACGGCCAGCACGCTCCGCGGCCGATGACGCACGACCTGGTGCTGAACACGATCGAGGAGATGGGGGGCGAGCTGACGGGCGTAATCGTGGAGGAGTTGAGAGGGGACACGTACATCGGCAAGTTGCTGGTGCGGACGGCGGACGGGGAGACGGCGCGGGTGGACGCGCGGCCGTCGGACAGCCTTGTGCTGGCAAGCAAGAGACGAGTGCCGATCTACGCGGCGGAAGAGGTGCTGGAAGCGGCCTCGCTCGGCGACGATGACGAGGAGTGAGGGGGAACCCGCAGGTGAGCGGGGCGGAAGCGCTCTTCCGTTGGGGCTGGCGCATGCGCTGGCGGTGCTGTTCCTCTTTGCCTATGCGTTGCACATCGCGGTGGTGCCGATCCGATCGGACAACGATTGCTGGTGGCATGTAAAGACGGGCCAGTATATCGTCCAGAACGGTCTTCCGGAACACGACGTCTTCAGCCATACGGCGCAGGACCACGAGTGGCACAATCACGAGTGGCTGGCGCAGGCGGGCTACTATCTTGCCTGGCGTGCGGGCGAGGCGAGCGGCCTGGGCGGCTGGCGGGGCGCCATCCTGTTCAACGGCGTGCTGATTGCGCTGACGGTGGGGCTTGTCTATCTGCTGGCATACCGTATATCGGGGCGTGTGTGGATTGCGCTCCTTGTGGCGGTGCTGTGTATAGCCATCGGCCGGCGTATGTTCTATGTGCGGCCACCGGTGGTGAGCAATCTGCTGCTGGCGGGCCAGTTGTTGCTGCTGGTTGGGGTGACGGAGGGCTGGCTGCGGCGGGCGTGGCTCTGGGCGCTGCCGCCGGTGATTGCGCTGTGGACGAATCTGCACGGAGGCTGGCTTGCGGCGGGGGTGATTCTCGGTTTCTTCGCGGCGGACCATGGCTTCCAGTCTGTGCGGCACCGGCTGCCGGCGGTTCCGCTGGCCAGGCTGCCGCAGGTGGTGCCGGCGCGGATGCTGGCGTTGTTGCTGCCGGCGGCGCTTGTGGCGACGCTGGTGAATCCGTATGGTTGGCGTCTATACGAGCTTCCGGCGCGGGTGCTGACGGATACGGAGTTGGTGCGGGCGATCGGGGAGCTGGCGTCGCCGGATTTCTACTTCGTGATCGATTTCCAGTTGGCAGTGCTAGGGACGTTGGCGTTGGCGTTTCTGCTGCGGGGTTTCCGGGTGCGGTTTTGGGAGCTGGCGATTTATCTGTTTTTCCTGCATCAGGCGATCCAGCATGTGCGGCACCTTTCTCTGTTTTCGATCATGATGGTGCCGCTGACGGCGCGTGTGCTGGGGGAGGCGGTGCGGCGGGCGGAGCGTTCGCTGGCGGAATGGAACTTGCCGGACGCGGGGTGGATGATATGGCGGCGGGCGGCACCTTCGGTGGGTGTGGCGGTGATGGCTGTCTATCTGGCGGGCTGGGTGTCGGTGAACCCGCGGGAGGGCGGGCAGTGGCTGAGTCCGCTGACGCAGGCGAGCTACGCAGGAAGGAACCTGCAGTACCTGGATGGACGGGCGTATATACGGGAGCGCTTTCCGGCGCAAGTGGCGGACCTTGCGGAGCTGGCGGAGCTGCCGGGGAACATGTTCAACGAGAATCGCTATGCGGGATATTTGATCTGGCGCCTGTCACCGGAGCGGAATCTGGTTTTCAGTGACTCGCGTTTCGATATTTTCGGAGGGGAGTTCTTCCGGCTGGAAAATTACGTCGTGACGGCGGCGGAGTTTCCGTTTCGGGACGATGAGGGGCGGGTGCTGTACAACAATTGGCGGGAAGTATTGGACGAGTACGAGGTTCAGTGGATCATCACGCAGGGCGGGCAACGGCTGGCGCAGGCGCTTCGGCGGGCGGGCGGGGATGATTGGGTCCTTGGAGCCGCGTGGCCGGAATTGCCGCACGATCCGCTGGGGGCGGGCTGGCAGGTGTGGGTGCGTAATACGGAGGAGAATGCAGAGGCAATCCGGCGCGCGCACAACACGGCGCGGCTGGTGAATGCCGTGCCGGGTGACGAGATTCCAGCACTGTACTGACAGTTCAGGGTGGCTACTGGAAGGAGAGAACCTTGCCTTCGACGTAGCTGCCGGGGCGGAGCTGAATGATTTCGAGGATATCGGCCTCGATGTCGTCGTTGTGGGCGGTGAGGGAGTAGGTGCCCGCGGGGAGATTGCGGAGGGAGAAGAGCCCGTCCTCACCGGTGCGGGTGGTCCACTGCCACCACTGGCGCAGGCTGGAGACGCCGCTCTGGGGGGCGGTGAGGAGCCTGAGCTGGACTTCCTGGTTGGCCACGGGAGGGCCGTTTTCCGTCATGAGGATGCGGCCGTCTATATTTGTGGTGCCCTGGTTGATGGTGGCGTATGTTTCGCGGTCCTCGACGGTGACCACGTTTGCCCAGTAGGCGGTACCGGAGCCGCGGGGTGCCTGCACGGTGACGAGGTAGCGGCCTTCGAGCATGTTGTCCTCGACGAAGCGGTTACCGGAGATGCCGCTTACGCGTATGGACTGGCCGGTGATGGGGACATTGTCCCCGCGCATGGGGTATAGATTGACGACGGCGCGGGAGACGTCGACGTCGGAGGCGGCATTGAGGGTGCCGGTAAGGCGTGAGTTGGCCCAGAGGGTGACGTCGTGGTTTGATTCGCGCTCGGGGGAGATGTTGATTTCGAAACTGCGCGCGACGCGGCGGTCGTTGACGGTGCCGCTGAAGGTGACGATCTGACCGCCGGGGCGCAGGCCGCGCAGGGAGTAACGGCCGCCTGCGTCGGTGCCGGCACGGTTCACCTCGTCTTCTTCCTCTACGGAGCGTGCCTCGACGTTGATGCCGCGGAGAGGCTGGCGGGTGCCGTCCACGACGCGGCCATGGAGAACGCCGCCGGGGTCCATGCGGATGGTGCCGAGGTCAGTTTCGCCGCCGCGTGTGACCTGGACGACCTCGCGTTCGGTGGGGAGGAAGTCGCCGTGAGAGAGTTCGAGCGTATAGATGTCGGGCTTGACGGTGCCGATATTGGCGATGCCCTGGTTGTTGGTGCGGGAGCTTGGCCCGTCGGGTGTGAGGCGGCCGAGGACGCCTCCGATGGCCTCCTGGGTCCGGGAGTGCACGGCACGGAAGCGGACGGCGCCGCCCGGATGGAGGGAGATGGTGCCAGCAGTATAGACGCCGTCGGAGCCCACTTCGAAGGGGCCGACGGTGACGGGGAGGTAGTTGGGGGCGCTTGCGGTGACGTTGTACTCGCCTGGCGGGAGCTTTTCGAAGCGCCAACGGTCAGTGCCGCTGAAGTTGTGGCTTTCGTTGATGCTGCGGTTGCGGCCTGCGTCATCAGTATAGCTGCCGCGCACGCGGATGGAGAAGCGCGCGGGCGGGCCTTCGGAGTCGGGGAGGAAGACCTTTCCTTCGAGGCCGCCGCCGGCGGGCACGACGAGGATGACGTCGGAGAGGCCCATGTTGGGTTCGTTGCCGGGAAAGCCCCAGGTGAAGCGGCGGTTGCCGGTGGAGGTGGAGATGTCGGTGTTGACTTCGAGGAGGAAGGTGCCTTCGCCGATGGTGTCGATATCGAAGCGGCCCTCGGAGTCGATGTTTGAGCGGCCTGAGCCCCGTGCCCCGCGTTCTGCGCGTGCGTCCACGCGGCCGGAGCGGAGGGTGTTCAGTTGGTCGTCGTAAACCCTGCCGGTGATGCGTTGCGCGGGGTCGAGGGTGAGTTCGATCTCGGCGATGCCGCGCGACTCCACGTTGACGTTGCCACCGGCGGGAAGATATCCGTCGCGGCTTGCGTTTACGCGGACGCGGCCGAAGGGGATGTTTTCGAAGCTGTATCGGCCGTCTTCGCTTTCGCGCTGGCGCCAGGTAGAAGGGTCCGGGTCGCTGAAGTCGGAGTGACTGAGGCGGACGTCGGCATCGGAGAGGCCTTCGCCGGTTGAGGACCTGACGGTGGCCTGCAGCGTCTGGCCCGCACCGAGGACGAGTTCGACGGTGCGGCTGCTCTGGTCGCGGTTTAGGATGACGCGTTCGCTGCGGGCCTTTGTGTGGCCTTCGGCCCATGCGGTGACATGCAGGTGGACCTCGTCGTGGATGGGGATGCCTTCCATTTCGAAGTGCCCGCCACTGTCGGTGCTTGTGAAGAAGTCCCGTTCGCGGATGCGGCCGGGAGACCCCCCAGCGCGGAAGAGCTGGACGGTGGCATTGGGGATGGGGTTGCCCCCCGCGCTGTTGACGTAGCCTTCGATGCGGCCGCCGCGATAGAGTTTGATGTCAACGGGTTCGGGGTCGGTGCCGCGGAGTGCTTCGACGCGGACGGAGCCTTCCTCACCGGCGCCGCGCATGTAGCCGTCGAGGCTGGCTTCGAAGGTGTAGAGCCCCTGGGGCATGTTCGGGAAGCGGAAGATGCCCGAGCCTTCGGTGAAGGTGGTGGTTTCCTTTGCGGTGAGCAGTTCGGGCCCGACGAGGCTCTTGACGGTGACGCGGGCGTCCTGGAGGGGATCACCTGTCTCGCCGTCAACGACGTATCCCCTTAGCTGAAGGCCGGGGTAGATGGAGAAGTCGATGCCTTCTGTGGTGGAGTTGTGATCGACCTGAACGCCGGACTTGGGTTCGGAGGTGAGGCTGTCATTGACGATGGCGACGTTGTAGTCGCCGGCGGGGAGGCGGGTAATGCGGTATTCGCCGCGGCTGTTTGTCTTCGTCCAGAGGGCGGTGCGCCGGCGGTCTTCGTTTGCGGAGATGGCGACGACGCCGATGGAGGCCATGGGGGCGCCGGTGTCGAAGTTGGCGACGCGGCCGGTGATGATGCCGCCGGAGTCGAGGTTAATGACATTGGTGCTGGTGCCGCTGGAGACTTCGATGGGCCCGGCGGGAGCGTAGTTCTCGGCTTTGGCGTGCAGATGGTAGTCGCGGCCGCTGGGGAGTTCCCTGAAGAGGAAGGTGCCGTTCTCGCCGCTTGTTGTCTTGGCGACTTCGCCGGACTCGCCGCCGACGTCGGGCTGGCGGAGAGTGAGTTCGGCGCCTTCGACGGCTTGGCCGAGGGAGCCGCGCACGGTTCCACCGAGAGTGGCTTCGGGGCGGAGGGTGAGCTGCAGGGCGGACATGTCCGGGCGCATGGGGATGCGCTCCTGGAGGCGTGCGTAGCCCGGAGAGCGGACGCGCAGGGTGAGGGCAGCTTCGGGGAGCCTGCGTATTTCGAAGGCGCCTTCGCCGTCGGTGGACGTGCCGCCGTAGTCCACGCGGACGCGGGAGACTTCGCCGCGGCTGTTTATCGTCAGCAGGTCGCGAAAGACGCTGACCTGTGCGCCGGGGAGCACTTCGTCCCGCGCGCGGACGGTCCCTTTGAGGACGAGTTCAGGCTCCATGCGCAGGGTGATGGGACCTGCCTGCGAGCCGGAGGGTATCTGGACGGCGGTCTGGGCGACCTTGGCGTAGTTGTCCTTGCGTGCGGTGACGGTCCAGGGGCCGGGGGGGATTTCCTCGACGGTGAAGAGGCCGTTTTCGGTGGACCGTGTTTCGGGCGTGGGGGGCTCGACACCGTCCTCGACGGCTTCTTCGTACTTGAGGGCGATTCTGACGTCCTGGAGGGGTGCGCCGTGCTCGTCGTTGACCCAGCCGATAAGCTCGCCGGGCTCCATCTCAAGGGCGATTTCGATGGGCTCGGGGGGGGTGTATTCCTCGGTCGGGGGGTATTCGCCCTCTTCGGGTTCTTCTTCGGGTTCGGGCGGGGGTGCTTCGGCTTCGCGCTGCTGGCGGAGTTCCTCGCGATAGGCCTGTGCGGCGGGCGACCGGTCCATGCCCATTCGCATCTCGGGGATGAGGGGCCCGCGTTCGGGCTGCCGGGGAAGCTCCGCAGTGGTCTCCGGGGTGTCCTCTTCGGGGGCCGGGGTGCCATTGAGAAACAGCCATCCCACCAGCACTACGAGCCCGAGAACGAGCAGTGCCGCAAATGGCCAGGAAGGTGGGCGACCCTTGGAGGGCATTGTAATGGTGTTGCCTTCTCCCTTCGAGAAGTCTTGTTGCCGGGTGCGGGGCATGATAGCCCCCCGGCGATCGATTCCGATCCCCGAGGAGTTTGTGCCCGCGAGAATCAGACCATCAAGGGAATCTCACGGATTTCAGCCGTCTTTTCTTCCCCACTCATAGGGTATTTCTCCCGAATGTGGTGGAATCCGGTACTCGTCGGGCTGTTCGTGGTTGTAGCATTCGGTGACGGTGTTGATGACGAGAGCTTCGGTTTCGGAGATGCACTTGAATCCGTGGTAAACGAGGGGGGGGATTTCGACGAGGATGGGGTTGTGGACACCGAGGAAGAACTCGTTTGTCTCGCCTTTGGTGGCGGAGTCCTCGCGGTTGTCGTGGAGCACAAGTTTGATCATGCCGACGGGGCAGACGAAGTGGTCCGTCTGGAGGCGATGGTAGTGCCATGCTTTGACAGTGCCGGGGTAGGCGGTGGTCATGTAAACTTGGCCGAAGCGGGTATCGAGGCCGGGATCGTCTGCCCGGAGCATTTCCATGAGCCTGCCACGCTCGTCGCAATGTACCGTGAGGCGCTTGACTTTGACCCCTTCAATCATGGTTCGTGCTTCCCTGTAGTGATTTGACTTCGCCGGAGGCCGGCAGGTTTACTGCGCGGTGGGCGGGTTTTCGGTGGCCGGTGGTCGTGAGGAGTTTTTGAGCCGGCCGAGCGAGAAGGTGAAGAGGAATCCGCCAGCGGCAAGGAATAGGGCGAGGACGCCGCGGGGGAACGTAAGTTCAGTGTCTGGAACGATGTAGAGCGGCACGCGGCCGGCGTCGCGGTCGCTGGTTTCCTGGCGGACTTCGCGGGGGATGCGGACGTCGTAGGCGATGATGACGGCGCTGGTTTCGCGTGCTGCCTGCACGTCGGCGACCGTGGGGGCGCGGTCCGTGGCGGTCTCGAGTATTTCCACTTCGAGCAGGTCCGAGGGGAGGTGCTGCAGTTGGCGTTCGATGGGGCCGCCGGTACCTTGCTCCCAGCCGAAGCCGATGATGCGCAGTTCGCCCTCGCCGGGCCGGCCGTTGTCGCTGACGGCGTAGCGCGGGAGGCGGTCGAGGCTGGTGTCCTGAAAGGGGTAGAGGCCGAGGACGGCGCCCAGGAGCAGGCCGAGGAGGAGGGCAGTGGTGGGGCGCTCGTAGCGTTCTAGGAAGAATTTGAGGAGGTTGGAGAGCGCAACGACCCCCGCCACGAGGCCAAGACCGACGGGGAGGACCAAGCCGTAGCCGACGGCGATAAGCTGGGAGATGTCGCGTTCGGTAAGGGCGGCGCGGAGGTCCGAGATGCCAGAGATAACCGGGAGATAGAGGCCGAGGACGAGGAGCAGGTAGCTGCCGGAGATGCCGGGAAGGATCATGGCGGAGCTGCCAACGAGCCCTGCGGCGAAGAACCACCCCCAGCCAGGGGTGCGGAGGTCGGGCTGAAGGCCAAAGGCAATAACAGCCATGAGGGCAAGGCCGGCGCCGGCAAAGAGTGCGGAGGAGAGGTTGATGGGGCGGAGCTGGCGGTAGAGCATGGGAGCTCCGCCGAGGGTCATGCCGACAAAGAGAGCCAACATGCCGGGTTTGAAGGTCTCCAGGAGGAATTCGATGACTCCGGCAAGGCCGAGGATGGTGGCGGCAGCGAGGCCGAAGAGCATGGCCAGGACGATGAGAGGTCTCGCGGCGAAGCGCAGGCGGGTTATTTCAGAGACGGCGCCGATGAATTCGCGGTAAAGACCGAGGGCCAGAACCATGGTGCCGCCGCTGACGCCGGGGATGAGGTTGGCCAAGCCCATGAAGACGCCGGTGATGGTGAGGCGGGCGAGGGGTAGCGGCCCCGCGGGAGACGTGGGGGGAGCTTCCTGTTGAACTGACGGGGTCATCTGGCTACCTTGGCGGGCGTTGTCCGGGCATGGGCTGTGCTGTGTGGCGGCAACGGCCCGGGCGGTCAACGGAAAGGGCCGTTGCGTTGACGGCACCCAGGCTCGTCAAGCAATAAACCTTGCGCAATGGAGTCTTGCCCCCGAATGGAAAGAGTCGATTGGCCTGCGGAGTACCGTAACTTCATACACTTGTTTAACGAACGGGATTACTTCGAGGCGCACGAGGTGCTGGAGGACCTGTGGGTGGTGGAGGTGCCTCCGTTCAAGAATTTCTACAAGGGACTTATTCAGGCGGCGGTGGCACTGCTTCACTGGGAGCGGGGTAACCGCTCCGGAGCGCGGAAGCTGTGGCGTTCTGCGCGTGGTTATTTGGAAAATTACCCGGAGACTTTCGAGGGATTACGGTTGGGCGCGTTGATGGAAGCGCTCGGGTCGCTTTTCCGTCCGCTGCTGGAGGAGCCGGAGGTGGCGCACCCTGCGCCATGCCGGAGCACGCATCCGGTGCTGAAACTGGAGGAGCCTGAGAGCGCGGCGGCCTGAGGGGCCTCAACGTCCGGGCTGTTCCTCCTCGTCGAGAAATCCAAAGTCGAGCGGATCGTCTTCCTGGTGTTGGGGGGGCGGTTGGCTGTGCTCCCCGGAGTCTTCTTCTGCGTCGAGGGCCTCGAAGGAGAGTTCCTCGTCGTGGATGTCCTCGCCGAAGAGCTGGCCGGTGGGGTCGTGCTCTGCGGTGATGCCGCCTTGGCTGCCTTCGTCGATGGCGCGTGCGGCGTCGAGGATGAGGCTCTGGGTGGGGAGCTTGTTGGTGCGCTCTGCGGAGAGGCAGGCGTCGTACACTTCGATGACGCCCTGCGTCCATGACATGAGGTCGAGCATGGCCGTGAAGCCGAGTTCGGGGCCGCACTCGATGTGGGTGACCTCGCCGGCGAGCATGTAGATCGAGCCGACGCGGTTTGCGGAGCCGAAGATGCGGATGGTGCGGTCCACGCGCTTGTTGTGGTAGGCCTGTATGAGGTCGATGAGTTCGAGGCCGTGGAGGTGGGGGTGCTCGGGGGGCTTTGGGTAGAGTAGTTTGTGGAGGGTATCGAGGAGTATGTCGATCTTGACGGGCCGGTCGAAGAGGGCGTTTGCGCCGCGGCGGAGTGCTTCGTCCCTCATGCCGGGGCGTATGCCTGCCTTGCCGGTGCCGCCGACAAAGATGATGTAGTTGTCGTTTCCGATCTGCTCGCGGACGGGCTCGATCATGTCGAGGCCAAGGACGTCGGGGAGGCGCTGATCGAGGAGGACGGCGCGGGGCTGATTCATGGCCAGGGACATGGCGTCGAAGCCGGAGGGGGCGCGGTAGATTTCCAAGGCGCCTCCGAACCTCTTGAGGAGGTGCTGTTCCAAAAGGGCCGCTTCGTCGGGCTTGCCGAGGGCGAGCAGGAGGGGGATTTTTTCCTGATTGTGGGGTTCGGCCATGTCGGGGTGGAGTGGTGATCCTGGGAGTTTCGGTGTGTTTCCGAAGGGGTGAACGGGTCCGAAGGGTCAGGGGAGTTGAGGGGGCGGCGGAGGGCAAGGAGAGGGTTTGCCGGCCTGAGGTTTTTCCTGATGGCGATTGGACTGGGCTGTGTGCTGAATGGCCTTGAACCGGCACGGAAGGGAGGAAGACGTTTTTCGCGTCTGCACGCCCGGCGGAGACCCTCCTTGGAAACGCGTCTTCAGTTTGAAATTCAGGCCCAGCCAAACGATACGGCATGCGGGCCAACGTGCCTTCATGCGGTGTACCGCTACCATGGGGATGCGGTGGAGCTGGAGGAGGTGATGGCGCAGACGGCGATGCTGGAGGGCGGGGGCACGCTGGCGGTTCTGTTGGGGAACCATGCGCTGGGGCGGGGTTATCGGGCGCGTATCTATACGTACAACCTTGAGGTGTTCGACCCGACGTGGTTTCCCGGTGGCAGGAAGGAGCTGGGGGAGCGGCTGCGGGCGCAGGCGGAACACAAGAAGGGTAACAAGCGGCTGCAGCGGGCGACGAAGGCGTACCTTGAGTTTCTGGAGGCGGGGGGGCGGATTTACTTCGAGGAGCTGACGGCGCGGCTGATCCGGCGCTTCCTGAAGCAGTCGGTCCCGATCCTGACAGGACTGAGTTCGACGTATCTATACCAGGAAGCGCGGGAGCTGCCGGACTCAAGCCCGGACGACCTGCGGGGCGAGCCTCAGGGGCATTTTGTGGTGCTGTGCGGGTACAACAAGACTGAGCGGACGGTGCTGGTGGCGGACCCGCTGACGCCGAACCCGATCGGGGAGGACCGTATTTACGAGCTGCCGATCGAGCGGGTCATTACCTCGATCCTGCTTGGGATTCTGACTTATGATGCGAACCTGCTGGTAGTAGAGCCGGGCACCCCACGCCAGGCGGGAAGAATTAATGGACATTCTGTTCGTCGTCGATAGCCCGAAGGATTGGCCGGAGGAGATTCCGGGTGTGGAGATCGTACCGGCGCGTCATTACCTGACCGATCCGCGGTACGGGCGGCGGCGGGGCGTGCGGGTGCAGAATCTCTGCCGTTCGTATCAGTACCAGAGTCTTGGTTATTACGTGTCGCTGTTGGCGACGGCGCGGGGCCACCGGCCGTTGCCGAGCGTGTCGTCGATCCAGGACATGAAGTCGCTGACGATGCTGCGCTTCTGGTCGCAGGAGCTGGACGACCTGATCCAGAAGAGCCTTTCGCATATCCAGACGAACAAGTTCACGTTGAGTATCTATTTCGGGAAGAACGTGGCGAAGCATTACGACCGGCTGAGCATGAGCCTTTTCCGGCAGTTTCCGGCTCCGCTGCTGCGGGCGAAAATGGTGCGGACGCCGGGGGGAAAGTGGTTGCTGCAAAGCCTGAGGCCGGTGGCGGTGAGCGATATTCCGGACGAGCACTGGCCGAGTGTGATTTTTTTCGCGGCGGAGTTTTTCGAGAAGGGCCGCCACCGGAGCCCCCGCCGGCCGGTGACGCGGTACGATCTTGCGATTTTGTGCAATCCGGCGGAGAAGTACCCGCCGTCGAACGAGAAGGCGCTGCGGAAGTTTCAGCGCGCAGCGGAGAAGCTCGGTTTCTACGTGGAGACGATCGGGCGGGAGGATTACGGCCGGCTGGCAGAGTTCGATGCGCTGTTCATACGCGAGACGACGAACGTGCATCACCACACGTATCGCTTCGCGCAACGGGCGGCGGCAGAGGGGCTTGTGGTGATTGACGATCCGGATTCGATTTTGCTGTGCACGAACAAGGTATTCCTTGCGGAGTTGCTGGCGCGGCACGGTATCGCCATGCCACGGACGTTGATCGTGCACCGCAACAATACAGAGGAGATCGAGAGGGAAATCGGCTTTCCGTGCATTCTGAAGCAGCCGGACAGTTCATTTTCGCAGGGCGTTTTCAAGGCGGAAGGGCGCGAGGAGATGGGGCGTGCGCTGGAGCAGCTCTTCGCGCGGTCCGAGCTGGCCATCGCGCAGGAGTTTCTGCCGACGGAGTACGACTGGCGTGTGGGCATACTGGACCGGAAGCCGCTCTATGTCTGCAAGTACCACATGGCGCCGCGACAATGGAAGATTCAGCATACAGACGGGCGGGGCCGGACACAGTACGGCGAAGTGGACCAGGTGGCGCTGGAGCAGGCTCCTCCGCAGGTGGTGCATACCGCGCTGAAGGCGGCTAACCTTATCGGAGACGGGCTGTACGGCGTCGATCTGAAGCAGACGGGGGGCAAGGTGTATATTATCGAAATTAACGACAATCCGAGCCTGGACGCGGGGTTCGAGGACGGCCTGCTGAAGGACGGCCTCTATCAGAAGGTGATGGAGGTTTTCCTTGCGCGGATCGAGGAGAGGAAGAAGCGGGGAGGGCGCCAGTGAGCACGGTGGCGCGGCTGCACCTTTTCCAGGGCTTCGGGGTGGAATTGGAGTATGCAATTGTAGAGGCGGATTCGCTGAACGTGGCACCGCTGACGGACCGGCTGATCGAGGCTGCGTGCGGGCGGACGGTCTCCGAGTTCGAGCGGGGGGAGTTCGCCTGGTCGAACGAGCTGGTGCTGCACGTTGTGGAGTTCAAGACGAACGGGCCTGCGGCAGGGCTCGGCGGGTTGGCGGAAGGCTTCCAGAAGTGCGTGCGGGAGGCGAACCGGCTGCTGGGGCCAATGGGATGCCGGCTGATGCCGGGGGCCATGCATCCGTGGATGGACCCGGTGCGGGAGACGCGCCTTTGGCCGCACGAATACAATGCGGTGTACGAGGCGTACGACTGGATTTTTGGCTGCCAGGGTCATGGGTGGTCGAACGTGCAGAGCACGCATGTGAACCTGCCGTTCTGCGGTGATGCGGAGTTCGGCCGGCTGCACGCGGCGGTGCGGCTGGTGCTGCCTTTGCTGCCGGCGCTGGCGGGAAGCTCCCCTGTGGCGGGAGGGCGGGTGACGGGGCTTGTGGACACGCGGCTGGACTACTACCGCCACAACCAGCGGCGGGTGCCGGTCATCACGGGGGACGTGATTCCGGAGCCTGTCTATACGGAGAAGGACTATGGGCGGGTCATCAACGGGCCGATCTGGGAGGCGCTGGGGCCGCTCGACCCGGAGGGGGTACTTGTGGGGGAGGAGTTCGTGAACAGCCGCGGTGCGATCGCACGTTTTGGGCGCGGTTCAATCGAGGTGCGGCTGTTGGATATACAGGAGTGCCCCGCGGCGGACCTTGCCGTTGTGGAGGCGATGGTTGCGGTGGTGCGGGGGCTTGTGGAGGAGCGATGGAGCCCGTGGGCGGATCAGGCCGGGGCGGCGGTGGAGCCGCTGCGGGATTTGCTGATAGAGGCGATCGGCTGTGGCGGGGAGGCGCGGGTGACTGACGGGGAGTACCTCGCTTTGCTCGGAAGCGGATTGCGGCCGGGGTGCTCGTGCGGTGAGTTGTGGCAGGACCTGTTCTCGCGCACGGGGCAGGAGAATGCGTTCGTGCGGACGCTGGGTGCGCGGGGGACGCTGGCTGCGCGGTTGCTGCGCCGGTTGGGCCGCTCGCCGGACGGGAGGCGGCTGCGGGCCGTGTATGGAGAACTTTGCGACTGCCTTGAGGAGGGACGGTTGTTCGATGGAGTTTCGTAGCGTTTTCGTTTCGTGCGAGCATGGGGGAAACGATGTTCCGACGGAGTACGCGGGGCTGTTTGCCGGTGCAGAGGAGGTGCTAAAGACGCACCGGGGCTGGGATCCGGGAGCGCTTGCGGCTGCGCGGCATTTTGCCGGGCTGTTCGGGGTGCCGGTGCACTTTTCGACGGTGACGCGGCTTCTGGTGGACCTGAACCGCTCGCTGGGCAGCCCGACGCTGTTCTCGGAGTTCTCGGGCCGGCTTTCGGAGGAGGAACGCGAGACGGTACTGGAGCGTTACTATACGCCCTACCGGCAGGGCACCATGGAGCAGGTGCAGAAGCTGATCGAGACGGGCCGTGGGCCGGTGTTGCACCTTTCGATCCACAGTTTCACGCCGGTGTTCAACGGAGTGGTGCGGCGCGCGGAGATCGGGCTGCTGTACGACCCGGCGAGCGGGCTGGAAAAGCAGTTCTGCCACCGGGTGAGGGCGCGGCTCAGGAGGAGCCCGATGAAATGGCTGGTGCGGAGCAATTATCCGTACCGGGGGACCGGAGATGGCTTGATCCTGACGATGCGGCGGGCGCTGACTGCGGGCACGTACGCGGGTGTGAACCTTGAGTTGCCACAGGGGCTTTACATGGAGAGGCGGGAGCGCTGGGACCGGCTTATCGAGGAGACCGGGGAGGCGCTGTTGCGCTGCCGGGCGGCAGTCCGCAGAAGGCGGGCAGGAAAGGTCCGGACTGCCTGAGCGATGAGTGTGCTGGCCGAGGCGGCGGAGGAGGCCCTTGAGTCGGTAACGCGCGAGCCGGAGGTCCCTCCGGAGGCGCCGCCGATTTCCGACGATGTAAAGAAAACGATGCGCCTTTCCATCATGGAAGGGACGCTGACGCAGACGTTCCTTGTGTGGACGTCCGGGGCGGTGCTCACGGGGTTTATGATTCACCTCGGGGCGGGGCCGATGGAGCTGGCGGCGGTGGCGAGCATTCCGATGCTTGCGCAGGCGTCGGCACCGCTGGCGGCATGGCTGCTGAGCCTTTATCCGCAACGCCGGCTGCTGACGACGATCCTGGCGGCGGTGGGCCGGGGGGTGTGGATTTTTCCGGCGCTGCTGCCGCTCCTGCGGATTCCGCAGGAACAGGCGGTATGGTACCTGATCCTGCTGGTAGGTTTTTCGCACTTTTTCCAGGGTGGGGCGGGGGTTATCTGGTCCTCATGGATGGGAGGCGTGATTCCGGGGACGCACCGGGGGCGGTACTTCGGGCTGCGGGGTGGTATTCTTTCGGTGGTGGGGCTGGTGGCGAACCTCTCGGCAGGGCTTTTTCTGGACTGGGTGGGGGCGCCGATCAATTATCAGGCGGTGCTGGCGACGGCGACGGTGCTGGCGCTGATCGGGGTTGGTCTATATACTTTGCATTACGATCCGGCAGAAGCGACGCTGAAGCTGGGACTGCGGGAGACGGTGATGACGCCGTTGCAGGATGCGAATTTCCGCAAGTTCCTGACGTTTGTGGTGTACTGGAACCCGTCGATCATGCTGGCGGCGGTGTTCGTGTATCCGTATTTTCTGCAGCACCTTGAGATGTCGTTCACGCAGATAGCAATCTGGGCTTCGATTGCGGCGGTGACGACGCTTGTGGCGGGGCCGCTGTGGGGCCGGCTGGCGGATGCGGTGGGGAACAAGGCGGTGCTGATCATTACGTCGGTGATTGCGGCGACGGTGCTGCCGCTTTGCTGGATTCTGGCGACACCGGGGAACCTGACGTTCATCTATATCAGCGGTTTTGTGGACGGTGTGGCGTGGTCGGCGGTGACAGTGGCGATTTTCAACCTCGGGTTGGCGACGGCGCCGGGGGACAAGCGGACGGCTTACCTTGCGGCGATCGGGCTTTTCGGGGGGCTGGCGGGTTTTGTTGGGGGGATGCTGGCGGGCCCACTGCTGGCGTTGTTCCGGCAGTTTGAGTTCACGATGCTGGGTTACGAGTGGACGGGCTTCCACACGCTGTTTGTGGTGTCGGCGCTGCTGCGGATGCAGGGGTGGCGCTTCGTGCGGCCGGTGTACGAGACGCGTGCATGGCGGACGCGGGACGTGCTGCGGGCGTTCCGGCCGTGGCGCTTCGCCGGATTCCACTGGCGCTAACGGGCCGGACCGGACAGGATGCAGAGCATGGATCAGGCGCCCCGCCCCAACCAACCACCCGCCGGGGACGCGGCGGCACGACCGGGCTCCCGGAAGCGGGGCTGGCTGCGGCGGACGGCCGAGGCGGTGCTTCCGGCCGGCATGGCGGAGCGGTTGCGCGGGCGGTGGAGGCGGCTGCGGAACTACCATGGCGCCCCCCTGCCGCCGTTCTACTCGGGGCGTGAGGCGCTGCGCGGTACGGCGGGGCTGCTGGCGCGGCCGCTGAACGTTTTGCAGCTCCTGCTTTTCGCGGCGTTGGTGGGAGCCTTCGTGTGGCAGGCCTCGGTTCACTGGGAGGTGGTGATCGACGATTCGTACATCACGTTCCGGTTCGTGGACATGTTTGCGCAGGGTCACGGCTGGGTGTTCAACCCGGAGGGCCCGCGGGTGGAGGGATTCACGAACTTCCTTTGGGCGGTCCTGCTGGTGGTGCCGCACTGGCTGGGCTGGGATTTGCTGTTCGTGGCGAAATGGATGGGGCTGTTGAGCGCGGTGGCAGCGATGGCGGCGGCGTGGGGTCTGGCGGCAGCGGTACGGTGGAGGAACGATCTGTTCAACCTGCTGGCGCCGGGGCTGCTGGCGGTGAACACGTGGTTTTCGCACTGGGCGCTGATGGGGATGGAGACACAGCTTCAGGTGGCGCTGCTGACGGCGTGCTATGCGCGGTTCGAGGTGGAGCGGCGGGACGCGCGGCGCTGGCAGGTCTCGCCCTGGCTGGCGGTTGGTGCGGTGCTGGCGCGGGTGGACTCACTGTTCTATCTGCTGCCGCTGTGTCTATACGGGCTCTGGCTTCTGGGGAGGGGACGCTGGCCATGGGGACGTTTCCGGAGGGCGCTCTTGATCGTGCTGATTCCAACGGCACTTTTCTGGGGTTGGCGGTGGATGTATTTCGGGGATGTGCTGCCGAACACGTATTACGCCAAGCAGCGCCACGTGCAGACGGAGCATCGGCCGCGGGCGATGGAGCAGTTCTGGAGGTTCTATATTGCGCAGCCGGTGGCGGAGGAGAAGCCGATGGTGCGGGGTTGGCTGCCGGATGATGCGGGCAGCACGGTGGGGAAGCTGGCGGACCGGGTGACGGGGAATCTGCCGGGGACGGGGAGGCCGTCGCTGCTGTGGGTGAACCTGTGGGTGCTGGGTGGGTCGCTGCTGGTGTTGGGGGCCGGTGCGTCGCTGCTTTGGCGCGGGCCGCCGGTGGGGCTGCCGCGGTGGGAGGCGGTGGCGGGGCTGGTTTTCCTGCCATGGCTGGCGAACGTGTATTACGTGTGGCACGTGAACGGTGACTGGATGCCGAGTTTCCGTTTTTTCCAGGTGGTGCTGCCGTTTATCGGTGTGGCGGTGGCGGCTGGTTTTGGAAGCGTGGGGCCGCTGGTGCGGCTCTGGCGCGAGCCGGGGCCGTGGGGCGGGTGGATAGCCGTGGGGACGTTCGCGGTGGCGCTGTGGCTGGTTGCGGGAGCGGCGCGGGAGCACTGGCGCACGCAGGCGGCCTGGGTGTTCGGGCCGGGACACGCTTTTGTGACTGAGCGGCCGGGGGGCTGGTGGCATCCGCAGGCGGTGGCGGAATCGTATGGACGCGGCTTTCTGGCTCCGCTGGAGACGGTGTCCGACCACCTGTTGTTGAACACGCGGGATGATAGCTGGATATACACGGGAGACATCGGGCAGCCACTCTGGTTTGCCACACACCTCAGTCTATACGATGCGGACGGACTGACGGACCCGATGCTGGGCCACGCTCCGAGCGCGCGGGGCCGGCTGCCGACTGAACACGAGCATTACGAGCGGCTGGTGGCGGAGGAGCCGGAGCCGCCGAACCGGCCGCGCCGGCGGGAGTTGCGGCGTCGGGCCGCGCGGGAGTACCATAAGGCGTTTGCCGAGCGGAGCGCGGCGGTCCTGATGGAGCAGCGCCGGCCGGAGTATATCGTGCTTTTCGTGCTGCACGAGGACGGCAACCCGGCGGCGCCCGGGCGGGCGTACCCGGAGGTGTCCGCGCTGATGTACGAGCACCCGGCGCTGGAGGAGGAGTACGAGCACGCAGGGGCGTTTCTGAAGACGACGGATGTCTATAATCATTTCTACCGGCGGGCTGACGTGCCGGCCGGTGTTCCGGCGGAGAAGCGGGTGGAGCGGATACTGCGCACGATCGAGCGGAACCCGAGGATGCCGTATCTATACGCGCTGCTGGTGCAGCAGCACTGGATGCTGCCGGAGGAGGGCGCGGAGGAGACCCGGGAGCGGCTGGACGCTGCGGCGCGCGAGGGCCTGCGGCGATGGGTTTCCGACCCTGCGGCACGGGAAATTGCGTACCATTTTCACGCGCTCGGCGAGGGCGATTTCGTCCGCGAGGTCGTTGCGGAGGAGCTTGAGCGCAACCCGGCGAACCTGCACGCGAGCTACCTCCTTTCGCAGGTGCACCGCTGGGAGAACGACTGGGCGGGGGCACTGGAGGTGCTGGAGGAGGCGATCGAACACCGCCAACCGGGCCGGCACGAGATTCTGTATTACATGGCGGCGTTGGCGGAGTCACAGGCAAACTATTCGCGCGCCTCAGAACTGCACGGGCTTGCGGTGCAGAGCGCCCCTCATGACGCGGAGGCGTGGTACCGGTTCGGCGGCATCCATGCGCGCCTTTTCGAGACGCTGCCGCTCGACGAGGAGGGCGCCGGAGGGTTCCTCGAAGCCACAAGGATGGGGTACGAGACGGCGATGGAGATCGATCCGGAGCGTTTCGGGTGGCTGAGCGACATGATCGCCCGTATAGACGCCTGGCCTGAAGACCCGGAGGAGATGCTGCCGGAAACCGCACGCCCCGGACCGCCGGCGCTCCCGGAGGGCATCGAGGCGCCGGAGCCGCATCACGTGCCTCCGCCCCCTCCGCCAATGGAACCCGATGACGAGACGGAGTACCAGTAGCAGCATGGCGGGGGCGCGGGAAAGCCTCGGTATATACGGCCATGTGCCGTTCTGCAAGCATGCCTGCCCATACTGCGATTTCTACAAGATGGAGCTTCGGGAGCGGCCGGCGCGGGCGCGGCTGGACTTTCCGGGGCAGCTACGGCGCGAGGTGGACCTGCTGCTCGGCGTGTATCCCGAAATGGCGGAACGTCCGCTGGAGACGGTGTATTTTGGCGGGGGGACGCCGAGTACGCTGGTGCCGGAGGCGGTGGGGGAACTGCTGGCGCATTGGAAGGGGCTCTTCGTGGAGTGCGGGGGGCGGGAGTTCACGCTCGAGGCGAATCCGGAGAACCTGACCGAGAACCGGGCGCGGCAGTGGCACGCAGCGGGATTCACACGGCTGAGCATCGGCGCACAGTCGTTCCACCCGGAGGAGCTTGGGCTGCTCGAACGGCTGCACGGGCCGGAGACGATCGAGGAGGCGGTGCGGCGCTCCCGGCGGGCGGGGTTCGGGAATGTTTCGCTGGACCTGATGTTTGCGCTGCCGGGGCAGACGATGGAGCGGTGGATGGAGAATCTGCGGCGGGCGGTGGCGCTGGAGCCGGACCACGTGAGTTTCTACGGGCTGACGTGGCACGAGGGGACTCCTTTCGAGGCATGGAAGCGGGAGGGCCGGCTGGCGGAGCTGGGCGACGAGCTTCAGGCGGAGATGTACCTGCGGGGGGCGGATTTCCTGGAGGGCGAGGGCTTCGAGCACTACGAGATCAGCAATTTCGCGCGCCCCGGGTTCCGCTCGCGGCACAACGCCCGGTACTGGACGGGGCGGGACGTGCTGGGCGTGGGGCCGGGGGCTCACTCGCGCATGGGGCCGGAGCGCTGGCGGAACCCGGAGGACCTGGAGGGCTGGGCGGCGGCGCTGGCGGCGGGGCGGGTTCCGCGGGAGCCTGCGGAGCGGCCCGGGCCGGAGGAGGCGGCGTGGGAGCGTTTGTTTACGGGGCTGCGGCGGACTGAGGGGCTGGGGCGCGGGGAGGCTCCTGAGTTGGTGGAAGCGTGCCGGCGGTGGCACGGGGCGAACCTGCCGGAATCGGCGGCCTGGATGGAGGCGGGGCCGGAGGGGGTGCGGCTGACGCGGGAGGGCTGGCTGCTGAGCGATGCGATCCTGGAGGGGTTGCTGCGCGAAGTGATCGGGGCAGGGGGGCATTCGTCCTTGCAATGACCCGGGGAAGCCGCAACAACGTGCGGAAAACCCACCCGGGAGCAACCTTCCACTGTGTTCGACCATATTCCCACCTATCCGCTGGACCGGCCGGCGCTGCGGCCGCTGGAGCTGATCCCGGCGCGTTCAAAGGACCAGACGCTGATCGTGGTGCGCGACCCGGTCGGCCTGATCGAGGGGGCGGCGGTGCTGCCTGCCGACCCCCTGCTGCTGCTCTTCCTGGAGATGGCCGACGGAAAGACAACAGCCGAAGAGATGAGCAGCAAGGCGGGGCAGATGAGCGGGCAAATCATCCCGGCCGACGTTTTCAAGGACATGGCGCGGCAACTCGACGAGGCGTTGCTGCTCCAGACGGACCGTTTTGCCGAGGCGCTACGGGCGAAATACCGCGCGTGGATGGATTCGCCCACGCGTCCCTACAAGACGTTCGCGGCAGACGGAAAGGACCGGCTGGCGATGCTCAAGGAGCTTGGGGACGAGTTCCGCCGGCACCGGATGAGTGCGCTTTCGCCACCGGAGCGGCTGGACCTGCCGGCGGGCTCGGTGCAGGCGGTCCTGTCGCCGCATATAGACTACGGCCGCGGCGGGGAAGCCTACGCGTGGGCGTATCAGGCGCTCAAGGATCACGGCACGGGAGCGCGGCGGTTCATCGTGATCGGTACGTGCCACCGGCCGACGCAGAACCTTTTCGTGGCGACGGGCAAGGATTACGAAACTCCGATCGGGACGGTGCCGGCGGACAAGGAGTTGCTGAAGGAGCTGCAGGAATTGTCGGGGCTCGACCTGCTCGCGGAGGAGTACGCACACGCGGACGAGCACGCTGTGGAGTTGCAGGCGACGTACCTGCGGCACGTTTTCCAGGACGAGGATATTTCGATAGTACCGATCCTGGCGGGGAGCGTCGAGGAGCTCCTGCATCACGATGAAGTGAAGCCGAATCAGGTGGAGGACGTGCAGAAGTTCACGGATGCGCTGCGCAAGATGGTGGAGAAGTATGGCGATGACGTGGCGATCGTTGGAGGGGTGGATTTTTCGCACTGCGGGCCTCAGTTCGGTGATCCGGAGCCGGTGAACGAAGTGCGCAAGAAAATCGTGGAGCGCAACGACCGCGAGCACCTGGATGCCATCGAGACGGGTGATCCACTGCAGTTTTTCGAGTCCTTCCGCGAGCGGGTGAACGATCAACGGGTGTGCAGCATCGGCCCGATGTACTGCGTGATGGAGGCGCTGCGCGGAAGGGCGAAGGGACGCGTGTTGCACTACCAGCAGGCGGTGACGCCGGACAACAACACGTTGGTTTCGTTTGCCTCTGTGGCTTTCGTGAAGGACGGCGCGGAAGAGAAACCGAAGTCCAAAATCATCCTGGTCAATTCCTGACCTCTGAGAATTGGAGTTCCCATGCATCCGACTTTTCCGGTGGAGATTCATATATGAAGAACTGCATTTCGAATTCCATCCCGGCCATCCTGCGGCGCTGCGGGTCTGTTCCTGCATGGCTTGTGGCGGGGGCGATCACTTGCGCGGGCACGGCCCACGGGCAGGTTGTGATCAATGAGTTCATGTCCTCCAACGGCGAGACGATCGCGGATGAGGACGGTGATTTTCCGGATTGGATCGAATTGTATAATAATAGCGGCGAGGCCGTGAATCTCGACGGGTGGGGCCTGTCCGACGACGAGGGGAATCCCTTCCGGTGGGAATTTCCGGAGGTGACGATCGGGGCCGGGGACTTTCTGCTGGTGTGGGCGTCCAACAAGGACCGCAGGGACCCGGGGGAGCCGCTGCACACGAACTTTGCAATTTCGAGAGATGGCGAGGAGCTTCTGCTCTCGCAGCCGGACGGGGAGCTTATGGACTTCGTCGATCCTGTCGAGGTGCCGCGAGACCAGTCCTACGGACGGGTGCCCGACGGGGGAGACAACTGGTATTATTTCGATATGCCCACACCCGGCGGGCCGAACGACACGGAGCCGCTAGCGGATATCCTCGAACCGCCCACGGTTTCCATGCCGGCGGGTTTCTATACGGAAGCCTTCGAGTTGGAGTTGGAGGCTGAGGAGGGCGCCGAAATTCGGTACACCCTCGACGGCTCGACCCCGGAGGAGGACTCCCCACTCTATACCGGACCCCTCACCATCGACAGCCGCGAGGGCGACCCGAATGTCCTGTCCGCCGTTCGTACTGTCGGCGATGCGCAGCCCTGGCAGGACCTTGAGGAGGAAATCTTCAAGATTACCGTTCTGCGCGCCCGAGCGTTCAAGTCCGGGCATCTTCCGAGCGAGACGGTGACGAATTCCTACCTGGTGGGCGAGGATATACACGATCGGTATCAGATGCCGGTCGTTTCACTTGTGACGGACTACGACAATCTCTTCGATCACTACATCGGTATCTATGTGCCGGGAGTGCACTATGACCCGGAGGAGGAGTTTCCGAACCTGACCGGCAATTTTCTGCAGCGGGGACGCGAATGGGAGCGCCCGGGTAGTTTCGAGCTTTTTGAAGAGGGCGGGGCCCGGAGTCTCGTCCAGGACGTGGGCATACGAGTGCACGGCAACTTCAGCCGCGCCCTCCCGCGCAAGACATTCCGGCTATATGCCAGACCGTCCTACGGCGAGGAGTTCTTCAATTATCAGTTCTTCCCGGACAGCCATGTGGAGCAGTATAAGCGCATTTTGCTGCGGGCAGGAGGGGCGCCGGATTGGGCCTATCTGCTTTACCGGGACTCACTTTCGTGGGCCCTGCTCCGGGACACGACAGATCTCGATTTTCAGTATTCCCGGCCGGCTGTCGTTTTCGTGAGCGGCGAGTACTGGGGCATCCATCATTTCCGGGACAGGATCGATCGATATTTCCTCGGCCACAAGCATGACCTGGACCCGTACAACCTTGACCTGCTTGACGGAAAATGGCCTGCTCCTGAGGTGAAGGAAGGGGACCTGGAGCACTACAGCCAAATGCTGGAGGCTGTGCTGCAGGAGGACCTCAGCGACCCGGAAGCGTACAAGGCCGTTCACGATTATATGGACGTGACCAACTTCATTGACTATACGATTACCCACACGGTTCTGGGGAACCTCGACTGGCCGATCGATAATATAAATCTTTGGCGGTACCGCCGCGACCCGGCGGCTGGGGTGCCTGATCACCTGACGCCCTATGATGGCCGCTGGCGCTGGATCGTCTATGACCTTGATTTTACGCTTGGCCTTGGCGATTACAGACCATGGGACTATCCGGACCTTGAACCCGCCGCGGATACGAGATATAATCACCACTATTCGTTGAAGCTTGATGCGCTGCTCGAAAGTGACGAGTTCCGCAATGAGTTTCTGGTTCGTCTCGCGGAGCACCTGAATACCACGTTCAGTGCGGACTCGGTGGTTGCTGCCATCGACTTGCTGCACAACGAGATCGCCCACGGCATGGAGGAGCACACTCAGCGATGGTTCTGGCCTACAACTGTCACCTTCTGGGAGAACGAGGCCGAGAGGGTACGGGATTATGCCCGGAACAGACCGGACGCGTTCCGGGACCATGCTGTGGATTTTTTCTCGCTGGACGGTACCGCCAACCTTTCCATAGACATCAACGACCCCGAGGGCGGTAGCGTTGAGGCGGGCCACATCAGCATTGCAGGAGCAGAGGCGCCCTGGGAGGGGACCTACTTCCGCGGCATTCCGCTCCCCCTCCGCGCGGAGGCCGCGCCGGGTTACACTTTTACCGGGTGGGATGGAATTGAGACAAAGTCCTCCGCAGAGGCTGAGATCGTCCCGCAGGGAGACCTGTCGCTGGTGGCGAATTTCGAGAAAAACGCACCTGCGGTCCTTTTGCATTACTGGAATTTCGAGAATACGGAGGACATTCTGGCGCCGGCGTACTCCGTGAGCGATGCTTCTCTCACCATTGATGAGGGACCGGACACGGAGTACCGGCTGGACGACCGCCATGATTTCCGTGGACAGAATGCACAGTTCGGAGACCTGCCAGGGCTCCACCTCCGCGTTCAGGACCCCATTGGCGCGGTGATGGACCTCCACCTTCCGACGGACGGGTACGAAAATATTGTCCTGAAGTACGACAGCCGGCGGTCCGGAAACGGGGCCGGAACCCAGGTGATTTCCTACTCGACGGACGGGAGCAGCTTCGAGCCGTTCGATATTGTGACGCTGGAGAATGCCCCGTCAGCGATCTATACCTACGACTTCACCGAGGTCCCCGGCGTTGCAAACAACCCGGATTTCACGGTGCGGATCGAGTTTGTAGAGGGGGACGGTGGCGATAGCGGCAACAACCGGTTCGACCATATAACGCTGGAAGGTGAGCCGCTTCCCGGGACAAATGCGCCGCCCTATGTGGCGGATGCGCTTCCCCGCCAGCGGGTCAGCGAAGGCAATGTGCGGCAGTACGACCTCAACCGGATATTCTCCGACCCGGAGGGCGCACCGCTTTCCTTCGGCGTGGACACAACACGGCCGGGAGTTGTGGACGCCTCCCTTTCCGGGGACCAGGTAATTGTCACGGCTGAGCACCGGGGTGAGACGTCGGTGCGGGTTACGGCCTTCGACGGGGAGAATCCGCCCATTTATTATATGATCCACCATCTTGTCTATCCAGAGGCTCACGAGCTGGCGGCAGGCGATTTCGTATTTGACGCCTGGAGTGCGGACGAGCCGGAGGGTTCCTATCCGGAGAGCATGCTTTTCCTCCAGACGGACCTCACCGACCCGCCGGTGGACGCACGGCTTGATTTTGCGTATTTCCTGCTCCCCCACCACTATCACGAGGAGAACGAGGACACGATCGGTTTCCCGTATAATAATACGCGCCGAACACGGCTGACTGGGCTCGATGGCGATGGCATTGCCTTCATTAATACGGGCCGGGAGCGCGATCTTGGCGGCGCAGTGCTGGCTCTGGACACCCGAGGGGTCACTGAAGCCGAGGTTTCGTTTCTCGCGGGCACGGTGCTGGAGAACTCCCGCGTCTACGCAATCAGGCTCCAGTACCGCACTGATATAGACGCGACGTTTGAAGATGTGCTCGACGACGACGAGCTACCGATTGAGTACATCCGCCAGGACGATGGCCACACACAGTTCTTCGAGGATATTGCATTGCCGGAGGAGTTGCTCGGACAGGAGTATGTCCAGCTTCTTTGGCGGTACTACCACGTGGGAGTTACCGATGGGCCGAGGGCAAAACTGCGCCTCGACGACGTCACAGTGGCAGGCAGTACGGAGATGCCGGAGGAACCCAGTGATCTTTGGCTGATTCACTGACCGCCAACGCCAAGCGGGCCGCGGGCGAAGCTGCGTCTGGACGCCGTTTCCGTGAAGGGGGACGGGGTGACGCGGTGGATTCTCTATTGATGGCGGCAGCGGGCGGGGTTTTCTGTTGAGCCGCCCGGCGGGGCGGGAAGAATGCCGCCCATGCAGACTCCTGACTTTGCCCAATTCAAGCGCCTTGCCAAGCCCGGCACCGTTGTGCCGGTGTGCCGGGAGTTGCTGGCGGACATGGAGACGCCGGTTTCGGTTTTCCGCAAGCTGGACGAGGCGAGCCCGCACGCCTTCATGCTGGATTCAGTGGAGGGCGGGGAGAACATCGGGCGCTATACGTTTCTCGGGGCGGACCCGCACGTTATTCTGAAGGCGTGGGGGACGCGGCAGGAGCTTGTTTCGGACGATCCGGCCCTCCAGCCCGCGGAGACGCCGGCGGACACGCTGCGCATGCTGCTGGGGCGTTACCGGCCGGTGGATATACCGGGGTTGCCTCCGCTGGCGGGCGGCATTGTGGGTTATCTGTCCTACGATGCCGTGCGCTATTTCGAGAGGATTCCGGACGAGAATCCGGACCACCTCGGGCTGCCGGATTGTTTTGTGATGCTGGCGGAGAATATAGTCGCGTTCGATCACGTGCGGCACCGTATGGTGCTGGTTTCCGTGGCACGCGTGGACGGGGAGGAGCCGCTGGAGAAGGTGTATGACCGGGCGACGAAGCGGCTGGACGGGCTCCGCGATCTTGTGCTGGGGCCGGTGCCGAGGGAGCGTTCGAACAATGCACACGGCTCGCGCCCGGAGGCCAACGAGGGGGATTTCCACCCGGTGGATGCGGGCACGTTTGCGCCGATCGAGGTGCCGGTGGAGGCGAACTGCCCGCGGGATGTCTATCTGCGGGGGGTCGAGCGCGCGAAGGAGTACATCACCGCGGGCGATATTTTCCAGGTGGTGCTGAGCCAGCGCTTCCGGACGCCGCTGGTCTGCCATCCGTTCGATATATACAGGGCGCTGCGGGCGATCAACCCCTCGCCGTATATGTTCTATCTGAAATGCGGTAAGGATTTTCAGCTCGCCGGTTCCTCGCCGGAGATTCTTTCGCGCCTGGACAACAGGACGGGGAAAGTGACGGTGCGGCCGATCGCGGGAACGCGGCCGCGCGGCGCGACGCCGGAGGAGGACGAGGCGCTGGAGCAGGACCTGCTCGCGGACGAGAAGGAACGCGCGGAGCATGTGATGCTGGTGGACCTGGGCCGCAATGACGTGGGGCGCGTGTGCCAGTTCGGTTCGGTTCACGTGAACGATTTCATGACGATTGAGCGTTACAGCCACGTGATGCACATCGTGAGCAACGTGGAAGGGGACATTGTGGAGGGCTTCGACGGGCTTGACGTGCTGGGGGCGACTTTCCCGGCGGGGACGCTGAGCGGCGCCCCGAAAATCCGCGCGATGGAGATTATAGACGAGCTGGAGGTGAGCCGGAGGGGGCCCTACGGTGGTGCGGTTGTCTATCTCAGTTTCAACGGCACGATGGACAGTTGCATCACGATTCGAACGGCAGTCATCACCGGTGGTCACGTGTATATACAGTCCGGCGGCGGGATCGTGGCGGACAGCGTCCCGGAGAACGAATACATGGAGTGCGTGAACAAGGCGAAGGGGCTTCTCCGGGCGGTGGAGATGGCCGGGACGGGGCTGGAGTAGCGATGGAGGAGACGCGGGAACGCCTTTCGCATATAGATGATCGACTGGAGGATGCGTGCAGACGTGCGGGCAGACCGCGGGAGGACGTTCTGCTGCTGGCCGTGGTGAAGAAACGCCCTCTCGAAACGGTGCGGCAGCTATACGAACTCGGCGTGACGCATCTTGCGGAAAACCGGGTGCAGGAGGCGCGGGAGCGCATCCCTCAACTGCCGGACGGAATCGCATGGCATTTTGTTGGCCCGCTTCAGAAGAACAAGGCGAAGTACCTTCCGGGACTTGTCCAGTGGGTGCATTCGGTGGAGAAGCTGGACGTGGCGGAGGCGCTTCAGAAGGCGTTTGCGAAGCGTCCCGAGTTGCCACCGCTGGAGGTGCTCGTGCAGTTTAATATAGCCGGCGAGGAGCAGAAACACGGGGCCGCGCGCGACGAGGCTGCGGAGCTTGTGCGGGCGGTGTCGGAGCTGGACCGGCTCCGGGTGCAGGGGCTGATGACAATGGCCCCGTACAGCGACGACCCGGAGGTATCCCGGCCGGTGTTCCGCAAGTTGCGGCTGCTGCGGGATGAATTGCAGGAGCGGATTGGCCTGCCCCTCCCCCACCTGTCCATGGGAATGACGAATGATTTCGAGGTGGCGGTGGAGGAGGGCGCCACGATCGTGCGGATCGGCACGGCGCTGTTCGAAGGATAGACGCTGCGGTGGCTGGTTGACGAAGGGACGCTAGGGACCCGAGACCCCGGCAGCACTGGATGGAGCCACGTCATGGAAATCGATACAGGGCGCGTTTTGCTGGTCATCGTGGCAATCGCCCTCATGGCCTATTGCATCATCGGACTGTTTTCGTGCATTCGCGTCATTGGCGGTGGCGAGATCAAGCAGCCAAACACGCTATTCGAAAGAGTCGCCTGGTGGTATTTCAAGGATGGCGACAAGCGGTATATCGGAACCTATACGCAGACACAGTTGGCGCGGATGTGGTTGATTCCGTTGCCGCTGGGGGTGCTTATGGGTTTTATTCTCCTGTTGATGGCGCTCCTTGGGTGAGCTGCCTGCCCAGTACCCTACTCAACGGTGATGCGGAGTTCGTAGTGGCGCTCTTCCGGTGAGCCGGGGGGCTGGGTGGGTCCAGGGCGTGCGACTTCGCTGCGTATATCTCCCGGGCGGGCACGGAGAGTTCGCCTTCCGGTGGTAATGGTCAGTGTGTCCTCCCAGGTTACGGAATCGCGCTGCCGGACTACCGGCGGGCTTCCTCCCGGGCGGGGGTTGGTGTCTGTATAGTCGAATACCACGCGGAGGGCCCACGACCCGGCCACATTTTCGGACGGTTCGAGCGCGACCGACATACCGCTGGCTGAGGTGGACTGGATGGAACGGCGCCGCTGCACGCCGCCCTCCTGCGTGTAGAATTCCGTGATGAATGGCTGCTGGCTTCCGGTGAATCCGTCGAGAGTCATCCCCTCATAGAGCGGGAATTCGAAACTGGACAGAGGCCCCACCGTGCCTCCATTTGTATAGACGGACACGGTTCCCCATGCGGCGGGTTCGGGACCGGCTCCGCCAGTGAAATCGCCGCCGATCGCGGTGATGCCACGGGACACCTCCCCACCGGCGACGATGACGAAGGGGAGTGCGGCGGAATCGCCGGGGATGGCGGCCGAGGCGTGATTGCGCCAGCGGCCGATGAGTTGCCGGCCGTTGGGCATGATGACCAAATGTGGCATGTCCACCTCGACGGTCTGGGTCACCGTTCCGGACTCGCGGATCATGCGGCCGGAGACAGCGCCGTGGATGGTCCTGCGTGTTTCTGCGGGGCTGCCGTCCACTTGTGTCTGGACACGCTCAACGATGCCGTGGGGGGCGGCTTGGCTGCGCTCAATGGAGCCTGGCGATGGGGGAAAGTGCTCGAGACCGAGAGGTTCGAAGCCCTCCAGGCGCCCCTGAACGGGCCAGTTGCCGGTGAACTCCGCGACAAAGGGCTGCACATCATCGACGGTGGGAGCGGGGAAGGCGGCCATGCCATCGGTGCGGAGGCGTTGGTGCAGCTCGCGCGCGGTGACCCCGGGTGTGGTGTCCTCCGGGGCGAGGAAGCGTGCCTCCAGGCGGCCGGGCAGGTTGCCGGATGCGGCGGAAGCGGGAGGAGAGGAACCGGCCTGCTGGGTGGCCGCCACCGGTTCCGGGCCCGAGGATTCCGCCGTGGCGGGGTTTTCGTCCGGGGTGAGGACGGCAATGCCGATGGCGGCGGCGGTGACAGCGGCTGCGCCGCCGAGTCCGAGTTTCATCGCAGTGGCTCCTGAAAGGGATGCGAGGAAGGCGCCACTCCCGGCCGCGGCGGCGAGGGTGCTCACCTTGGCGGCGGATACGGCTGGCGGGACGCTCGCGGCTAGGAGGCCCGCGGCGGTCAAAAGCACCGACTCCGGCCCGCGGATGCCCGCGCGTTGGAGCCTGGTCCGCAGCCGGTCCGTCCCGCGCGCGAGCCTCGTCGAGACCGTGTTCACGCTCACGCCGAGCACCTCGGCGATCTCCCGGTGCTTGAGCCCGGCCAGGTAGTGCAGGCGGATGGGCAGGGCGTAGCGCTCGGGCAGGCCGTCCAGACAGTGCAGGACCTTCGCGGCGGCCTCGCGCTCGGCCAGCGCCGCGGCGGGCGAGCCGTCCGGGGTGGTGAGCGTGGGGAGCGCACCGGGGAGTTCCCGCTTCGCTTGGCGCCAGCGGCGGGACCGGAGCGTCCCGGCCTCACGGCTGGCAAAGCGGAGCAGGAGCGCCGCGGCACCGGGGTGAGCGAGCGCCTCGGGCCGGCCGCGCGCCTTGCGGAAGAAGCGTACCCACGCGTTCTGGAACGCGTCGGCGGCGTCGTCCTCGGACTGGAGGATGCTCAGGCAGAGCCGCCAGACGGCGGGACTGTGGCGGGCGAAGAACTCCTCGAATTGCTGGTCGGACGGGATGCCGTGCATGAGGCAAGCCTTGGGGGCGGTGACCTTCCTTCTGACTGGTAAGGCCGCAGGAGGGAGGTTTCTTTCACCAAAATCGCAGCCGGGCGGTACGGGGGGCACAGTCTGCAATTGTGTCCTGCCGCGAGGAGGACACAGGGTGGGGGAAAGTGCAAGGCCTTGTGCAGAAAGGCAGCGGCTGGCAATGGATGAAGAGGCAAAGGGCGGCATGAAGGCAGCGGAGGTGCTGCGGCTGCTCGACGACATGATCGTGCACCAGCGGGAGAAGTGCCTGCGGATTGCGCGGCGGATCGTGCCGCACCTGACGGCGGACGACCTGATGAATCCTTTCGACTGGCCGGAGGTGGCGGAGAACCCGCAGTTTGCATGGGAGGACGGGCTGCTGGCGGGTTTGCAGTCCGCTCATGCGGCGATCTGCGCGCAGCACCGGCCGGGGGCGCTGGAGGGGTACGAGGTGCGCCGGCTGAAGACCGGCGGCGATGCGGAGGAGCCGGAGGGGACCTGAACGAAGGACTCACGGCGGCAGCCGGGGGCTGCCCCGCACTCTAGACGATCGGCTACTGACAGCTCACATGCCTCACGAAAAACGGACTCCAAGAATTCTGCTCGTCGATGACGAGAAAAACCTGGTGCTGATGCTGGCAAAGATTCTCCGCCGGCACGGCTACGAGGTGATCACGGCGCACGATGGTGAGGAGGGCATGGAGGTCCTGCAGGAGAACATGCCCGATCCGGACCGGCCGGAGGAAAGCGAGGCGCCGGTGCCGATCGATGCGGTGCTGACGGACCTGAAGATGCCGAAGCTCGACGGGATGGGGCTGCTCCACCGGGTGCGGCAAAGATACCCCGACATGCCGGTGATCGTGCTGACAGGGCATGGGTCTATCCAGTCGGCGGTGGATGCGATGAAGACGGGGGCGGTGGATTACCTGATCAAGCCGGCGAACCCGGACGAGATTCTGCTGGTGCTTTCACGGGCTCTCGAATTGCGGGACCTGCGGTCGGAGAACAGGCAGTTGAAGGCGCGGCTGGGCGCTGGCGAGCCTCACTACGAAATCATCGGGGAGTCGGCGCATATCCGTGACGTGCTGGGGATGGTGGACCGGGTGGCGCGGAACCGCAGCACGGTGTTGATCACGGGGGAGAGCGGAACGGGAAAGGAGTTGATCGCGCGGGCGATTCACGACAGCGGGCCCTTCGCGCGCTATCCGTTCATTGCGGTGAACTGCGGGGCGCTGAGCGAGACGCTGCTGGAGAGCCAGCTTTTCGGCCACCGCAAGGGTGCCTTTACGGGCGCGGTGAACGATCACGTTGGTTTTTTCCAGGCGGCGGAAGGTGGGACGCTGTTTCTGGACGAGATATCGGAAATGTCGCCTCATTTGCAGGTGAAACTGCTGCGTGCGATACAGGAGCGCGAGGTCATTCCGGTGGGCGACACGGCGGCGCACAAGATCAACCTGCGGCTTATCTGCGCGACGAACAGGGACCTCGAATATGAAGTGCGCCGGCGGAATTTCCGCCAGGATTTGTTTTATAGGCTTTCGGTAGTGAATCTTCACCTGCTGCCGTTGCGGGAGCGGCAGGAGGATATTCCGCCGCTGGCAGGGCATTTTATACTGCGGTATGCGAAGGATTACGACGTGGCGGCGAAGTCGGTACAGCCCGAGGCGATGGAGATGTTGGTGCAGTATCCATGGCCGGGAAATATACGCGAGCTGGAGAACGTGGTGGAGCGCATTTTTGCGCTGAGCGTTTCGGACACGATCGCGGTGGAGGACCTGCCGCCGCAGCTCTTCCGTTCGCCGGAAGAGGCGCTGGCGGCGGTGCGGCCGTTCGACGAGGACGATGCGGGTGCGGCGAAGCCCGTTCCGGCGCGGCAGACGCTGCCGCCGGCGGCGCGCCAATCGCCTGCACCAAAGGCACCCTCCGCCTCGCAGGGCGGGAACGGCGGGGGCGCACCGTCGTTTTCAGAGCCGTTCGTGCCGAAGGCCCCGGAAAAGCCCCTGACGCTGGATGAGATGGAGAAGCGTCAGATCGTGGAGGCGCTGCGGCGGGCGAAGGGGCGGAAGGTGGAGGCGGCGAAGGCGCTCGGTATAGACAGGAAGCGTCTATACAGAAAGATGAAGAAGTACGAGCTGGATTAAGCTTTCTTCCGGTGCAGGGATTCACGCCACGGAAACACAGTTGTATTTCCGTG
>SLMS01000238.1 GCA_007133495.1 Candidatus Sumerlaeota bacterium | reverse complement strand
GTCACCCATACGGAGAGATGCGGTGGGGACCCGTTCCACCGCTTCAAATACAATATCCGCGGCAACCACGGGAACGGAAAGAAAAAGAAAGGCTAAAACTGACAGAGTACGTCCAAACATTCCGGCCACTCCTTTCATCACGGAAGGGTCTTATTGTGGTCCGCTACTGTCCGGCGAGGGCCCGCGCGATGCTTCGTCTATACGGAGGGCGGAGGACTCCCGCCTCCGTGACAATGCCCGCGACAAGCCGGGCCGGGGTGACGTCGAAGGCGGGGGAGAAGACCTTTGTGCCGCGCGGAGCCACGGGCGTCCCGCCAAAGCTGGTTACTTCCCCCGCGCCACGTTCCTCGATGGGGATGTCCGCGCCGGACCGGGCCGCAGGGTCGATGGTGCTGAGTGGTGCGGCCACGTAAAAGGGCACCTTGTAATACTTCGCGGCGATGGCCAGTGGCATGGTGCCGATCTTGTTCGCCACGTCGCCATTGGCCGCAATCCTATCCGAACCGACCACGACCGCCTGGGCCATGCCGCGCTGGAACACCGTTCCCGCCGTTCCATCGGTAATCAGCCGGACGTCTATACCGGCCTGCTGCAGTTCCCACGCCGTGAGGCGCGCTCCCTGGAGCAGCGGCCGCGTTTCATCCACATACACGGTGAAGCGCTGGCCCTCCGCTGCTGCCGTATAGAAGAGCGCCAGCGCCGTCCCCATCCCCGCGGTCGCCAGTGCCCCGGCGTTGCAGTGCGTGACGACGCCCTTGATCCCGTGCAGCAGCGGCGCGCCGTGCTCACCGATGCGGGCGCAGGACTCCTCGTCCTCGCGCTGGATGGCCTGGGCTTCGGCCAGCAGGGTGGCGAGCGCTTCATCCGCCGCGGCCCCGTCCGGCAGTGCCTCGACCGCAGCGCGGCACCGGTCCAGCGCCCAGAAAAGGTTCACCGCAGTTGGGCGTGCCCCGGCAAGGTAGTCTGCCACAGTCTTGACGTTGCGCCGCACCTCGCGCAGCGTGCGGTTCCGGCGGCGCGCTGTCCCGATATAGAGCCCCCACGCCGCCGCGGCTCCAATCGCCGGCGCGCCGCGCACCCGCAGCGAGCGGATCGCCTCCCACATTGTCTTCTCGTCCCGTATAGACAGATACTTCACCTTGCGCGGCAGCAGGGTCTGGTCGAGCAGGCGGACATGCCGGCCTGTCCAATCCAGGGTCGCGAAGGGCTGCGAGGGGCTGTGCGGTGGACGTCGTGAAGTCACGGAAAAATCATTCCTCCTCGATGGCGTGGCTGGCGGCTCCGGTGGCGGCAACCTGCCGCCACCATGGTGTAAGACGTGGGACCTCCCCCTGCAAGCCAAGCGTGTTGTCCGGTTGCCAGAGTGTCACGGCGTATAGACGCAGATGCAGATCGTAGGCCGCCGACGTCTCCCCCGGAGGGGCGAGCATCAGGCTGACCAGATAGCGCCCCGGCATGAGGTGGTAGTCCTCCAGCACAAGCTCCACCTGATAGCTCCCCGGTTCGAGTGGCCGGTCCGGTGCCGCGAGCATCTCCGCCGACCAGAGCGCCCGGATCGAATCCACCGTCCCGAAGGCGGTGGATAGTTCAAGGGCGTCCACCCTCTCGAAGGTCTCCATCCGGATGCGGATGACGATTGGTTCCCCTGCGCGGAACCGGTGCGTCTCTCCGCCTTCCCGCGTGTGAAAGGTCACCTCCTGCATTCCGGCCTTTCGCGCCGGAAAGCGCCCGGACGGCACGGCCGCCGTCCTGCGCAGGGAGGTGACGGGTTCCATCCCCTGCGGCTCCGCCGTTGTGGCGCCGTTGCTCAGCGCCGCATAGTATTTTGGCAGCACTTCCTCAGCCGGGCCGTAGGCCGCCGCCCGCCCTGCCTTGAGCCACAGGACCCGCTCGGCCACCGACTCCACGTGGTCGGTCGAATGCGAGACAAAAAGTACCGTCTTGCCCTGCTCGCGCAATTCATGGATTTTCTGGAGTGACTTCACCTGAAATGTCTGATCGCCGACCGACAGAACCTCGTCCAGCACCAGAATTTCCGCGTCAACGTGCACCGCCACCGCAAAACCCAGCCGCACGTACATGCCGGAGGAATATCGCTTTACGGGCGTGTGGATGAACTTCTCGAGCTGACTGAATTCTATAATATCATCGAGCCGGTCGAGCGTCTCCTGCCGGGAGAGCCCCATGATGGAGCACTGCAGGAAAATATTCTCCATGCCGGTGAACTCCGGCTGGAAACCCGCCCCGAGTTCGAGCAGCGCCGCCACCCGTTCACTCACCTCCAGCGAACCGGACGTCGGCTGGATGATGCCCGTCACAAGCTTGAGCAGCGTGCTTTTTCCCGAACCGTTGCCGCCGATGACACCGAGGCTGGTCCCTGCCGGCAGTTCAAGATCCAGCCCGTCCAGCGCCTTGTGCACGAACGTATCGCCCTGCCGGAAAAAGTTCCGCACCGCCAGCTCCTTGAGCGTTGTCGCCTGCCTACGGTGGACAAGATACTCCTTGGTCAGGGCACGAGCACGAATGACGGGAGCGGAACTCACTTTTCGCGCGCCTCCCCGCCTGCCGCGGCGAGGCGGATCAACTCGTCCAGAGTCAGCGTCTCCGGCCGGCGTCTGGCGTCTATACCGCAGCGGTCCAGCAGAGCCTCAGCCGCTGCCCGGTCCGGCGCCAACTGCCCCATCGCCATCGCGTTGCCCAGCGTCTTGCGCCGGTACTGGAACAGCCGGTCCACGAAACGGTGCAACCGCGCGCGGGCCGCGCCGTCCGCGTAGAGCACCTCCCGCCGCGCATCGAGCACAATCACCGCGCTGTGCACCTTCGGCGGTGGGAGGAACGCTTCGGGGGGGATGGTAAGCTCGTAACGGGCCTCGTACTGCAGCGCGATCTTGTACGTCAGCGCCCCGGCCCGCCGCGCACCCGGCTCGGCGCAGATGCGCTCCGCCACCTCCCGCTGCACCATGAAGACAAGCCGGCGGAACGGCACCGGCGCCTCCAGGAACCGGAAGAGGATGTCACTCGTGAGTTGGTAGGGGAGGTTCCCCACGCCCACCCATGGCAGGCGCGCTCCCGCGCCCCCGGTTAGCTCCCCCCACGAGAACTTGAGAAAATCGCCGTACAGAAACCGGATCGGCCCGTAGGCCGTGGCCAGGTACTCGTGCCACTCGCGGAAACGCTCCTCCAACTCGACCGCCCGGACCGTCTCCGCGTCCCGCGCCAGTTCCACCGTCAGATTCCCGATCCCGGCGCCCACCGCGACCGCC
>SLMS01000032.1 GCA_007133495.1 Candidatus Sumerlaeota bacterium | reverse complement strand
TGCCTCCGGAGCAGAAGGTCAGAGGTTCGAATCCTCTCGGGAACGCCACTTTCCTTTAGAACAGTCCGATCATCACCCTGGGCGGTGGGGGAGAAGCGCTTGACCGTGCGCCGGGCGGGATAATGGGCTTGAAGCTCCGGCAGGAGGGCGTATTCTCTCGCTCCAATAAACTGCCGTTTCGGCCGTTTCGTCGGGGGAAGAACGATGGCTAAAGTGGCTGTACCGTCTGTCCTGGGTGCCTTCGCGTTGACGGTCCTGTTGAGCGCCGGTGCCCGGGCCGGGGAGTCCGGCGGGTTGCAGGTGGCGGCCTTCCCTTCCACGCAGAAGATTTTTCCCGACACGCTCCCCGAAGGACGGAACCCGGCAACCTTGGAAGGGGCGGTGGGGGAGTACGTTGCCTTTCAGGTGGCCGTCCGCTCGGAGGCGGCGGCGGCGGTGACCGTGGGCACAGACTTGGAAGGTGCGGCCATCTTCGAGGTCCTTTATATAGACACTCCCGATGTCGCGGAGTGGGGTTACCCCGAGGAGTTTCCGGAACACCGCCGGCCTGTCTATCCCGATCCGCTCGTTCCCGCCAGCGAGATTGAACTGGAGCCGGGTACGACGAAGCCGCTTTGGGTCCGGCTGCGGATAGAAAGTAATGCCGAAGGGACTCTCGTAATCGGCAACAAGGACATTCCTGTCACGGTGGCAGCCTGGGATTTCGAGATGCCGGAGCGCCGTTCCCTGCAAACGGCCATTGGGCTCGGCGGAGAGGGTTTCGCTGATTTTTATGATGTGGAGCTGTGGTCGGACGACTATTGGGAGCTGTACGAGCTGTACTACAAGGCGCTTCTGGACTATCGCCTCACGGCATACCGGGTGCCTTATGGACTGCAGGAAGAGCGCGGACGCCGTTACCTCTTGGACGACCGTGTCACCACTTTCCTGATGGACTACCACGGCGACAGGGGGCGCATGCAGGCGCTCTGTGATGAGCTGACCGCGCTCGGGGTTGGCGAGAAAGCCTACTTCTACAATATAGACGAGCCGGAAACGGCGACCGAATTCGACACGGCGCGCGGACAGGTTGAGTACCTTGGCGAGGTGTGTCCGGACTATCGCTACCTGTTGCCGTTCTTCACCGGCCTGGAGGACAAGTCCACCCCGTTCGATCATCTGGCCGGAGTGATAGACCTCTGGGGGGTCCAGACGGACTACTATCATCATGGGCACACGCTCGGCAGCAGGATACAGGAGCAGGCCCGCGAACGCTGGGAGGAAGGGGACGAAATCTGGCTCTATACGGCGCTGGCGCCGCGGGGCGGCTGGTGCAATATTCTGCTGAATCATACCGCGCTGGAACACCGGCTGCTCTTCTGGCAGATATACGCAGAGGAGCCGGTTTCCGGCTACCTTTTCTGGCAAAGTACCTATTGGGACCAGGTGCAGGACCCCTGGACGGACCAGGCGACGGTGAAACGGCTGGACCCGGCGTTGTGGGGGGACGGGTCGCTGTTCTATCCCGCCGAGGATGGACCGGCGCCGTCGGTACGCCTTGAGCTTATCCGCGAGGGCCTGCAGGACTATGAGCTGCTGAAGATGGCGGAGGAAGCAGCAGGGAGGGATGCAGTCATGAAACTGGTCCGTGAGGTCACGCGCAATTTCACGGACTATACGGACGGCCCGGAAGAGTTCGCGCGCGTCCGGGCCGCCGTGGCTGGACTTCTGATGAACGCGGAGTAACGAATGCGGGCGATTATCGTCTTGATCAGCGCCGGAATTATTCTCAGCGGGCTTGCACGGCCTGCCAAAGCGGACGATGACCTGCGGGAGTATCTTTTCGACGGCTGCAACGACCTCGAAATCATGGCGCCGATATTCTGGCAGCCGGCATGGAACCCAAGGGGATACGAAGATCATCGCGCCGGCAAGCTCTCTATAGACAACGAGGCCAGTGTCCAGGGCAGCGGCAGCATCGCCTGGACGGTGACGGAGAACCATATCAGCGAGGTACTGTCCCGCGAGGAGCCACCTGAGTTTATCATGTTCAACCGACTTTTCGGGCAGAATTGGGGGGACGTGCGCGAGGTGCGGTTCCATGTGAAATCCATGGCGGAAAACAGCCCACCGATATTCGTGCAGCTCGTTGGCCACGGAAGGGCTCCGGAACGCACAGTCGTTAAACGCGGCGAGATGACCGGCGGCTGGAAGGAAATTCGATGGGACGTTGAGGGGCTGGACCTCGGCGAGCACGAAGAGTACGGCACCCGTCTCTGGTATTTCCGTATTGGTGCCCGGACGGAGGCGCTGCGGGAGGGCGACAGTATAGACATCCGGCTCGACAATATCCGCTTCGTGGCCGCACCGGGCGAGGACGTGTCCGAGGTCCCGGGCGAGATGGAGCTTCCATCCGGCGAGTCCTACGCCGTCTGGCCCATGCATTACGCGGCAAAGGGGAGCGTTCACTCCGTGCCTGAGACGGGAGACCCGGACAGCTCAATGAGGCTTTTCGCCACCCCCGGCGAGCACGAGCCCGCCAGCTTTGCCGTCCGTCCGTTGAGCACCGACTTGTCCGGCGTCCACATCCGGCTTTCCCGACCCCTTGAGACGCCCGAAGGGGAGGTCATTTCCGCCCGGCAGGTGGATATACGGACCGTCCGGTCGATGACAAGGTGGCTCAATCCCGACGAGTACCTGCCGGAGGAAACCTATCTCGTTCCGGCAGAACCGCTCGATATCCCGAAGGGCACGACACAGCGGTACTGGCTGACGGTACAGGTGTCGGAGGATGCCGAACCTGGTGTCTATACAACCTCTGTACTGATCGAGCCTGAGACGCAAGAGGCTGCAAGCCTCGAGCTGGCCGTCGAGGTTCTGCCCTTCCGGCTTGCAGACGTCGAAGACATTGCGTTCTTCATGTACCACTCGCCGCACCTTTTGCCGGAGAAATTCCGCACCATCGAGTATCAGCACATGCTTTACGCGGATATGGCGGAGCACGGCATGACCACCGTGACCGGTTATTTCCGTCCAAGTGGAGACATCCTGCACGGCGCCCATCCGGACTACCTTCCAATGGCGCCACTGGTGGAGGCCATGGACAGTGCGGGCCTGCCGGCCGGGGAGAATCCGCTTGTGTGGGTCGGGGCAGAGTCCTACGGGGGTGATGTCTGGCAGGCGGTTCTGGATGCGGGGCGGGAACACGGATATCCGGAACTACTCTTCTATATGATTGATGAGCCTTCGCCTGGCCGTTACCCAGCCGTGGAGAGTGTCATGGCACGCCTCAACGAGTTTCGGGAGGCACACCCCGAGTACGATATACGGACAACAACGGCACTCGGCCCTCAGGCCATCGAGGACGTGGGCCATTACTATGACATCTGGATACTCGGAGGCGGTGCGGTGCGGGACGGCATGGCCGAGGAGGCGGCCGCGCAAGGCAGGGAGCTCTGGGCCTACGAGTGTCACTTTTCTCCCACCCAGCCGGAGATCAGCCGCTACTACTTCGGTTTCTGGGCGTGGAGCGCCGGCCTTCGCGGAGTGTCCTATTGGGCATATTACGATGGCGGGTTCTACAGCCGATTCGGGAGCATCGGCTCCCACGAGGACGTGGAGGAGGATTGGCTTGAGTGGACGAATCAATTCAGCTTTGTCTATCCAACCGCCGAGGGACCCATCCCAACGATCGGATGGGCAGCGGTGCGCCAAGGCATAGACGACTACCGTTATTTGAGGACCCTTGAGGCGGCCATCGAGGCAGCAAAGGACAACCCCACTGCCCGGGAGACGGTTCGTGCTGCGGAGGACCTCCTCGCGGAGATTCGTTCAGCAATCAATCTTGCCAACTACCGCCAGCCCATTCCCCCCGAACTGGCGGACCGGCCACAGGCAGACATTTTCGACCGGCCAAGGCCCGAAGAGGACCTCCTCCCCGAGGACTACGACCGGCTTCGCCGGCGGATCGCGGACAAGATCATCGCGCTGAAGGGACCCTGAAGCCGCCCCCCCCAACCGGCCGCATGAGGGAATTCGCGCCTTGACCCCTGCCGAACCGGCGGGCGTTCTTGGTTGACCGGTCCAAGCGGAGGCAGGAGCCGGGCAGTTCAACACGCCGAGGATGGAGTGGACACATGGCGGAAACCGTACTGGCAGGCGAGCAGCAACGGTTGGTCTCGCTCGATGCTTTCCGGGGGCTAACCATCGCATCGATGGTGCTCGTGAACAACCCGGGGTCGTGGGCGCACATGTATGCGCCGCTGGGACACGCGCAATGGGACGGGTGGACACCGACGGATTTTGTCTTTCCGTTCTTTCTGTTCATCGTCGGCGTGGCGATGACCTTCTCCTTCGACAAGCGGATCGGAGCGGGGGCGGACCGCTGGCGCATGTTCGCGCACGTCGTCCGTCGGAGCGCCATACTCATTATCCTCGGCTTTTCCATTGGCGCATTCTCCGGCGGCAAGTGGTGGAACATGACCTCCTACGCGATGATGCTGGCGGGGTTCTGGTTCGTCTTTTCGAGGGAACCGCTTTTCAGTTTCGGCGAAACAGCCGCAGACAAGCGCAACAAACTGCTTGGCTGGGGACTGCTCGGTGGCGGGGTGATACTTTTTCTGGCCTCGCTGGGAGAGTTCGGCAGCCAGCGCATCCCCGGCGTCCTGCAGCGTATTGCCTGGTGCTACTTCGGCGTCTCGATTATCATGTTGCTGACGTCGTGGAAGGGCCGGCTGCTCTGGGCGATTGTCATTGTGTGGGGCTATTGGATCATTATGCGCTACTTCGACGCGCCGGAAGGCTATGAGATGGCGCGGCGCGACCCTCCGGAGGGAGTCCCGTTCCCCGGGAAGCTCAACGACTGGCTAGACACGCAAATATTCGGCGATAATCTGTATAGACGCCGTCCTGATCCGGAGGGGCTGCTCAGTACCCTTCCCGCCATGGCGACGGTGCTTGTCGGCACGCTTACGGGTACATGGCTCAAGACCGCATGGGAGCGCCGGGACAAGGTCATCGGCATGGCCTGCATGGGTGGCGTGCTGATTCTTGCCGGGCTCTGCATGGAAACGTTCTTCCCGATTAACAAGAAAATCTGGAGCAGCAGCTTCGTCGTCTTTACTGCCGGCTGGGCGATGACGATCCTCGCCGTCTGCTACTATTTCATCGACGTGAAGATGTGGAAGCGCTGGAGCCTGCCGCTCGTCGTCTTCGGCACAAACGCCATTCTGCTCTTCTGGGCATCGACGATCATGGCGCTGACCATGTCCCGGTATATACGGTTCACGGTGGACGAGGAGACCATCGCCCTGCGCACGTGGCTCTACAGGAATATCTATACGGCAAACATCGAGACGCCCGAGCTGGCCTCGTTCATGTGGGGCATCAGTTACGTGATCCTGTGGTGCCTGTTGCTGTACCCGCTCTACCGAAAGAAGATATTCCTGAAGGTGTAGGGGGAAGGCTGCAGCAGGAGGCTGCCCGGCCGGAGGGGTTTGCCTACCGGCCGAGCATCACCTTCGCCATATGCCCACCCCAGATGGCGATCCCGGTGACTTCGAGAATGCCGCTCACGCCCGTGATGGGGAACGCCCAGGCGCCAATGTCGGTGGTTAGCTGGAAAAAGACCCGCATGGCGCAGCCGATGTTCACGAGGATGAACGGAAGCCACAGTGCCGGCAGCTTCGGCAGGTTCTTCCCCCACCGGGTTTCGGCCGCAACGAAGGCGCCCACACCCATGATCATGAGGCTGATGAACCCGACCGTAATTGCATGGCGTATAGACCCGTAGTACGCGTGCGAGAAGCCGATCTCCACGGCACCGCCTTCCGGTGCCAGCCGCGGCAGAATACCGAACTGCCAGACTGGCAGCGAAACCAGCATCACCAGCGAGAGCAGCAGCCACGCATAGGCCGTGCGCACGTACTTGACGCTTCGGTTGTGCAGGCCCGCCGGGCCGAACACTCCGAGCGTCTTCACCTGCCAGAGCGCTCCCACGAGCAGCACCACGGCTGCCACGGCCCAGAGAGCCCCCCAGCGGTATCCCACCTCCCGCATGAGTATAAACGAGACAATCTGCACCAGCACCGCCGCGCTCAGCACAACGGCAAGCCACTTCCCCGCCCCGGCCGGTGGTGTCCTCCAACCGAAAAACGCGGGAAGGATGCGCAGGCTGACTCCGAAAATGATCAGCATGGAAAAGCCATGAATCTGTGCGTCCCGGAGCGGTGCCTGCCACGTGGCGACAAGGTGCAGCATCGCCTCGCGCGTGGGCGCCCAGGCGATGGCGGCGAAATAGACAGTCTCGTAAACCGCCTGCACCGCAAACCAGCCCAGGGCGCTCAGGATCAGGACGTCTGAGCCGTTGATCTCCTGCACCGAACGCCTCATCAGCCCCACCATTTGATGGAGGAAGATTCCGATGGCGATCAACTCCAGCCCGTTGCCGAAGAGCGCCCCCCAGACCGTCCACGGAGCCGTCTGGGCAAACGGCTCCAGCGCAGAACGCAGAATAATCCCGATCAGCATCAGCACGAGGGACAGCTTCGCCCCCGCGGGCCAGGAAAGCGCCGTCTGCTTGAAACGCGGGAACATCAGATAGGCGAAGCCCATCACGAAAAGCCCCACCCAGCCGAAAATCTGGGCGTGACCGTGGGCGTTCACTTCGTGAATGCCCACCGACGTGAAGGACCCCTCCATCGCAATGCGGAGGAGCAGATACGCTCCCCACACCGCTCCGAAGGTGAGAATGATCGCAATGCCGGAGAGGAAGAACCCCTTGTGGATTCCGGCGGGATTCCCGGCCGTCAGAAGCTGCAGTGTTTCCTGCTTCCTTCGCTGGAGTTCGGTGTCCTGCTCGGACGGATGGATGCTGGCAGTGCTCATATCGATTACCCGGGCGATGGGAGATGCAGGTATATCGTATCGCCTGGGGCACGGAGAGGACTGTCGGGGCGATTATACAAGGCCGTGGCCTTGGGAGCTACCCTCCCATGATTGCTACTCTCCGTGCCCCAATGGCGAACCGTTTCACGTTTTGACCGCTTCCAGCGTGCGAGGGAAAAGGACGTTGTTTTCCTTGTGTATGTGAATGTGCATGTCCTTCTCGAGGCGGGCCAGAGCATCGTACAGCACCCGCCAAGTGTTGCAGGCGTGCATGGGCGGGTTGTAGCCATCCGTCAGTTCGTTCATCTTGGCCAGCGCCTCGCCCGCCTCGGCGTGCTCGTGCTCCATGCACTGGATGGGGCTGCCGACGGCGTCGTTGGGGAAGGGTCCGGCAGTCTGGCCCTGCTCGATGCGCTTGATCCACGGGAAGAGGATGTTCTCCTCCTTCCCTGCGTGGTTCTCTATCTCCGCGACGAAGCCCTTGAAGACGTTGTTGATGGCGATGGTTTCCGGATGGTTTTCGCCATGGACGGAAGCGACCTTCTCGGTCATGGCTCCGATCCGGGGGAGCTCCTCGCGCAGGTAGCCGTGATGGACCTCGACGATGTGGTCGCAGAGTTCGGACAGGGAAAGCTTCGTCCAGTCCGCCTCGGCGGGTGGCTCGGCGGCGTCGAGTTCAGCGATCCTGGCGGCAACGGTCTCCGGGTCGGCCCCCTTGGCTTGGCAGGCCTCGGTCAGGGGCAGCTTTCCGCCGCAGCAGTAGTCGATGCCGTATTGCTCAAAGATACGGGCCCGATTGGGGCTTTCGGTGACCAGTTGGCCGACTGGGGTTGCGGCGTCTATGGTGGCTGGCATGTGGGGTGATCTCCTTAGTGAGTTGTTTGGAGCGCGGCGGCGTGCGTGGGGGGTGTGGGGCGCCGCCGCGACTCTGCGAGGAGGGTATATGCGTACATCTGGATGTCAATGTCCATTTTCGCTCCGGAGCAGATTTCTTTGCCGCCGCATGGCCGCATGCCGGGTGGGAGACAGGGCCGATGCTGTGGTGCCGTTACTCCCCCACGTCCCACTCGTACTCGATGTACTCGCGCTCGAAGCTGCCGTCGTCGTAGAGGTCCACCAGCGCGTAGCCGGGCTCGCAGTCCTGATAGCGCCCGTGCCACCATGAGCCGGAGACCGCCCCGTTGCACAGGTAGGTGATGCCGTTGTAGTCCACCCGGTCCACAAGGTGGACGTGGCCGCTCAGGCAGACCTTGATGTTGGGGTAGTTGGCGAAGAGGTCGCGCAGCCGGTGGACGTCCTGATGCATGAGGGCGCCGGCCACGCGGAACTGGTAGTTCTCCACGATGTCGTCGTAGAAGAAGTACGGCGTGACGCTGATGACCGGCACGTGGGACAGGATGAGGATGGGCGTTTCGGTGGGCACGGCGTCGAGGTCCGCCTTGAGCCATTCGATCTGGTCCTCCTCCAGGAGCGGCTGGTAGGCACCGCCGCCGCGCTCGCGCACACTGTCGAGCACGGTGAAGTGCCATCCCGCTTTGTCGAAGCTGTAGAAGCCGCTCTCCAGTTCGAGTTCCTCCTTCACCCACGCCTTCCCGTAGAGCGGCTCGTCGCCGGTGGTTCCGGCGCGGGAGCGCTGCCAGCCCCACACGTCGTGGTTGCCAATGCAGTGGATCATGGGGAGTTCGAGGTTCTCGTTCATGATCTTGTGCCAGATTTCCCACTGGGCGCGGGTGGAGTCCTTGTCGGCTCCGAGGGCACTCATGATGGCATCCCCGCCGTTGAAGATGATGTCCGGCCGGTCGGAAAGGGACTGAACGTGTTCCAGGCACGCCACGAGCCCGGTGGGGCCCCTGCCAGTGGGGCGGATGTGCATGTCGGTGAGGTGGCCGATGCGGAGGACCCGCTGGCGGTTTGGCGAGGGCGCCGAAGACGCGGCTGCGGCCGGGTGTGCGAGGCCGGCCAGACCGGCTCCGGCGGCCACAAGGCCGGTGGTCTTGAGCAGTTCCCTGCGGGTGATGGCGATGCGCTTGCTTCCCATGATGGTCCTCCACGCTCCAAGTCTGTGGTGGGAACTGTTCGGGAGAGCGGAGGCCCGCGTCCAGCGGATTGTCAGACCCACCCATGAAAGGACAGGGCGGAAATCCTCCATTGCACCGGGCGCGGAGCCTGCTACCTGATGGAAAGGTGAGGGCCTGCTTCGTTCACGAGGCTCCCTGCCGCGGGAGCGCACACAGAAGCCTTCCCTCTGCCGTTGCGGCATTCGCCTTCCGTATTCGGGAAACCGCTGGCGAAGGAGGTGAAACCGATCATGGAACCGGGATTCCGATCCGGCGACGCACTCTTTATCGTGGATGTGCAGAACGACTTCTGCCCGGGCGGGGCGCTTGCCGTACCCGGCGGGGATGCAGTGGTGCCTGTGCTCAACCGGTGGATCGAGCGCGCACGGGCGGAGAACGTGCCCGTCTATGCCTCGCGCGATTGGCACCCGAAGGGCCACGCGAGCTTCGAATCCGAGGATGGCCCCTGGCCACCGCACTGCGTGCAGGACACAGACGGCGCGGCTTTTCATCCGGAGCTGGCGCTGCCGGAGGATGCACACGTCCTCAACAAGGGGACGAAGCTCGAAAGTGACGAGTACTCCGCGTTTCAGGCGGGGCCGCTTGCGGAGGAGTTGCGCTCGGCCGGCATCAAGCGCCTGTGGATCGGCGGGCTGGCGCAGGACGTCTGCGTGCGGCAGACAGCGCTCGACGCCCGCAAGGCCGGCTTCGACGTCGAGCTGATCGAAGCCGCCACGCGCCCGATCGACGAGGAAGGCGGCCGCAGGACGGTCGAGGAGCTGCGCGACGCTGGCGTCCACGTCCTGGCCGGAGACGCGGCATGAGGCCGGACCCGCGTGGCGGGCTCTTCACCGATCTATACGAGCTGACGATGGCCCAGGCGTATCTGGAGCACGGCGAAACCGCCCGGGCGCAGTTTGAAGTCTTTTTCCGCAAGATGGAGGGCAGGAATTTCTACCTCGCCGCCGGGCTGGACAGCGTCCTCGAAGGCTTGGAACAATTTCGATACACCGCTGACGACATGGACTATTTGCACGGCCTCGGAAAGTTTTCCGATACTTTTCTCGATTGGCTGAGCGGCTTCCGGTTCAGCGGCAGCGTGGAAGCGATGCCGGAGGGAACGCCGGTTTTCGCGAACGAACCGCTCCTGCGTGTGAGTGCGCCGATGTCCGAGGCGCAGATACTCGAAACAATCGTGCTCAATCAGGTGCATTTTCAGACGCTGGCAGCGTCGAAAGCGGCGCGTATTGCCCTCGCCGCGGCCGGCAAACCGGTATTCGACTTTGGCGCCCGCCGCGCCCACGGGAGTGATTCGGCGCTCGCGGCGGCACGCGGGACCTGGATCGGCGGGCTGGCGGGCACCTCACTTCTCGAAGCGGGCCGGCGCTATGGCATTCCGGTGTCTGGCACAATGGCCCACAGCTTCGTACAGGCGCACGAGGATGAGTTGGAGGCATTGCGCCGTTTTCAGGAGACGTTCCCCGAGACGACGTTGCTTGTGGATACATACGACACGATTGATGGCGTCCGGCACGTCATCGCGCTGGCGCGGGAACTGGGCCGGTCGTTCAGGGTAAAAGCGATACGGCTGGACTCGGGTGATTTGCTCGAACTCTCCCGCGAGGCGCGGCGTCTTCTGGACGATGCGGGCCTTCAGCACGTCAAGGTACTCGCCTCGGGCGGACTCGGGGAGCACGAAATCGCCGGGCTGATCGCTGCCGGGGCGCCGCTGGATGGCTTTGGCGTCGGGACGCAACTCGCTGTCAGCAGCGATGTCCCCGCAATAGACATTGCGTACAAGCTGGTGCACTACGCGGGCGCCCCGCGGGCGAAGTTCTCCGCGCGCAAGACCATCTATCCCGGGGCGAAGCAGGTTTTCCGGACTCTTGAGAGCGGCACCATGGTGCGCGACACGCTCGCGGCCGCGGACGAGGAGCTGCCGGGCGAGCCGCTTCTCCGGCCGGTGATGGAGGATGGTCGGCGGCTTGCAGCCGGACGGGAGAAGCTGGAAACCGTTCGCGAGCGGGCACGTGCCGGGCTGGAATCGCTCCCCGAACGTTTGCGCCGTCTTGACGCCGCGGAGCCAGCCTATCCCGTCGAACCGAGCGAGCGCCTGCGCCGCGAGTTGCACGCTCTAAAAGAAAAAGCCGGCGTGGCAGAAAAACGATAACCGGCATTCGCTTTCCGGCGCGGCGCCCTTGCCGCGTTCCATCGGGCGGGAAGTTCCCCGTTGCGCCAGTGGGGGCGGGCGCGCCAGAACCCCGCTCCGCCGGGACAGCAATCCCGGCAATTCCTTTGCGGAGTTTTTTTTCATGCCCCTGCAGGCCGGTATCGTCGGCCTCCCGAACGTCGGGAAGAGCACCCTTTTCAACGCGATAACGGCCGCGGGCGCCGAAGCCGCCAACTATCCGTTCTGTACGATCGATCCCAACGTCGGCGTGGTGGAAGTCCCCGATTCGCGGCTCGGCGTGCTCGAAGGCTTTATAAAACCGCGCCGTACAATTCCCACCGCGTTCGAATTCGTGGACATTGCCGGGCTGGTACGCGGGGCCTCCAAAGGAGAGGGCCTCGGCAACCAGTTCCTCTCTCATATCCGCGAAGTGGACGCGATTATCGAGGTGGTGCGCTGTTTCGAGGACGAGGAGGTGGCGCACGTCTCCGGCGGGTACGATCCGCTCAAGGATATCGAAACGGTCAACCTGGAGTTGATCCTCGCCGATTACGCCAGCATCGAAAGGCAGCTCGAAAGAACGATCAAATCGGCCCGCGGCGACAGGTCGCTGGAACCCGAGGTGGAGTTCCAGCGCCACCTGCTGACCGTGTTGGAGGGCGAGCACTTCGCCTTCCGCGCGCCGCGCAGCGAGTTGGAGCGCCAGATGCTCTCAAGGTATCAACTGCTGACCGCCAAGCCCATCCTCTACGTATGCAACGTGGCGGAGGACCAACTGCGGGAGGCGGACACGCTGCCAGCCGTGGAGAAGGTCCGCGCCCATGCCGCGACGCAGGATGCGGAGGTCATGGTGGTCTCCGCGAAGGTGGAGAGCGAAATTGCCGCCCTCGACGAGGAGGAGAAGGCGGAGTTCCTCCGCGATCTCGGGCTGGAGGAGAGCGGCCTGGACCGGCTGGTGCACGCCGCCTATCACCTCCTTGGCCTTGGCACGTTCTTCACCGGGAGCGAGAAGGAGGTCCGCGCCTGGACGTTCCACCACGGCTGGAAGGCTCCGCGCTGCGCCGGGCAGATTCACACCGACTTCGAAAAGCTCTTCATCCGCGTGGAGGTGACGAGTTACGAGGACGTCGAGGCGTGCGGAGGGCTTGCCGCCGCCCGCGAGGCGGGTAGGATGCGCATCGAGGGCAAGGACTACGTCATGCAGGACGGGGACGTCTGCTATTTCCGCATCGGAGGGTCCTGAGTTGGGCGGGACCGCGCTGGACAAAAAAAAGGCCGGAGAAGACGCTGCCGCAATCGCGAAGCACTGGCCCTTTGCGCAGCGGATGCCGCAACGGGTCGTCGTCAAGGTCGGCAGCAACGTCCTGGCGCTGGCGAGCGGCGGGCTGGACGTGGCACGCGTGGCAAGCCTTTGCGCGCAGGTGGG
>SLMS01000003.1 GCA_007133495.1 Candidatus Sumerlaeota bacterium | reverse complement strand
TTCTTCGCCTCGGTTGTCTATACAGTCTCCGTTCTCGACGCCCTGCGGGGACTCGCCCCCGGCGTCGTCATGGTTGTCGCACTGACTCTCTTCACTCTCATGCTTTCCTGGGCGCGGAGCGACGTGGTCCTCCTCCCGCTCATCATCGGAGGGATGTGCGCCGGGCACCTGCTTCTTCTCGGTGCCGACCAGCGCATCTCCTTCGGCGTTGTGGGGCAGATGTTCATCGGCGTCCTGCTGGCTGCGTCCACGCTGGCCTCGCGCACATGGGGGCCCACGCTCACCATGCTCTTCGTCCCCCTCATCGCCTGCGCCGTCCCTCTGGCCGAACGTGCCCTGGCCCTCTTCTCCCGCCTCAGCACCGGCGTGGAGGCTCCGCAGCGCCCCGCCCAATTGCACGCACTCCTCCTCAGCATCGGCTTCTCCTCCCGCTGGGTCGTCCTCTTCTTCCTCATTCTGACCCTGCAGATCGGCGTCACCATCCACCTTGTCTATGCGGCCAAATCCGCCGTGCTGGCCGTCGCGGTGGGAATCAGCCTCGTCATGCTGGTCGGTTTCCCCATCGCGTGCCTGTTCAGGCTTTCGGACCGCATCGAACGCCGCCTCCATCCCGGCCGGCTGCGCATCCTCTACTTCTCGCACTACTTCCACCCGGAGGTGAACGCGCCCGCCTCGCGTCTATACGAGCACGCCCGCCGCTGGGTCCGCCAGGGCCACCAGGTCACCGTCGTCTGCCCCGTCCCCAGCGCCCCCCACGGCTGGCCCTACGAAGGCCATCAGAACGCACTCTGGCAGGAAGAAAACATCGACGGCATACGCGTCATCCGCATCTGGACCTTCATCGCCGCAAACCGCAGGCGCATACGCCGGTGCATCAACTACGTCTCCTTCATGTGCTCGAGCCTGCTCGCCCTGCTGTTCATCCGCCGGCACGACGTCATCGTCTCCACCTCGCCGCAATTTTTCTGCGGGCTCATCGGCGCCTTCGCAAAATACTACCGGAACGAAAAATTCGTCCTCGAAGTGCGGGACATCTGGCCCGAATCCATCGAAGCCGTCGGCGCAGGCAAGAAGAAGGCAATCCTCAACACCGTCGGCAGGCTCGCCCACTGGATGTATAGCAAGGCTGATCACATCATTACCGTCGGAGACGGATACCGCGAGAAGCTTCTGGAAGTCAGCACCGTCCCGCCGAAAAAAGTCAGCGTCGTCTATAACGGCATCGACTTCGACCGCTTCCGCCTGCAGGCAAACAGCACTCCGCCGGAATTCGAGCGCCTCGGCATCACCGGCAAGTTCGTCGTCAGCTACGTCGGGACCATCGGCATGGCCCACGGGCTCGAAACAGTCCTCCGTGCAGCCGAACACACCCGGGAACACCCGGAGATCGCCTGGCTCATCGTCGGGGACGGCGCAGAGCGCGCTCACCTCGAAGCCGAAGCCCGCAAGAAAGGACTGCGGAACGTCCACTTCACCGGGCTCCTACCCAAGGACCGCATTCCCGAGATCCTCTCCGCAAGTGGCGCCGGCCTCGTCCACCTCCGAAAGACAGAACTCTTCAAGACCGTCATGCCCTCGAAGCTCTTCGAGGCCATGGCCCTTGGCCGGCCCGTCATCCTCGGCGTCTGGGGCCTGGCCACAAAGCTCCTTCGCGAAGCCGGTGCCGGCGTCGCCGTCGAACCCGAAAACCCGGTCGAGCTTGCCGACGCCGCCCTCCGCCTCTCCCGCGACCCTCAGCAGTGCCGCGCCTTCGGCACCGCCGGCCAGTCATTCGTCCGCCAGCACTTCAACCGCGACGAGCTCGCCGGCCTTTTCCTTGACGTCCTCCGCCGTATTTGTGTCGGCTCCGCTGTGGAAGAAGGAGTCACCCTCGAAGAGGAAGCCCCCGAAGAAGCACGCCGCTTCCCGAGCGGGGCCGCCGGAATACCCCAGCTTGTCCCCGGCGCAAAGTCAGGCACCCACCGCTCGCGGCCGGAATGACCCTCTTCCACGTGTCGACACGTGAACCCGGAGCAGTCCCACAGTGAAAATACTCAACATTGTCGGTGCGCGGCCGAACTTCATGAAGATCGCGCCCCTGATCGAATCTTATCGCGCCTACCCACACATCGAACCCGTACTCGTTCATACCGGCCAGCACTACGACGAAAAAATGAGCGACCTGTTCTTCCGGCAACTCGGCATACCCGAGCCGGACATGAACCTGGACGTGGGCTCCGGTAGCCACGCCGTCCAGACTGCCGCCGTCATGACCGCCATCGAGCCCGTCCTTCAGGACCAGCGCCCCGATGCCGTCCTCGTCGTCGGCGACGTCAACAGCACCATCGCCTGTGGCCTCGTCGCCGTGAAGCTCGGCATCCCGCTCATCCACGTCGAAGCCGGCCTGCGCAGCTTCGACCGCTCCATGCCCGAGGAAATAAACCGCATCCTCACCGATTCCATCAGCGAAATCTTCTTCTGCACCGAGCAGAGCGGCGTGGACAACCTCCTCGACGAAGGCATCGCCCCCGAACGCATCCACCTCGTCGGCAACGTCATGATAGACACCCTGCTCCGCAACCGCGAGAAGGCCGAAGCCTCCGGCGTCCTCGAAGAAATGGGACTCCGGCCAGAGCACTACGCCGTCATGACCCTCCACCGGCCCTCAAACGTGGATGACCCCGGCGCGATGGCACGCATTATCGACGCGATGGACAGCATCCAGCGCGACATGCCCCTCGTCTTCCCCATCCACCCACGCACGGAGGCAAACCTCCAGCGCTTCGGTCTCTCCGCGCGCCTCCACGGGATGGAAAACCTCCATCTCACGCCCCCGTCCGGGTACCTCGATTTCCTCAAGCTCACCGCCAACGCCGCAGTCGTCCTCACCGATTCCGGCGGCATCCAGGAAGAATCCACCATCCTCGGCGTCCCCTGCATTACCCTTCGGGAAAACACCGAACGCCCGGTAACCGTCAAGGTCGGTGCTAACCAGCTCGCCGGAAACGACACGACCAGGATAATCGAAGCCTACCGCCGCGCCCGCGCCCAGGAACGCGCAGGCTGGGCACCGCCTCCGTTCTGGGACGGCAAGGCCGCCGAACGCACCGTCGCCGCCATCAACCAGTGGTGGGAAGAATCCTACGGAAAGCCCCGCGAAAGCGGCGAAGTGAGCGCCTCCGCCGGCATCTGACCCGCCCCGGGCACTCCATCTCAAACGTCTATACACTGTCCGCCGGGAACACCGGGCTCCTCATTGGCGCCCACCCCCGGCACGCCATTGCGCACCGTCCGGACAAGCCCTGGACCGGCCA
>SLMS01000270.1 GCA_007133495.1 Candidatus Sumerlaeota bacterium | reverse complement strand
GCTTCCAGAGGCCGAAACGCTCGGTCGCCTGTGCATAGACAGCCTGACTAACGCCGCCCTGCATTGTCCAGCGGGTCGTGAAGGGGCCCGGGATCGGGCTGGGCGGCCAAGGGTTCGGGCCCAAGTTGGCAGGGTAGTTCACGTACCGGTAACGCTCAACCGCGAAGCCGACTACGCCGGACTGGTGCTGTCTCCGGAACAGGTCCTTCATCCGCGAGGCGTTCTGCAGGTAGGCGATCGGCGTTGTCACCACGTCGGTCACGTACCACGGCCATCCCCGGCTGTCCCAGTCGAACGGATAGGCATTGTGGTCGATGTGGTAGGACTCAAGGCCTGTGGCAACAGCGCGCAAATCGCTCTGTGCCCGCGATACCTGCGCACGCGTCTGGGCTTCCAGGAAGTTCGGGACCGCGATGGCCGCCAGAATGGCGATGATCGCAACAACGATCAGCAGTTCAATGAGGGTAAAACCTTTGTTCCGTTTCATCTGCTTCTCCTCTTCCTTCCCCGGGCGCTCTTCGCTCCGGACTCTTGTGGTGGTGGCGATGCCGCCTGGCATCTGGCAGGCCCCGGAGCAAGAGCCCGTGAGCCTCTGCAACGGAACTTGGAGCGTTCCGTTGCGCCCGCGCAACACGAAAATGACCGGAAATATGCCGATATCCTGACCCGGAAGGGGTGAAAGACTTCCCAGCCACGAAAAGTAATGGCCGGACTTCCCACCTGAGTAGTTGCCTACATACCCGGTACCTCCACGGAAGGAAAAAGGGCCCGCCGGAATCCCGGCAGGCCCTTGTGGGAACTGGCTTTACGGTGTTTCCGAGCCGCCTTCTGGGTAAGGCTTAGTTGGTGTTGGCGTAGCCCGTGGGGGAAAGCTGCGAGCGGATGATCACACCCCAGCTCGTGGTTCCGTTGGTGGGATCGTAGGGCTGCGGGTGGTCGGGGTAGCCGGAGGGAGTCTCCCAGGACTCCGCGCCGCCGGGGTACAGGTCCGTGGAGCTGGATGCCGACGGGCCGTAGTAGCCGTCCGGCCCGACAGAGACGAGGCTCCAGCCGCCCACATCCTGCATCATGTGGTCGAAGTAGATCGAACGGGTGGGCGTGCCGCCGAACTCGGCAAAGGCTGTGCCCCAAGTCGCTTCAGTGTTGCGGTACCGTACGTCGGCGAACTGCCAGTGCCCCTCGCCCTGCCGCTGGGAGCGGAAGGGGTCGGTCAGGTTGGCGGAGGTCATGTAGGCTATGGGCGTGGAGATGTCGCGCGGCAGGTACCAGTAGTTGTACCTCTGCGGGTCATCTGCCTGATACCCGTCGTATGGGTACTGGTTGTGGTCGATCATGTAGGACTCGATGGCTGTTGCCGCCGTCCGCATGTCGGCCTGCACGCGGCTGACGCGCGAGCGGGTCTGCGCTTCGAGGAAGTTCGGCACGGCGATGGCCGCAAGGATGGCAATGATCGCAACGACGATCAGCAGTTCGATGAGGGTGAAACCCCGGCTCTTGTGCATGAAGTACTCCTGGGCACTTTCCCAAGCCTTGCGGCCTGGGGAGGTGCAGTAAATGTAAACGCCAGAAGGCGTGTGGCTTTTCGGGGGGGAGAGTCCTCCCTCTCCAGCCCAACCACGCTCGAAGGGTATGCCGGAGAGGGGCGCGCGTGCAACGGTGATCCGCGGGATGCGGAGCGATTTTTTCCGCAGAAAGTGCCCATTTTTCAATGTTTCTTGTCGAAACGTTTGCAAATTGTCAGAAAAAAGCCAGCAAAAATGGTTTGCGCAATATGCCTGCGCGGTGGCACTCTCGCGCTAAACAATACAAAATCAATAATGGACAGTCGGCACAGGGGCTCGGGTCGGTTTCATTGTGAAACTCGGCCGTCCCGGCTGTTGCGCATATGTGTGCAAGAAATGCGCAAAGGTGTCTATTGGACCGCAATGCCCGTCAGGTCGTAGGTGTCCGCCTCCGTGATGCGCGCGGTGACGAAATCACCGGGCGCCAGTTCCTCTTCGGAATGGACGCGGATGACCCCGTCGATGTCGGCAGCTTCGCTGTGGCTGCGCGCCACGTACCAGCCGCTGTCCGGCACCCGACCCTCGATCAGGCAGCGGCGCTCGGTGCCCACTTGGGCGGCGGCCCACTCGCGGCTGATCTTCGACTGGAGTTTCATGATCTTCTCACGCCGGCGCAGCGCCACCTTGGCGGGAATCTGGTTCGGCAGGTCGTGGGCCGGGGTGCCGGGCTCGCGGGAGTAGGGGAAGACGCCGAGGCGCTCGAACCGGATTTCCTTCATGCCGTCGAGCAGGGTCTGGAACTCCTGGCGCGATTCGCTGGGGAAGCCGACAATGAAGGTGGTCCGTAGTGTCAGGTCCGGCAGCTCGCTCCGCAGCATCCGCAGCATGTCCAGCGTGCGTTCCCGGCCGTGGGGCCGCTTCATGCGGCGGAGCGTGTCCGCGTGCAGGTGCTGGAGCGGTATGTCGAGGTAGCGGACGATCTTCGGCTCCTCGCGCAGGACCGCCACGAGGTCCCGCGTCACCGTGCTCGGGTAGAGGTAGAACAGCCGGACCCAGAACTCACCCGGCAGGGCGCAGAGGTCCTTGAGCAGGTCCGGCAGGGCGAGGCGCCCCTCGGTGTCGAGGCCGTACTTGGTGATGTCCTGGGCCACGATGTTGATTTCCCGCACGCCGGAATCGAGCATCCTGCGGGCCTCGTCCAGCAGAACGGGCCTGGGGACGCTTGTATAGACGCCCTTCATGAGCGGGATGCTGCAGAAGGTGCACGTGTGGTTGCAGCCGTCGCTGATCTTGAGGAAGCCGTGCGGCCGCCTGTCGAGGCGCTGGCGGGGGAGGGTCCGGGGGACGAGAACGCGGGGCGCGTCGGGCGCAAACTCCCGGTCGTCGAACTCGATGTCTTCGGCGGGAGCCGCGGAGGGGCTCTGCCGGCCAAGGTCCCAGCCGTTGCCGTTGGTCCCGGGAAGGAAGCGGCTTCTGCCGCTGCCGGCGGCCAGACGGGCGACCCGCTCGAAATCGCCCACGCCGGCCAGAAAGTCGATCTGTGGGAACTCGCGCAGCAGCTCCTGCGAATTGCGCTGGGCCAGGCAGCCGATCACCCCCAGCCGCGTGCCCGCCCGCTCCCGTATGGCGGCCCAGCGGCGGATTTCCTCGCGGGACTGCTCCCGCGCGGCGTGCAGGAACCCGCACGTGGTGATGACGACGACGTCCGGGGGCGAGCCCTCGTCGGCGGCCTCCACGCTGAAACCTTCCGCAGCCAGCAGGCCCCCAAGGTATTCATTATCGACCGTGTTTT
>SLMS01000326.1 GCA_007133495.1 Candidatus Sumerlaeota bacterium | reverse complement strand
GGGTGGTGAGCCCTGCATGGTGGGCGTGTTGGACTTCGTGGAGGGTGTGGACGGCATCCGCCGGGGCGGGTCACTGTGGCCGGGTACCGTGGGATTGCGGTGCGGGTAGCGTGGAGTTTCGAAATTGGACTTTGGGATTGCCAGCGGTGGGGCGGGGTGGTTCTGATTCCTTCCGGCAGGCTTGGAAGCTGTGGAAAGTCTGTCTGGGACACGGTCCAAACCGGCCCTTTTCAGGATTTTCGGCAACCATGGGAACGGCTTCGCCCACTTTGGTGCCTGACTCTCTCACTTTTTTTTCTTCAGCCGGTCTGCGCAGGCAGCGCCCGCCGCGGGGTCTCCGTGGCGCGAGCAGCGCCCCGCTTTCTGCTCTCTGCCGGCTCGAGCGCAAAGGACTCGAACAACTTTATGCCCAAGCGGATACTGATTAATCGCGAGGAGTGCGAGGTACGCGTCGCCTTTCTCGAAGAGAACAACCGCCTCGCAGAGCTACACACCGAACGAATCGACGAGCAAACCATCGTCAACAACATCTACCGGGGAAAGGTCCAGGACGTGGTCCCGGGCTTGCAGGCTGCGTTTATCGACGCGGGCCTTGAGCGGAACATGTTCCTGCACTTCATGGACATTCGGCCCGAGGCGCTGGTGCTGGGCTCGGGCGACCAGAAGGCGACGTTGCGGGAGGCGGCGCAGACGACGATTCCCGGGCGCATCCAGCGTCCGGGCCGCCGGCCGCGGCAGGACCCGCGCCAGCCGCAGGCCGCCGCCCCCGTCAAGAAGGGCCAGGACCTGATCGTCCAGGTGGTGAAGGACGAGATCGGGGGGAAGGCGCCGCGGGTGACGGCGAACCTGTCGCTGGCGGGGCGTTACGTCGTCATGCTGCCGTTTCCCAGCCAGGAGGGGGGCGTTTCGCGCAAGATCGCCCAAGGCGAAGACCGGCACCGGCTCAAGCGCATCCTGTCCTCGCTGAAGACTGTGGACCACTCGTTCATCGTGCGCACGGCGGGGCTCGATCAGGACGAGGATGCGTTGCGGCGCGACGCGCAGACGCTGGAGGAGCTTTGGGATTCGATCCTGGGCAAGTACAAGGAACTGAAGGGGCCGGGGCTGCTGCACAACGACCGGTCACTGATCTCGCGCATGGTGCGGGACGCGTTTCCCCCGGATTTCGATGAGGTCGTCTGCGACGATCCCACCGATGCGGCGGCGTTGCGCATCGAGCTGGCGGACCAGATGCCGGGGCAGGAAGGCCGGGTGACGACCTACGAGGGGCCGGAGTCGCTGTTCGAGCGCTACGGGGTGGAGAAGCAGATCGAGGCGTCGCTGGCGGAGAAGATTTTCCTCAAGAGCGGCGGTTCGATCGTGATCGACGAGAACGAGGCGCTCACCGCGATAGACGTCAATACGGGGAAATTCACGGGCCGGCGCGACCAGGAGAAGACGTCGCTGCAGACGAACCTTGAGGCGTGCGAGGAGATCGCCCGCCAGCTCCGCATCCGCGACATGGGCGGGATCATTGTGATCGACTTTATAGACATGGTCTCGCGGGGGCATCAGGAGAAGCTGCAGGAGGAGATGCGCAAGCAACTGGCGGGCGACCGTTCGCGGACGGCGATCGGGCGGTATTCCGATTTCGGGCTGATGCTGCTCACGCGCAAGCGCCAGCGCACGAGCCTCCAGAAGCAGACGTACGACCCCTGCCCGTACTGCAAGGGGAGCGGTTTTGTCCGCAACAGCGACCAGTTACAGCGCCGGTTGAAGTACGACATCCGGCGGGCGCTGGCAGAGAAGCCCGGTCTGCGGACGCTGGTGCTGAGCGCGCACCCGAGCTTCGTCGAGGTGCTGAACACGCGGTTTCGCGGGTACGTGGAGCGGCTGCGCACGGATTCGGGGCTGGAGCTGATCTGCCGGCCGCTGGCGGAAATGCACATGGAGGACTATCAGCTCACGCCGATCTCTCTGCCGGAGAGCAAGGGCCTCGAACTCCCGGCCGAGCGCATTCCGGCGGACAAGACGCTGGACCTTTCCACAGCGCCTGCTCCGAAGGCGCCCGCCGCTGAGGAGACAGCGGAGGCACCTGCTGCTGGCGCCGCTCCGGAAGGGGAGGCCGAGGCGGGCAGAGGCCGCAGGCGCCGGCGCCGGAGGGAGAGCGGGCCGGAACGCCGGCGGAGGCGGGAGCGCGAACTTGAAGAGCAGCAGGCAGCTTCTCCTGCCGGGGAGGGTGCACCGGGGGAACCGGTGGCGCTGACCAATGGCGATCCGGACGTGGAGGAGGCGGCCCGTGCGGTGGAGGCGGCGCTTTCGGCGGGCGGAAACGGAACCGATCCGGAAGCTGGCACCGGCGGAAAGGAGGCCGCGGCGCAAGGTAGTGCGGCTCCTTCGGAGGCTGAAGAGTCTCCGGCCAAACGCCGCACCCGGCGCGGGACGCGCGGGGGACGGGGACGCCGCCGGCGCACGGAGGAGGCAGCAGAAGCCGCAACGGAGCAGCCGAAGGCCGAGCCGGTGGCAGAGGAGCCGAAGAGTACACCGGCCGCACCGCAGGAGCCTCCGAAGCCGCTGCCGCCGCTGAAGGTGCCTTCGTTGGCGAAGAAGCCGGCGGGGGCTTTGCTGTCGATTCTCGACGATCTGGAGCGCGCGGTGGAGGGATTGCAGGGCCCCGCTCCGGCAGCCGCGGAGGAACAGAAGGCGGCTGCTGCTGCACCGGCGCAGGAGGCTAAGGCGGAGGCACCCGCCGAAGAGAAGAAGCCGGTAAGGCGCCGGACGACGCGCCGCAAGGCAGCCTCCCCCGCGAAGAAAGAGGAAGCGGCGAAGGAGCCGGCCGCGGCGGAGAGCCCGGAGCCGGAGGCGAAAGAGGAGAAGAAGACTACCTCCACCAGAACACGCAAGCGCGCCACCACCAGCACGGGACGGACACGGAAGGCAGCCGCGGCGGAGGGGGAGAGTTCGACTTCCAAGCCCGCGAGTGCCACCACTTCGCGGGCGCGGAAAACGAAGAAGACCGGTGAATCCGCTTCACCCGGGACCAAGTCCTCCAGTACATCTTCCCGCAAGAAGGCGGAGGAGGCCGCTCCTGCCGGGAAGGCCCCGGCCAAGCCGGCTGCGAAGAAGTCCACCACGCGCAAGAGCACGGCTTCCACCCGCCGGAAGAAGTCCACCACCACGAAGACAGGTGAATGATCATGCCGGATCAGGAAAAGGTTTCGGGGAGCGATCTTGGGCGGCGGGCGGAAGCGGCCTACAAGGCGATGAATGTTTCGTTCGTGATCGGGATTGTTCTGGCGGTCGTCAGCACGTTGTTTCT
>SLMS01000145.1 GCA_007133495.1 Candidatus Sumerlaeota bacterium | reverse complement strand
TCGAGGACGGCGCAGAGGAGGCTGTTATCTTGTGGGCGCTTGGCGGAAGTCATGGTCCTGAATCGCAGTGAAGCGTGGGGTGTCCCGGTGGACGTCATTCAAACTGCCTCGCTTTTCCTCAGGCTCCGTTCCACCGGGGGGTCGGAAGAACGTCAACCCTTCATTTCCAAGGGTATTCCCCTGCGGGCCTGTTGTCATGAACATCGACGGCTCCGTGCCGAGTCAAAGGAATCCGGGCCGGGCCTAACCAGAAGAGAATCAAAATTTTACCTCCCCTTTATCCGGATAAAACCCGCCGGCGCGCTTTTTTCCCAGCCCCCGGGGCGCATCCCCCCGTAACGTCGCAAAGCCCATGAAGCGCACCTACCTCGATCATGCCTCCACATCCCCAATTCTTCCCGAAGTGGCCGGGGGCATGGGAGGCCACCTCACCCTTCCCCTGAACGCATCCTCCGTGCACACCGAAGGCCAACGGGCCCGTGCGCTCCTCGAAGGCGCGCGCGAGGAGGTCGCAGACGCCCTCGGGCTCCCCCCCGCGGAGGTCGTCTTCACCTCCGGCGCCTCGGAGTCGAACAACCTTGCCATCAGAGGGTTTGCGGAGGCGCGGAGGGCGCTGGCCCGCCCGCTTCTAATCGCTTTATCCGCTTTGGAGCACTCCTGTGTCCGCGAAGCCTGCACCGCGCTGGAAACCACCGGCCGCGCAGAACTCCGTTGGCTGCCGGTGACCTCCGAGGGCCAGACCGTCCCGCCACGGGAGCTCGGCCAGGACAGTGGGGGGCAGCCGGTGCCGGACCTGCTCTGCCTCATGGCCGTTCAGAATGAGACCGGTGTCATCCAGCCCCTCGACGAGGCGAGGCGCTGGCGGAATGAGACCGGTTGCCTATGGCTGTGCGACGCCACGCAGGCCATTGCCGTCCGCGAGGAGCCCCTCGCCGCCATCGGAGCGGACCTCGTTTCTCTCTCCTCCCACAAGATCGGCGGCCCGCCTGGGGTGGGGGTGCTCGCCGGGCCCGGAATCGGGCAGCTCCTCCCCCAGATATCCGGAGGACCCCAGGAGGGCGAAAAACGCGCGGGCACCCAACCTGTGGCCGCCATCTGCGGCTTTGCGCTTGCCGTTCGGCTGGCCCGGGAACGCGCCGGCGGCCACCTGCGCCACCTTTCCGCCCTGGAAGACGCACTCCTCTCCGGCCTGCGCCGCCGTGCGGTGCCCTTCTCCATCAACGGGGAAGGCGTTCCCCGCGTGTCCGGGTTCCTGAACCTCGCTTTTCCCGGCTTCTCCGGAGCCGATCTCGTGATCGCGCTCGACGGGCTCGGCTTCGCCGTCTCTTCGGGCTCCGCCTGTGCCACCGGGGTCATGGAGACCTCTCCCGTTTTGGAGGCCATGTTCCCCGGCGACCCGGAACGCGCCTCCGCCGCGGTGCGGATCACCCCCGGCAGCGCCACCACGATTGAGGACATGGAACGCCTTGCGGACGCGCTCGCCGGACTGGTCCTCCGCGAATCCGGCCGCGGACGCGCCCCGGGCCGGGCCACGCGCCCATGATTCCACTTGCGGAGGACTGGCAACCGCCCGCAAGTCCCCCTCTATCATAAGCGAAGGTGGTCCCCCGGCGATGCAGCAAGCCCCCCGGCTCCTCCTGGCCGAGGACGACAGCGAAATGCTCAACCTCCTCCAGAAGACCCTGACCCACGAGGGCTTCATCGTCGACGCCGTCCCCGGCGGCTGTCAGGCGATCGAGCGGCTCCAGGCCGAAGAACCCTGCGACCTCCTCATCAGCGACATCCAGATGCCCGGGACCGACGGCGAAAAGCTCCTCGAGCGCGCCCTCGAAATCCGCCCCGGGCTCAAGGTCATCCTCATCACCGGCTACGGCAGCGTCGAACAGCACAGCGCCATGCTCAAGAAGGGCGCCGCCGGCTACGTCACCAAGCCCTTCAAAATCCCCGACCTGCTGGACGCCATCGACCACGCCCTGGAGTCCACCCCCTGAAAACCGCCCGGCCCGGTATTTGCGGGACCAACAGGAACCGTGGAAAGCTGTCTCCCGAGCCAAAGAACGGCTGGCCCGCTTTCCGCGCTGCCGGCATCTCCGGTGTCACTGTACGCTCACAATCCCAAAACGACGGAGAGATTTCCCGATGGCCTACACCCTGCCGCAACTCCCCTATCCCTACGATGCTCTCGAACCGCACATCGACGCCCAGACCATGGAAATTCACCACACCAAGCACCACCAGACCTACATCACCAAGGTCAACGATGCGCTCAAGGACAGCCCCGAGCTGGCGGCAAAGACCGTCGAGGACCTGATCTCCGATCTCGCCGCCGTCCCCGAAAACATCCGCACCGCCGTGCGCAACAACGGCGGCGGGCACGCCAACCACACTCTGTTCTGGACGATCCTCTCCCCCAACGGTGGAGGAAAGCCCTCCGGCGATCTTGCCGCAGCCATCGAAAACGAGCTGGGCGGCTTCGACAAGTTCAAGGAAGACTTCACCAAGGCTGCCACCACCCGCTTCGGAAGCGGCTGGGCGTGGGTGTGCGTCAGCAAGGACGGCAAACTGCAGGTCTGCTCCACACCCAACCAGGACAGCCCCCTCATGGAAGGCAACACTCCCGTCCTCGGACTCGACGTGTGGGAGCACGCCTACTACCTCAAGTACCAGAACCGCCGGCCCGACTATATCGCCGCCTTCTGGAACGTGGTGAACTGGGAAGAGGTGGCAAAGCGCTACGCCGCCGCGAAGAAGTAAACCACCCCGCCGGAAATCTTCCACGCACTCCGCAGCCGCGCGCCCGGGAAGCCAACTCCCCCGGGCGTGTCTTTTTCCCATGACAGCGCGCCCCAACGTCACGCCGCCCAGCCCCCTCCGTCTGCTCGCTGCACGCTCCCGGGCGCTTGCCGCATCCACCTGGCTGCTTCCCGGTCCGGCACGCCGGGACGTGCGGGCGGTGCTGGCGCAACTGCTCTGGATGGAATCCCGGCTCGAACGCCTCAGTGCCGAGGGCGGCTCCCAACTCCGCGACGAGGCCATCGCCTTCTCCGCCCGGCTCTCCGGCCCGGGAGGGTCCGGGCAGTCCCGTCCGCTCCTCCTTCACCCCGCCTGGGAGGAAGCTGCCCGCCGGAGCGCCCTGCCGGGCCACCTCCTGCTTGAATATCTCGACGCGCTGAACCTCCGGCTCGTGCAGCGGCACTTCCGCGACAGGGTCGTGCTCGAACAGTACGCGCGGAAGCTCGGAGCCAGTGCCGCCAGGCTGCTCGCCTCGGCGATGGACCTGCCGGTGGCGGAACTCGCCGGGCCTCTCGATTCCCTCGGCCGCTACTGGGTGCACTCTGAACTCCTCCTCTTCTGGATGCGGGAGATCGCCAGCGGGCGCGTTCCGTTCCCCCTCGACGAACTCGCCGCCGCCGGCATCACCGGCGAGGAACTGCTTGCCAACGATGCGATCTTCGAGGAGGAGCCCCACCCCCTGCTCGTGTATAGACAGGACCGGGCAGGGGAACTTGCGGAGCTGCTCCGGGCGGGCCGGCCGGCGCTCGAAGCCGCCCGCGGGCGGGGCACCGCCGCCTGGATGGAATCGCTCCTCGCCTGGCGGGAGGTGCAGATGGAGGAGTTTCGCCGCAACAGTGCCGCCTTCCCTTCACGGCCCGGGCTGCTTGCCATCTGGCGTCACCGGCGCCGGCTGTTCGAACCACCGGGCGCTTGACCCGCCGTGGCGGGCCGCTGAAACTTCCAGGCCCTGCCGCAGAGTTTCCCGCCAACCGCCGGAGGCGTCTCCCTCATGCCCTTCAACCCCGAGCAGGCCATCAGCGCAGACAGGATCGTCGACCTCGAAAGCACCAAGAAAAGCGACGTCCTCGACGAACTCATAAGCCTGCTTGCTGAATCCGACAAGGTCAACGACCCCGGTGAACTGCGGCGCAAAATCTACGAGCGCGAAAAGACCGTCTCCACCGGCGTCGGCGCCGGCATGGCAATCCCCCACGTCAAGATTCCCTCCATCACCGACTTCGTCGCCGCCATCGGCCGCAGCAAACGGGGCATCCAGTTCGACTCGCTCGACGGCCAGCCCACCCACATCGTCGTCATGATCGGGTGCAACAACACCCAGTCGGCGGACTTCCTCAAAATCCTCGCCCGGCTCGTCACCCGCCTGAAGGACGAATCGGTAAAGCGCCGCATCATGGACGCCGAAACCCCGGAGGATATCCGGAGCGTCTTCACCGGCCAGAACGGCATCCTGGCCTGACGGCCACCGCGCCGTGCACCCGCCACCCTCCTCCAACGCCCGGGCCCGGCACCACCTGCTGATAGACGGACGGTGCCTGCGCGCCCGGCCCACCGGCGTCGGCATCGCCCTCTGGCGGCTGCTGCTGGGGCTGGAGGGGCTGCTAAGGGAGGGGAAGGCGGAGGGCTGGCGGGTGACGGTGCTGCGGCTGGCCGGGGAGATGGCCTCACCGGCGTTCCGGCGCCGATGGGAAGGAATCACTCACTTACAAATAGAAGGCATCACGGCCGACCCCGAAAGCCACCCCGCCGGGGACCTCTGGCTCGCCGCACGCCTCCCCCGGCTCGCCCGCAGCCTCGGGGCGGACGTGCTCTACTCACCCGCGTTTCTCTCACCACCACGCGCCTGCGGCGTCGCGCGCCTCGTCATGGTGCACGACGACCTGCTCTGGAGCCAGCCCGCCTCCTACCCGCCAGCCTTCCGCTACTACCTGCGCGCGGGGACCCGCCTCGCCACGCGCCGCGCCGACGCCGTTCTGTTCCCCTCGCGTGACGCGGCCCGCCGCGCCGGGGCACGCCTGCGCATCCCGAAGAACCGCCGCGCCGTCCTCCCGCATGCCGTGGACCCCAAAGTGCACTTCCCGGCCCCGCTTGAGGGACGGGAGCCCACCATCCTCTGCATCGCCAACGCCGAACGCCGCAAGAACCACGAGGTGCTTCTCCGCGCGCTTGGCGACCCGGTGGAACTGCCGGGCGGAGGGCCGGAACTCATCCTTGCCGGCTTTCCCGAATCCGCTCGCGACCGGCTCGCCGAACTCCGCCGCACCCCATGCGCGGTGTCCTGGCACACCACCCATCTGCCGGAGGACCGGGAGCTGGCAGACGCGCTCCGCCGCGCCGGCGTGCTCGTCCTCCCCTCGCGCGGAGAGGGCTTCGGCCTCCCCGTGCTCGAAGCAATGGCCTGCGGCACCCCGCTGGTGCTCTCCGACCTGCCGGTGCTCCGCGAGGTGGCGGGAGAGGCGGCTGCCTACGTCGCGCCGGAGGACGCTGAGGGCTGGCGCAGCGAGATGCTGCGCGCGCTGGAGGCCGGCCCGGAGGTCCGGCGCCGCGTCGCCATCGGGCTCGAGCGAGCCCGCCGCGCAACGCCCGAGCGCCTTGCCCGGCGGTTCCTGCGGTTGTGCGAAAGGGTTGTCTGAGGCGCCGGGGTCCCGTCAGTCCGGCGAAGTCGTGTGCATCCGGTTGATCTGAAGGCAGTTGCGGCAGGCCTCGGGCACTTCGCGGCGCAGCCATGTGCGCTGGAAATCCCGGAAACGCTCGCTCTCGAGGAACTCCATCAGGTCGCCAAGGTGCAGATCGCCGTAGATCCCATCGTCCTTCGGCTTCTCCTCCGGCAGGTTATACGGCCGCAGATCGTTCTTGTTCAGATAGCAGCAGGAGGAGACCCGCCCCTCGTAGTCCACGAAAAGGTTCGTGACCGGCTTGACCATGCACATGCCATGGTGGTGCATCCGGCGGGGGTGGACTTCCAGGGTGATGCCCTCCTCATCCGCCACGCGGCGGGCCTCATCCAGGACCTCGTCATGGCGGGCGACCAACTCGGGCTCCAAGTCGGGAGCAATCCCCGTGTTCCACATCGCGTCGGCCAACTCCGAGCGGTTGATCACCGTTTCGATGTGCTTCGCCACCACGCGGTGGAACCCGCACCGGGCCGCAAGCCGCACCGCGCCGGGAAGCTGTTCGAAATTGTGCCGCATCTGCACGAAGGACCACTGCATGGTGGTCTGTGCGCCCATCTCCTCGCGCAGGCGGTTGAACGCCGTCAGCCGCTCGATCAGCAGGTTGAAGGTCTCCTTGCCGCGCACGTATTCGTAGGTTTCGGCGTTGTCCGCGTCGCAGGAGACGGAAATCAGCTCAAGGTCCGTCTCCAGAATCTGCCGGTCCAGAGGCGGGCGGAGCAGCAGCCCGTTGCTCGTAAAGCACGTCCAGCAGCCCGCCTTGCGGCACCGCCGGATCAGCTCAGGCATCTCCTTGTTCATCAACGTCTCGCCCCAGCCCGTCAGGTGAACGTACTTGAACTTGTGGATGTACGGCTCGATGAACTTCTCGAACATCTCCAGCGTGAACATGCCCTGCGGGACGCCCTCGAAGTGCCGCGGGCACATCACGCACTTCAGATTGCACGCGTAGCTCGACTCGATGCTCAGGGTGTCGGGAAAGGGGAGAGGGGTCTCCCGGGCCAGTGCCCGCTTGCCCAACCCCCTGAGTTTTGTCAAAATAGAGGACATCCGGCGGGGTTCCGTTTCCGTTGATCGCTTGACCGCGGGTGGCTGAGGAGCACATCCCCCCACGCCGCCCGGAGTCACCAGCAACTCCCGAACCTCTTTTGCTGTCAACCCCGCGTATCGCCCCCTCGCCCCGCGGAGCGCATCTCAATGTTGTTACCGGGCCTTCCCCCGGGAGTGCCGCGTACCCTTGGAGTGCGCGCGGCTTGCCGCCGCCTTTGCGCCGCGGGCTTGCCCGCAGCGCCATCTAGCTCGCCACCAGGCATGGGGTGGCAGCAAGTCTTCGCACTCCATTGGCGGCGCCATTCCGGCGCGCACCCCCCTCCCCGGCTGTCGGCAGGGCCGGCCGCATCGCCCTGGCGAAAGGTCAAAAACCCACCTCCGGAGTGCCCTGTTTGGTTGACCCCCCCTGCGGGCGGGACCACCTTGGGCAAAATCCCTTGATGCAAGTGGTTGACAGCTCCGCCCTTGCGGCCAGACACTAGTAACGGCATGAGCGGAGACTGCGGCGAGCCCTCGATGGTTTACACAATGAAAACCCCTCCCCTTTCCAAGGTCCGCCGGCGCGGATTCTCGCTGGCGGAACTGCTCGTGGTTCTCGCCATCGTCCTGTTCGCCGTCACCATCTCTCTGCTTGCCTACGGCAACTACCGTCAGGGCGCCACCGTCCGCAGCGCCGCCGACAAGGTGCGCGCCGCCATGGTTCAGGCCCGCTACCGCGCCATCGCCTCGAACCTCCCCTCGGCCCTTGTCCTCGACCTCGACAACTCGGCCATCTGGATCGACGATCTCGACGAGAACTTCGATCCCCGCGCGCCCAAGGCCGTACACCCTGAGCATCTCGGCGACGACGTTATCATCGACCTGCTCAGAATAAATGCCGACAGCTTCGACTCGGGAGTCCATCAGGTTGTTTTCCGTCCCGACGACACCAACCCCTTCGTCACCGTCCACCTGCGCCTTGAATTCGACGACCCCGCCGACGAGGACAGCTTCTACTCCGTGCAGATGTACCCCAACTCCGCGGAACCAAGGGTTTGGGCAAATGTACGGCGCTGAACGCCGCGGAAGTCGCGGGTACTCCCTCCTCGAAGTGATCGTCGCCGTGGGCATCTTCGCCATCGGCATCATCGGCATCCTGCAGTTCTTCCCCCCCGCGCTACGCGCCTCCTCCGAAGCCTCCCTGCGCGGCGCCGCGGCCCTCCTCGCCCAGCAAAAAGCTGAGGAAATACGCCGGGACGACGATCAGGCCGGCAGCCTCATCGAAGCGATCACCTTCCTCGAAGAGCCCACCGGCCCCGTCACTGCACCCTTCGACGACCGGCTCGTGTACCAGTTCCACTCCCGCTCGCTCCTCAGCGACGAACCCCCGCCCCCTCCCGGCACCCCCGGCGTCCCCCACGTTATCATCCGCTACAACCCCGAATTCCGGCCCTCGGCAGATGTCCTCTACGAACTTCGGTTTGACCCCTGAGCCATCCAAAAGCCACCAACTTTCCGCCCTCATTTTCGGGAGACAATCCGCTCCCGATGTCCCATACTGCCGGTAGAGAGACCTTGGGTGCGGAGAGCCGCCCGTGGCGCCAATCCCCGCAACCCCATGAATTCATGACAAACTTGGCACAACGCTACCCCTCTTCCACCGGCATCGTCTCCCCCCGCGGGCGCGGCGTCACCCTTGTGGAAACCATCGTCGCGCTGGCCATCACCATGATCTTCATCGGCGGCGCCACCGCCGCCTTCCTCCGCATCCTGCGCGCCTCCGACGAGGCCGAAGCATCCGTCCGCGCCTACTCCGCCGCGCGCAGCGCCGTGGACCTCATCAGCCGCGACCTCGCACGCCTCCAGCTCGACACAGACCCAGACTTCCAGCAGTTCCTCCTCATCGACCGCCGCCTCCCCTTCGGCGACAACATCGACCACGACGGCGACGGCATCGCCGACGAGGAATTCTTCACCGGCTTCGACGAGGACGGTGACTGGGAGCCCGAGCACGACAACCACGCCGAAATAAACGGCCTCTTCGAACGGCCCCACTACGTGGACCTCCCCGATCACGGCGACTTTCAGGTCGATGAGGACGTGCGCTTCTCCGCCGACGAGGTCGTCTTCATCATCCCGCCCGGCACACTGGGCCCCGAAGCCCCCCGCCAGCGCGTCACCTACCGCCTTGGCGCTTTCGAAGGCGAAGGCAACGTCCTCCTTCGCATCACCGCCGACGATCCGCCGCCCATCGGCCCCAGCATCGAGACCGTCGAACCGGTTCTGTTTGAAGTGGTCAGCTTCGATGTGCTTGCATGGAACGCAAATGACGATGTTGAGAGCGTCAATCCGGGCAAACCCTACTGGACTGCGGCATGGAACGCCGAAGAAAAGACCTTCCCGGAAGTACGGCCGGCCAACGCCCCCTTCGGCGTCCCGCCCTTCAAGCTCCCCGCATCGTTCCTGGTCCGGGTAACCGTCAACGCAGAGCGCCAGCCGCTCGAAGAAATCACCGGCTGGCCCGGCCCAAGGCAACTGCGCACCGTTTTCCTCTCCACCGTCGTCAACGTGGAATCGGTGATACAGGATTCAAGGTACGACCTATTTGTTCGGGATGAGGTACTGCCATGAAGGCATTCATTCTGTCGCCCCCTGTCCCGAAACCGCTCCGCGCCCGCGCGCGGAGACGTGGCTCCGCCGTGCTCATCGTTCTGGCGATCCTCTCCGTCCTTGTGCTGATTGCGGCCACCCTGGCCTACACCAGCCGGCTGGAGGTGCTCTCCGCCCAGAACTTCGGCCAGTCGGTCCAGAACCGCATGTCTGTCGCCGCAGGGGCGGAAAACGCCTCCCAGCAACTCGCCACGCAACTGCCCAAGGGGGCGGTGGGCACCGCGGACCTGCTCCTCACTTTCCCCGCACAGCCCGCTGACGGCCCCTCCGGCAGCACAAGCGCAGAGCCCGCCGCCAACAACCAGACGCTCCGCGTCTCCGGCCCGCGCTATCCCGGCATCCGGACGCCCTCCGCATATTTCCGCGTTCACGACCTCTCGGGCCGCGTGAACATCAACACCGCCAGCGCCGAACAACTCCAGAACTTCTTCGAAGCAATCTCCCGCCAGTACGGCGTGCGCGTGGACGCACGCGGCGTGTCCCAGCGCATCGTGGCATGGCGCCTCGGGCAGGACGGGCGCCCGGGACTCGCCTCCGCCAACACCGCCAACCGCCAGGCCGCCAACGTCTTCACCCGCAGCGAAACGCGCCGCGATTCGCTTCAGGCCCGCCTATCCGCCACCTGCCTCGGCAGCCCGGCCGAGCGGATCGAAGCACTCTCCAGAATCGCCACCGCCGCCACCAGCGAAACAGCCGAGTACATCGCCGACATACGGCAACCCGCTTTCGGCGACGACAGGCGCTTCCAGGCACTCTCCGAACTCCTTCAGATCGAGGGCGTGAGCCCCGAACTCCTCAAGGCCATCAGGCCCCACGCCACCGTTTTCAGCCTCGCCCAGGAATGGCACCAGGCCGCCTCGGAAAACGAGGACGGAGCCACGGAAAACGCCCTCGTCGATATCAACCACGCCTCCGCGGAGGAAATCTACGAAGCACTGGCCAAGGAATACCGCGGCGAAAAGGAGGACATCCTCCTGCGCCAGTTCGCCGTCAATATCGTGGACGCGCGCCGGCCCGGCCAAGTCCCCGCCACAATGCCCGACGGCACCGGCGAAGGCAAAGTCCTCGGCGTCGCCCGCGCACCCGTCATCACCGAAGTCTATCCCAAACCGCCCAACCCCGCGGGCCACGGCAGCGGCGGCCAGTACGTCGAAATCCACAACCCCTGGGACCAGAGCTTCTCGCTCTCCGATTGGGCCATCCGCGTCGGCTCCACTGCTATCCCGCTCGAAGGCACCCTGCCGCCGCGCGGATTCCTCATCGTCACGGACGACTTCGACAAGTCCGGCGCCTCCCCCAGCGATGAGGACTACGAGGGCTACGGCTCCTTCTACGACCTGTTCGGCCGCGTGCCCAACCGCAGCAACCGCCTCCTCGTCGAAAACCAGCGCCTCCACCTGCCCGACCACCCAGGGCGCCACGAAGTGGACCTTGAAGACTCCAGCGGCGCGCTCATCGACCGGTTCGTTTACAACATGACCCCGCAGCACAGCCTGCTGAACAGCTTCCAGCGCGTGAACCCCGTCGTGCGCGAAGCCCACGTCGCCCGCGCCACCCCATTCTTCAGTCTTCCCAGCCAGGGCAGCACCGCCCGGGACCTGGCCCGCCTGGCCGCCTACCCGCAGGACGTGCCGTTCACCTCCGTGCTCGAACTGTTCGACGTCTTCGCCGGCTACGCCGAAAACGGGGGCGAGGCCGGAGCGCGCTGGAGCTGGCCCGAAGCCGTCTCTCCCCGCTCGAACCAGCTCTCCGCCCAGGCCATCGCCCGCGACCCCTCGCGTCTGGACGCGCGCATCGTGGACATTTTCACCGTCGAGCCCGCCGAACGCCCCACCCCCGAAGGGCTCCTCGAAACTTGGACCCGGGGGCGCCATGCCGAACGCCTTGACAAAGCACCCGACCCATGGAACGACCGCGAGGTCTTCGGCGACCTTCAGGTCGCCTCCCTCGGCGCCAGCATGCCCCAGCGCATGTACACCCGGCAGCTCGAAGCCCTGGCATGGACGCGGTACGCACCCCGCCCGGCCGGCCTTCGCCACGGGCTGATCAACATCAACACCGCGAGCTACCCCGTCCTGCGCAGCGCCGGCTTCACCGATCCGCAGGCCGCCCGACTGCTGGAACGGCGCCGCGACCTCGAACGGGGCGTCGCCACGGGCAGGGGCGGCAGCTCGGTCCTCTACGAAAGACTCTCCGACGTCCTCGTGGACGAGGAACTGTGGGGCGGCTCCGCGGCGAATGATCCTTGCGCCCGGCTCCGCCAATTCCGGTCAATTCACGACCGGATAACGGTCAACTCCCGGGCATTCCTACTCGATGGATACAGCCTCGATCCGGAGGAGAATCCCCTCGAAGGAACCCGGGGAGGATCAACGCTGCAGGCCATCGTGGCACTCGACAGGCCCAAGCCGGAAATCGTCTCCTGGACGTATTCTCCATGATTGGCAATTTCCTGCCCGCACACAAGTTGACGCTCACGGGCAAGTGCCCCAAACTGAAGGCCGGTTACCCCCGGTAACCAGTGGGACGAGAGAAAAGAGGTCTTCCCAAACGTGCTAAGCTATCGACACACTTCACGGCTCGCCCGCTCCCGGAAGGGAGAGCGGGGCTTCACGCTCATCGAAATCCTAATCGTGGGAGCCCTGATCGCCCTTTTCAGCGGCCTGGCCGTCATCAGCATTCAGCAGGTCTTCACCTCCAACGTGCGGAAGGCCGCCATCGGCGAAACGCGCCAGATCGCCACCGCGCTCGAATTCGCCAACCTCGACACCTCGGTCTTCCCGCGCCTCGCCTGGCTGTCCGAAAGCCGCGAGCGTATGAGCCTGATCGGCGCCCAGCTCGGCGTCGGGGATGAAATCTTCACCCGCCTCGACACCAACGGCCGCATCGTCGGCTCCGCAGGCGCCAACCGCCTCGCCAACCAGTGGGATGGCCCCTACTTCGCCTTCTCCACCCAGCGCGCAGGCGTCGCCCAGGGCCGCGGCGGCTTCGTTTACATGCTCTTCCCCGACCTGCCCAGCCAGGGGCCCAACGCCCTTGGCCAGAGCGGCGGCATCCGTTGGCCTTCTGACCCATGGAACAACCCCTATGTCGTGTACATGCTGGACGTGAACCCGAACATGAGCCCCCCGCAGCTCAGCTTCGTCACCGACAGTCCCATCGCCGGCGGGGCAGCGCCCGATCGGAAAGGGAACTTCGTCAACGCCGTCGTCAGCTACGGGCCCAATCAGTACCCCGGCGGAACCGAAGCCGCCCGGCTCGACTTCGGCGGCGAAGCCACCGTCGATTCCCTCGGCTCGGGGCCCTACCAGCTTAGGCTCTACCGCGGCCGGCCCGAATTCCGCCCACCAGCCAAGGGTCAGATCACCCACCGCTACCTCACCATACCTGAACTGAACATCCCGCGGGCCAACGTCTGGAGCCAGGAGCACTTCTCCTACGTCCCCGGCGG